>DASCQC010000013.1:0-48586 GCA_036012865.1 Gammaproteobacteria bacterium
AAGTTATCATACCCATCTAAAAGGAAAAGGTAAGGATGGAGAAGGTAAGATTTATGCCTGTGGTGCTAATCGCTATGGACAATTAGGCTTGGGAGATAGGCGGGGTAGAACTGAATGGACTGAAGTAGATTTGCCCGAGGATTTCAAGTTAGAACAGGTGATAGTTGGAGATTATGATAGCTTTCTAAAAGGAAAAGGTAAGGATGGAGAAGATAAGCTTTATGCCTGTGGTTATAATGAAGGTAGACAATTAGGCTTGGGTGATAATGAGCATAGAAATCAATGGACTGAAGTTCCTATGCCTCAAGGGTTTAGGTTAGAAACAATCATAGTTGGACTTGGATTTCATTATAATCATAGTTTTCTAAAAGGAACGGTTGATGGTGAAGCTAAGCTTTATGCTTGTGGTTATAATGTGTATGGACAATTGGGCTTGGGTGATACTACGAATAGATATGAATGGACTGAAGTGGATATTCCACCAGGATTTAGGTTAGAACAGGTTGTAGCTGGAGGTACGCATACCTTTTTAAAAGGAAAAGGAAAAGGTAAGGTTGGAGAAGATATACTTTATGCTGTAGGTCGTAATAAGTATGGACAATTAGGCTTGGGTGATAGAAGGAATAGAAGTGAATGGACTGAAGTGGATATTCTGCCAGGATTTAGGTTAGAACAGGTTGCAGTTGGATATGATCATAGCTTTCTAAAAGGAAAAGGCAAGGATGATCAATATAGGCTTTATGCCACGGGTAAGAATGATTATGCGCAATTTGGCTTGGGTGATAGAAGGAGTAGAAGTGAATGGACTGAAGTACCCATAAGAAATAGGGTATTAAAAAGCATTGTATCACAAGAAGAAGCGTCTATGAATAAAAAGAGGTCTGGGGGTAAATAGGTTTTTTAATAAAAATTAGATATTTGTGCTATAATAGAGGGGTGATTGTTATAGGGGGTTGTCATGAAAGATTCCAACAAGAAAAGTAGCGGTGTAGAAGAGACTAAGAATCAAGAAGAGTCTAAAGATAAGGAGGGATCGATATCCTCCAATCAAGATCAGCCAGAAAGTGCATTGCAGAATCTTGTAGAAACAGGAGAGGATGGAGGTCCTATAAAAAAAGTGAAAGGTTATGCTACTTTGAAAGACTTAGCGATGCTTGCTAGGGTTAATAAAAGATTTCAATCAGCAATGAATAAAGAAATCAAGCAAAGGGAGTTATTCATTTATTCTATTTTTACAGGCAGTAATCATACGATGGTGTTAGTAAAAATACCCTTAGGTGAAAATAAGCTATTTGCCAGTGGTGATAATTCTTGTGGTCAATTAGGCTTGGGCAATCCCACGGCTAGACACGAATGGACTGAAGTAGATTTGCCTAAGGATTTTATGATGGAAACAGTGATAGTCGGAGGGGCTCATGGCTTTCTAAAAGGAAAAGGTGTGAATGGAGAAGCTAAGCTTTATGCTGTAGGTGGTAATATGTATGGACAATTAGGCTTGGGTAATACTATGACGAATATAAATGAAAATGAATGGACTGCATTGGATATTCCTCAAGGATTTAGGTTAGAACAGGTGATAGCTGGAGGGGCTCATAGCTTTCTAAAAGGAAAAGGTAAGGATGGAGAAGGTAAGATCTATGCCTGTGGTGCTAATCGCTATGGACAATTAGGCTTGGGTGATACAGATAGTAGAGATAATTTAACTAAAGTAACTATGCCTGAAGGTTTCAAGTTAGAACAGGTGATCGCTGAAGGTTATCATAGCTTTCTAAAAGGAAAAGGGTCTGATGGTGAACAAGAGCTTTATACCAGTGGTTGGAATAAGGATGGCCAATTAGGTTTGGGAGATACTACGAATAGAAATGAATGGACTGCAGTGGATATTCCGCCAGGATTTAGGTTAGAAAAGATCATAGTTGGACATTATCATAGTGTTTTGATAGGAAAAGGTGTGAATGGAGAAGGTAAGATCTATGCCTGTGGTGCTAATCGCTATGGACAATTAGGCTTGGGTGATACTACAAATAGAGATAAGTGGACTGAAGTGACTTTACCAGATGGGTTTAAGATAGAAAAGGTGATAGCTGGCGGTGATCATAGCTTTCTAAAAGGAACGGTTGATGGCGAAGCTAAGCTTTATGCATGTGGTGATAATCAATATGGACAATTAGGCTTGGGTCATAGTGAACCACGTCCTCCTTTTGAACAGGGGTTAACGCGACAACAGATGATCGACATTCCCGATACATATTCAGCATACCTTCAAGGCGATAATAAGGGTAGAAATAAATTTACTGAAGTTCCTTTGCCTAAAGAGTTTACGATAGAAAAAGTGATAGCTGGAGATGAGCATAGCTTTCTAAAAGGAAAAGGTAATGATGGAGAAGATAAGCTTTATGCCACAGGTCATAATGGGTCTGGACAATTAGGCTTGGGTGATACTACGAATAGACATGAATGGACTGAAGTGCCCATAAGAAATAGGGTATTAAAAAGCATCGTATCACAAGAAGAAGCGTCTATGAATAAAAAGAGGTCTGGAGGGAAGTAAACTATATTGTTTATTTAAGGTTTTTTAATATAAATCAGTACTTTTATTTGATTTTTACTATAATTATTATATCTTTCTAAAGAGAATTGCTATGAAGGGAAAAAATAAATATATTACGATTGATTCTAACGGTTTGCTAAGAGTGCTGATTCCAGTGGTAGAGGGTAATCAGATAGGTTTAGAAAATACCTGTAAATCAGGGGAAGCATTGAAAGAGTTTTTTGGTAAGGGCGAGAATATAGGGGCTATTAAATCCATACAAAATTTTAAAACATCACTAGAAAAAAAAGTTGTATCAGGGTTGGCTGAAGGCAGACCTATCAGCTATTTAATGCGGATAGAAAGCTTATGGAATCAAGCTTCTTGGTATGAAAAAGAAATAGAAGGAATTGTGAAGAATACACCATGGATTAAGAAAAATTTTGTAGGCCATTCAACCATACCTTCAGAGTTTATTAAGACTATTCAGAAAGATTCCAATGTAAAAGCGATAGGATTAGATCCGATAACACCTGATGGCTTAAGGAGGTTTGGTCAAGTTGAGCAGTTTAGTTTAGGGAGAGGAGTAAAGAAGGATGACGGATTATCCCCGATGCTGAGGGCTTGTTTTATTAAACACAAGGGAGGTATTGAGAGTTATGAGAAAAAGTTAAGTCAGGCATCAAAGAGGCCTGATGAGGCGAAATGGAAGGCGGTATTGATTAAGCAGGTAAAAAATAACGTGATGGAAAAGTTATCAGAGGGGTTATCGGATAAGGGGGGAGTGACAGAGGATACTGAACTTAATGATAAGCAGGCAGAGTTATGTTTGCAAGAATCTTTACGTCTATTAACTGAGGGTTTTAAGGATATTAAGTCAAAATATGATCCTGAACGAAATGTTAAACTAAAATATGCAGGGAAAAACTATCAAGACATTATTGCTGAATTTAGGACATATTCTTATGATGGAAGTTTAGTGGTATCTGAAATCATTGGCTTTATTAAAGCTAGCTTGGACTGGAGTAATTTGGTTGTTTTTGACAAAAATATCAATGTAAGTTTCATGAAAGAATTATATCAAAACGGTCAAGATTTTGAAGGTAATAGTAACGCAGAAATTCATATGGAAGAGAGAATGAGTATCGGCATACAGTTTCTTCTGGGGGTTGCCAATATTATCATAGTTAATAAAGGAATGAGTAAGGAAAATTTTGGTAAAATTATAGAGGGAGTATCTAGCAAACGTAATGCTAGAGGTGAGCTTGTTTCACAGTCAAAGCTCTCAAAAAGTATTATCAGAGCTATTGAGGAGGCCATCAAATCTCAGGGTGTTAGAGAATTAGAAAACTGTATATTAGATTGGATTAATAAACAGCATAAGGTGTTGGGCATGAATCGAACTCTAACAACAGAAGAGCAAGAAGATATCATCCAAAAATTTAGAGGTTATTTTGCAACGGTAAAAGCAAGCCCTCATTTTGATGAGTTTTTGATTCGAATAGAAGGAGAGGGTTTATGGCAACACTGTAGCGGGTCTATTGTAACCGACCTTAGAAATGTATTGAAACATGGTTTTGGGAAGGATCAAGTTGATTTAAATCCAGAAGGGGTTGTCCCTAATCAATATACGCGTGACATTGAGCCCTATTTATCTCAAGAGGTAACTGGTGATGTGCCTGAGGGTATCAAGTTTGCAAATCTGCACTCTTTTGTAGGGAGTCTTGTCTATTCAATGTTAACGGTCAAGACAAATAAGGGTGATAAGCTGTATGTTGCAGGTCATAATGGTGTGGGACAATTAGGCTTGGGTGATTATGGTGATAGACATGAATGGACTGAAGTAACAGTTCCTCAAGTTTTTACGATAGAACAAGTGACCGCTGGAAGTGATTATGCCCTTCTAAAAGGAAAAGGTAAGAATGGAGAAGATAAGCTTTATGCCTCGGGTAAGAATACGTATGGACAATTAGGCTTGGGTGATAGAAGGAATAGAAATGAATGGACCGAAGTAACTCTGCCACGAGGGTTTAGTGTAGAAAAGGTGACAGCGGGAGAGTATCATAGCTTTTTAATAGGAAAAGACAAGGATATGGAAGCTAAGCTCTATGCCTGTGGTGAGAGTGATTTTGGACAATTAGGCTGGGGTGATACTGATAGTGGAAATGAATGGGCTGAAGTGAATATTCCGCAAGGATTTGGGTTAGAACAGGTGATAGTTGGAGATTATCATAGCTTTATACAAGGAAAAGGTAAGGGTGGAGAAGATAAGCTTTATGCCTCGGGTTATAATAAATTTGGACAATTAGGCTTGGGTGATAACAATAATAGAAGAGAATGGACTGAAGTGCCTTTGCCTAAGGGTTTTACGATAGATAAAGTGATGGCTGGAGGTTCGTTTGCTTTTCTAACAGGAAAGATTAGTGGAGAAGATAAGCTTTATGGCTGTGGTTATAATGGTGTGGGACAATTAGGCTTGGGCGATACTACGAATAGACTTGAGTGGACTGAAGTTGATATTCCGCAAGGATTTAGGTTAGAACAGGTGATAGCTGGACATGGGCATAGCTTTCTAAAAGGAAAAGGAGTGAATGGAGAGGCTAAGCTTTATGCCTGTGGTCATAATGGGTATGGACAATTAGGCTTGGGTGATACTGATGGGAGAAAGAAATGGACTGAAGTGGATATTCCACAAGGTCTTACGATAGAACAGGTGATCGTTGGAGGCTCGTTTGCTTTTCTAACAGGAACGGTTGGTGGAGAAGATAAGCTCTATGCCGTGGGTTATAATCGGGAAGGGCAATTAGGCTTGGGAGATACTACTCATAGACATGAATGGACTGAAGTGACAATGCCTAAAGAGTTTACGATCGCGAATGAGCAGGTCTCTATAAATGAGACCGTTATTGATGGTTTGAAGAGGATGATAGACCGAAAAGATACAGGAGTATTTAGTAAAAGAGTAATTAGTGAAGCTATGATTAAGACCCAGGATAGAACCGGCTGGTATCAAGATGTTTTTAATGCTAAAAGATTTGATAAAGTGATTAGTATTCGTGATAAAGGAGAAACTGTATGGCATTTGAAGGCGTTGATAGGGGCTGATATAAGTGATATGACTAAAGAAGATTTAGAACGAAAGACTAAAGAGGCTCAGACACCGATGATGTACGCGGTGATGGGCAATAATTTGGAAGGTCTAGAAACGATGATTTCTCAAGGAGGTGGCATCGATGCAGTTGACTCAACAAAAAAGACGGCATTAATGTATGCGGTGGAAATGGGTAATCATGACATGGTTGACCTACTTTTGAATAAAGGCGTATCCGTAAAGAAATTTGATGACGATGCTCAAACAGCATTAAGTTATGCGGTCAAAAACAATCAAGCAGAGATAGCTATTAAGCTATTGGACCAAAAGGTTACCTTATGTGATGAGTTGGAAGCTTTAAAGGTTGCGATGGCACAAGGTTATAAAGGAGGTAATAAAAAGGTTATTCAGCGGTTGATGGTTAAGGTGGATGATTATTCCTTGATTAACGGGCACGATTATAAGCCTGGGGCAAATGGAAGAAAAAAATATTCAAAACAAGCTCGTGGTTGGTTTGATTTGCTAAAAGAGGTGCGCATGCCGAAAGGTTATATAGCATGGCCTTCTCCAGAAGAGTTACCCAAAGCTTTTTTAGTCATGAGCTATGAGATATTTTGTCAAAAAGCAAGGCGTAAATTCTCTGATCAAGATGGGGCTGATATAGAGGCTAAGGAGTTAACCCATGAACAAGCTATGGTTTGTTTGAATGACTTCATTGATCAATTAACTGAGGATTTTGCAGTTCTGAAATCTAAGCCCATAATGGATGAATTTCATCGTGTTTTTAACAAAGAAGAGTTTTCCACAAAAGTAATTTCTATGTTTACTGATCTTAATAAGAATAAAAAATTTACGCTTGAGGAGGTTTTTAAGATCCTTCGGGGGAATGTGCAGTTAAAGGGCATGAACATTCAAGCGGATTCAGAGATTTATACTGATAAAGATAATGAAGAATTAACCCTTATTAAAAAAATGATGGCTTTAAATTTCGATTTATCAATATTGAGGCCAGGCAATAGTCAATCTTGGGTCATGTATTTAATTAAGCAAGGTAAGGTTACGTTGGCGTTATCTCTTCTTTTGGACGTGCAAAAATCCTCCCCTGAATCGTTTAGTGCCTTTATCAATGAGTGCGATAATAGTGATTGTAGTGTCCTGATGTATGCTGCGGAAGGTGGTTACCATGACTTTATAAGAGTCTTAATTGAGCAAGGAGGAAGATTACCTTCAAAAGATAGCTGGGGTCGAGTGAGTACTTTACTCATGAAGGCGGCTGAAAACAACCACGGTAGGGCTTGTGATTATTTTTTCTATCAGTTACGTGAGGAGGTCAATGCACAAGATTATAGAGGTGAAACAGCTTTAATGAAATCAGCAAAAAAGGGTTATGACGGTATGGTTGGCCGGCTTCTTAAATGGGGGAGTGATACAGCTATCAAGGATGATAAGGGCAGAACTGCACTACATTTAGCTGCATTAATGGGCAAGACTGTTTGCATTGAAGCCTTGCTCAAATCTAGTAGTATAGATCTTTTTGCAGTGGATAATGATGGCAAAACTGCCTTGGATTTGGCCCAAGAAAAGAATTGGAAAGATGTGGTTGATGCTCTCAAAAAGCCTTTAGAAGTTATTGATCAACTTAATAAAGGGATTAAGGATAACGTAGGTGTTAGTGATTTTATTGATGACAATCAAGAGGCCCTTATGAAGGGATTAAAGGGTTCAGATGGCAAAGAGGCATTGATCGTTGCTCTTGAGAATAATAACCTTACAGCCTTTGAACGATTGTTGGCGATTGATGGAGTTAATGTTAATGTGCGAGATACCCATGGAAACCCTCTCTTGTTTTATGCCGTGAATAACCTTTCTTCTGTTGATAGCTTGTTGTCCATAGAAAGCTTGGATGTTAATGCACAGAATTCAGAGAAAGATACTTTATTGCATTGGGCTATTGAGAGCGATCAATTTGATCTAGCGCTGAAGTTGATAGGCTTAAAGCAAGGTATAAATGTTAACATACAAAATGAGCTTGGTGAGACAGCATTATTTTTAGCGACTGAGTGTGAGGTTGATAATAAGGTTTTAGAGTTTATTAGAACGTTGTTAAAGGTTGATGGGTTGGAACCTAATTTGAAAAATAATCTCGGTATAACAGCGCTTTACAATGCGGTTGATAATAATAATTTAGATGTCATCAAGGCATTATTAACATTAACAAACATGAATGTTAATTTGGGCCCCTCCGAACAAGACCTCTCATCGCCACTCATTGTGGCTATGTTCAATAATAACTTAGACATTGTTGATGAGCTGCTAAAGCATCCTAGTATGGACCTTCTTAGTTCTGTTAATGATCCATTTATCCAAACATCTACTAAGAAATCTACAGCATTGCATCTAGCAGTGCGTCTAGGAAAGAAGGAGTGTGTAGCAAAATTGCTTTCTAAACACCCAATGAATCGTTTGAGAAGTTTAGATGGAGCGGGTATGACAGCTTTTCAGGTTGCGGTAGAAAAAGGTGATTTAGACGTGGTAAGCATGTTTTTAAATTTAAAAGAAGCTGAGATTGGGCTTAATTATTCAGGTTTATCGGGTCGAGCGCCTTTGTTTTTCGCGATTGAGTCTGGACATGTAGCTGTTGTAGAAAAATTATTAAATGTTTCAGGTATTTTGCTGAATACATGGAATCATGATGGAGAGTCGTTGTTACATGTTGCGGCGAAAACAGGAAATGTAGAGATTGTCCAAACGATATTGGCAACCAAAAGAGTCGATATCAATAAAAAAACCAGTCAAGGAGATACTCCCCTAAAAATAGCGTTCGAATATGGGCATGTAGGAATTATCAGAGAACTGTTGAAATCAGATAAAATTAATGTCAAAGAGATTGATGATCAAGGGGATACGATTTTACACTTAGCGGCCCAGAAGGGAGAGCTAGCTATCGTAAAAGAATTAATTAAAGATAATTATATCAACGTTAATGAAAAAAATGTTGCTGGAGATACGCCATTACATAGGGCGGTTGCAACAAGTAAATTAGACGTTGTCAATGAGTTGTTAAAGGTAGAAGACATCGATGTTAATACAGTCAATGGAGAAGAAGAGACGCCCTTATTACTTGCTATTGTCCAAGGCGGCCATGTAGACATTGTGAAAGCACTCTTACAATCAACAAAAATAGCTATCAATGATAAAAAACAACGTACTGGTATGACTGTTCTGATGGAAGCAGTGATACATAATAGGGTTGATATTATTGAGGTGTTGGTGCGAAACAAAGATATTGATATTTTTGCTACAAATATTCATGGATACACTGCCTTGGATAGGGCAAGATATTTGTGTGGAAGAAGCGAAGGATATTCACCAGACTTAATGCCTGTGTTTAGGCCTTATTATAGGGCGATTGGTTCTTTTATTCATAAGATAGAAAATAATGAAGAGATTGATACATTTTTTGAGCAAAATAAAGACAATTTTTCGAAAGTAATGAGGGGTTTTAATGGTCAGTTGGCGTTACATACTGCAGTCAAATTCAAACGTATGGATGCGATCAAAAAACTGCTGAGCATCGAGGGTTTTGATTTAAACGCTAAAAATGATTCTTCGGAAACAGCTTTGCTTGTTGCAGTTAAAGAAGGCTATGTTGCAGGCGTTAAAGAGCTGATGAAGAACATTGATTCAATTGATGTTACTTCTCGAGATAATGAGGGTATCGACCCATTATATCTTGCGACAAAACAAGGGAATTTAGAAATTGTTAAAGAGTTGCTAAAATCCGATAAAATTCGCATTAAAATGAACTGTTTTAATTTGGCAGTAGAACAAGGCAATTTAAAGATTGTTAAAGAGCTCATGAGATCTGACAACATAGATATTAACGGCTTTTTTAATCTGGCTGTGGACAAAGGAAATGTCGCAATGATTAAAGTTTTGTTGGAATCTAAAAAAATAGATATTAATCAGGATATGTGGGGGTTGAAGCCGTTGCATATAGCGGTGAAGGAAGGCTATGTTGATGTTTTAAAGGTATTGTTAAAGAGAGAAGACATAGATCTTACAACAACTATTGAGGGAGGAAGAAGGTGGATAGGGACAGCATTAAGGTGGGCTATTGCTGCGATTCCATATGATCCTACGGAGGAGGATGTTGGAAGATCATTCAGCATGATCAAAGAGTTTGTAAAAAATAGCAAAACAACAACAATCATTAATCGAATGGACGATTCTGTTCATGAGAGAACGGTATTAATGGATATTTGTATGCATAGAGGGCTAACAGTAAGGCAAAAAATTGCATTTGTTAGAGAGCTATTTAAAGTTAAGGGGTTAGATGTCAATATAGGTGATCCAAATCAGAATACTGTTTTACATGTCTCCTTGAGGAAGAGGGAGGATCATAGCGATTTGGTCAAAACATTGTTAAAACGTGATGACATAGATTTGAATGTTAAAGATGGTTTTGAAGGAGATACACCCTTACATATAGCGGCAAGAAGTAAACGATTGACTAGTCTTGATTATTTGTTGTTAGATAAGCGAGTGGAGGTTAATAGTCAAAATAATAATTTGATGACACCTTTACATCTGGCTGCTGGAAATGGTTCCTTAGAGGGGGTTAAAGCATTGCTAAAAGCCCCGGGTATTAATGTTAATGCAGAAAATGAAGATCAAGATACCCCTTTACATCTTGCTGTTTTAGGGGGCCATTTAGAGCTGGTTTCTGAATTATTAAAAGCTCCAGGTATTCAGGTTAATGTACAGAATGGAGATCAAGAAACGCCTTTATATTTAGCTGTTGAGCAACAAAAATTGGTCATGGTTAATGAATTATTAGCCATGCAAGGTATTAATCATGTTAACTTTGAAAATGAAGATGGGTACACGCCGTTACAGATGGCAATAATTAAGGGAAATGTGGATATTGTTAAGGCTTTATTACTCCAGGGTGATATTGATGTGAATTCATATAATTTGCATCGGTCTCCTTTGCATCTTTGTATTCAAGAAAACAAGCCTATGGTGTTACAAGCTTTGATACAATCGGGCAAGGTAGATGTCAATTCTGTAGAAGAACATGATCCCAAGCAGCTCACTGCTTTAATGCAAGCGGTTTCAATGGGCAAACCTAAGATGGTTGAGGCTTTGTTAAAGTCTCGAGATATTGATATCTTTATTGCCAACAGTGAGGGGAGAACTGCCATTGATTTATGCGCTCGGTCACGTAAAACGGAGGAAAGGAAACTGATTGAAGAAGCTTTGAGTCCGGTCAAGTTTTTCATTGACATGATACATAATGAGGGTGTACATATCGATGCTGTTGAACATGCAATCGGTCACCATCTTTTGTCTAGGAAAATGAACGACCAGCCCTTATTTTTGACAAAAATGCAATGCATAGACGGTAACACTGTCTTAAATGCTGTCATCGACGCCAGTGCCCCACTTTTTGGGTATAGAAATGAAATGCATGAAAAAGAATGTATGCGGGCTGAGCGAGTATTTGATGCGTTATTAGAATTGAAGAATGTTGATGTTAATGCTAAAGATTTGAAAGGGTTTTCTGCTTTACATATGGCGGCAAAATTAGGAAAAAGTAGCATGTTACAGAAACTACTTAAAAGGCGGGATATTGATGTTAATATTAGAGATAAGCAGGGTAATACCGCCTTGCATTTAGCAGTAGAGTATGGCCATGTTGAATGTGTTAATGTATTATTGGCTTCGAACATTGATGTGTATGAAAAGAATGATGATGGAGATAAAGCTATAGATCCTCTCGGGACAAGTTGGCCCATATCAGAAAATACGTCTTCAGCTAGGGATAAAATTAAAAAGGCTATTAACCTGGTTGATGAGTTGGTGGCTAAAATAAAAAATAAAGAGCCAGTAGGGGTTTTTATTGATAAGAATATTGGTGGATTTGTAAAAAGTCTGCGGGGATCTGATGGTCAATTGGCTTGGTTGGTTGCAGCAGAGTGTCAACATGATGAGGCTATCAGAAAACTAATGAAAGTTGATGGGGTGGATCTTTTTGCTAGGGCCGAGAATAAGAATACAGTTTTACACCTTGTAGCAGCATGGGATAATGTCGAGATTCTTCAGGATTTACTCTGCATTGAGGGTATCGATATTAATGCAGAAAACTGGGAAGATAAAACACCCTTGCACGAAGCTGTAGAAAAGGGCAATTCAGACTACGTTAAGGCATTAATGCAATGCAGTGATTTAGATATTAATGTTATTGATGATGAAGATGAAACTGCTTTGATTAAGGCGGTCAATAATAATGATTTATCTATGGTAAGACTGTTGGTTCAATCCAAGGCTATTGATCTTATGGTTAACTATGCTCATACAAATCCATTTGAGGGAATATCTGCATTTGAGATTGCAGTTAAACATGAATATTTTGAGGTATGCGATATTTTAATTAAGAAATTAGTGGCAATGGGAGATGGAAAAAATATCGAGAGTATAAAAGATCTTATTAACAAATCAAGTGCCAGTAGTCATTTTAAAGAGCAGTGTGATCTTTCTTTTAACAGCCAAAATAAAGAAAATTTCAGCACCCTTAATGTTGGGGATGTTTCATCTAAAGTTAAGCAAAGGCTAGGTGCTCGAGTAGCGGAGGCTTCTAATCAAAGTCATCAAAAAAAAGGTCCTAATGTTAAGAAGTCATGAAGCTTTGTAAAAGTGATGACAGCTCTGTTTTAGAATAGTTTTCATGTATTGTGTTAAATTTAACAAAAATTGTATATTTTTTACTATAATACTCAATAGTATAGTATTTAATATGGGTTTTGTTATGACGACAAAAAAGCCAAATGATAAAGAAGATCACTTTCAAAGTAATCAAGAAGATGAGGTTTGGTCGCGTCAAAGTTCTGGTCACTATAATCCTTTATATAATCCTAATTCTCGTAAAAACAAACAGAGTAAAAAGAGTTTTTTATCTAGAATCTTTAACCCGTTGGTGAGGGCTTTTTGGGTTTTGGTCTACCCCATAACCTTGATCAAAAATAAGGTTATTATTCCTTTATTTAATGATGTTTTTATCAGTTTGTTGCTGGTTTATGGTAGGGTTTTTTCTACCATATATTATGTTTACAGTTCGTTAAGGCATTTGGTGGATTTTGTGCCTGTTGCACAATTGCAATTTTTGAAAAGATTTTCAACTGGGCTGAGTGTAACTAGTTTTGGGTTGGTTTTGGTCTATTCAGTAGTGAGATTATATAACTTAATTTATTATTCTAAGAGTAAATCTAAGTTTTCTTTAGCTGTTAAATTTTCAATTGCCATTGCTGTGCTGGGTTTGAGTATAACTGGGTTGACTTTGGCGGTGATGTCTCAGTCAATAGCACCTATTTTTCTTTTAGTTGCTATATCCATGGATTCGATGCACTCGTTGTATCGTTTTGTTAGAATGAGAAATAAATTTATGCACGATCAAAAAGAATTTAAAAAGGATTTTGGAATATCTTTTAATGTTTTGTTTAATTTAGGATGGAAGTCTAGTTCCTTGTTTTACATTAATGCTGACGATGTGTTTAAAGGCTTAATCCAAAAGCAAAAAAATGGGAAGCTTTCTAATGATGAATTTGAGCTTTTATCAATGGGGAAAGATGGTCTTAATAGAACTTTTGAAATACTTAACCACAAAGATAAAACCCTTGTTGATTGTTATTATAAGCTTATCAATCGTTATCAAAAAGTCACTTCACGCAAAGAGGATTGGTACGCAACTTTAGGAACGGTCACATTATCTCTAGGGTTGACGGCATTGGCTATAGTGCCAGGGTATTTGCCCGTAGCTGCATTTATTTTGACATTAGCTTCCTTGGTGGTTGCTTATAATCAATATAAAACAAGTAGAAGTGAGTTAGCTGTAACCACAAGTTATGCAAAACACCAACAGCATTCTTCACTTGACTCTGAAAAATTCAGATTACTTAAAACTTATAAAAAACCTGAGAATATAAAATTGTATAGTCATAAAAAAGGAAGGCGGTTACTGGCAACAAGAAGACAAAATAAGAGACCCAAGTAGATCGATTCAAGCTCTCAATACATTTCATTTGTGAATTTAAGCATCATTAATTCATGAGATACTACTTTTTTAAATTTTAATGTTTTGGTTTTTTCTGCAAAAAATTGAGTTGCAATCTATTTTGAGGATCCCACTAAATATGAAGGAAGACCTCTGAACCAGTTCGCCATAGGCCGTAGCCATACGAGTGGCGGGCCCAAGTGTGACTTGCGTAATCAGAAGTTTCCCTTTGACTCTGAATAGCTTGATGCTACTGGGTGTCACAGGGGTATGTTTATGAATATGAATGTACGCCTAAATATAATGGTGTAGTTACATTGATGGTGTGTGTTTATTGGCTTTAAGTTCTGGCGTTTTCAGTGTGTATAAGCGTTTATATGATATTAATCTAGAGTGCCAACTTACTCTTGTTCTAAAATCACCCACTCACTTGGTGGCTTTTCTAGATGAATGTTTTATAGTGTTGTATTTATTGTAATTATGAGTTATACTGGAGGGGTAGTTTTAATCGTTTTAAGTTTGAGCGATAAGACATGGAGACATCAATGGATTCGAGCAACGGAATGAGTCGAATTGCCAGTGTTAGTTATATGCAGGAAGCTTATGCGTGGGTTCGCATCATACTCTACTTGATCCATGCAGTAAGGTGATTCAAGATCAAAGAATACTACGCCTATTATGTCAAGTTATGAACCGCGTACACGACCACGATGAAAATCACCGGTTAATAGAACATCAAAGTATTCTACGAGGGTGCTCATTATCGCCGTTATTTGGAGCTATTTATTTATTGTCATTAGACCCATTAGCGCATTATAATAAGATAGATTATGTAAGGTACATGGATGATATAGTGTTCTTCTTTAAAACTCGCCATCAGCTCAAAAATATGCTGAAGAAAATCTACAGCTGTGTGGAGGGTATGCAACTAAAACTATCCAATCCAAAGACCTGGATAGGAAGGGTAGACAAAGGATTTGATTATTTAGGTTATCGGATAAGTCCAGAAGGATTAACGATAGCAGAAGGATCATTGGGTCGTTTACAGGACAGACTTCACCGGCTTTTGGAGCAGGGCGCAGGAGAACTGCGTCCGGAGAAATATGTCAAAAACTGGATGCGCTGGTTTAAGACAGGGGTGTCGTTAAAGACAACGGCATTCACTAACATCGCTTCACTCCTTCTGGATAACTTTGGATGGCGCTTACATGTGTAAGCCTGCCTAGCTTACTAACGATCTAAATATGTAATGTAGTTTGTATGCTACCTATACAATCGACGGGACTGCGGAGTTTCTTTCTGTATCGGTTGGGACCCTCTCCTCCATGGAGCGATACATAGTTATTAACCCTAATCATTTTATACCTATTGTTTCCACCAGGGCACCGCTAATAGTGAAATAAGTGACGATGTTAACAGTTTGTACGATGATCCTTTTGAGTGTATGTTGCTTCTTAATTCACAACGTTCTGCTGTAGCATCCTGTCTTCATATTGTGTCGCTGGATGTTTCGAAAGAGTGGCCGTTGAGTCGTAAGAGTAGGTCGATTGCTGCTTGCCTACACTGCGTGGGGGCATCCGCTCTATACTATGTTGAGAACTCCCGTGAAACTCAAGTCAATTTCAACAAACCGTTTGCTGGGGGGCAAAGTGGATCTGGGGAGTACCTGGCGTGTAACGTGCGTAAAAAGCAGTTTCTCTTTTACGCCAAATAGCTTGTTTTGCTTACCCATATGCGGGTGTGCGCTGACCACATTATGTTGCGTTAATACACGCATGTTCTAGCCACCCCTGCTGTCACTATCGGTACTCACTAGGTTGGTTTTTTGTTAAGGTTTCTCTCTTTTTAATTTTGTAGGGTAGGGAGCTAGTTTTTTACAGTAAACTCTTTTTCTGTAGTTGCAATCGATGGATTATGTTTGTAATGTGTAGGGAACATGAATTGAGTTTTCACGATGAGTGCATTTGAAAAGGTAGATCAAGCCCATGAGTTTGTAGAGTTTCACCATAAAAAAAACAAGTTGAAGGTGTTGATGAGGAAGCAATCGTTAACCCCTGTTGTCGGATTCATGGTAACTTATTTAGTAGGTTCCCGTCACGAAGCACTGGGTCATACGGGTTCAGCTCATTTGCTAGAACATTTGATGTTTAAAGGATCGAAAGGTTTTAATAAGCAATTGAGCAATAATATTGATACCTTAGAAGATGTCGGTGCTGCGTTAAATGCCACGACTTGGAATGATCGCACCAATTATTATGCGGTGTTGCCACAACAATACCTTGAAAGAGTCATTGCCATTGAAGCTGATCGTATGCGTCATGCCTTTATCGATGAAACTGATCGGCAGTCTGAGATGACCGTGGTGAGGAATGAATTTGAGTGCGATGAAAATGATCCATTTTCTCTGTTATTGAAACATATGTGGGCAACTGCTTATCAAGCACATCCGTATCATCATGCAACCATTGGCTGGCGCAGTGATATTGAAAATGTCAGCATTGAACAACTCAAATCATTTTACCATACCTATTATTGGCCCAATAATGCTTATTTGACGGTCTATGGAGATTACGAAGAAACGAAGACTCTTCATATGATTGAGCAATACTTTGGGAAAATTGAGGCGTCTAATCACGCTATTCCCAAACCTTATACTCAGGAACCTGTTCAGCAGGGACAAAGGCGTTTTGAACTATGTAGAGCAGGTCAGCCAGGTATTGTGGGTTTGGCGTTTCATGCGCCGAAAGGAACGGATGATGATCATATTGTGCTCCAATTACTTGCTCAGGTTTTATCTGGAGGACGTTCCAGTCGACTGTATCAAGAATTTATCAATAAAGGGCTGGCAACGCAATATTATGTTGATGCTCACCCGTTTCATGACAATGGCTTATTTGGGTTATACATTTGGTTAATCCCAGGCGTTGATCATGCGAAGGTAGAAGAGATCTTGTGGTCAATGATTGAATCGGTTAAATCAAGGGCTGTGACTAAAGTAGAACTAGAAAGGGCCAAGCATCAGTTGTTAGCTGAAAAAGTTTATCAAAATGATGGTTTTATGCCTTTGTTGTCAGCGGTTAATGAATCGATTGCCATAGGAGATTGGAAATACATGCTGGATTTTTCAGATAAAGTTAAGGCCATTTCTTCAGAACAAGTTAAAAAGATTGCCGGCAAGTACCTCACTCGAATGAAGTCAACTGTTGGGTATTTCATTCCCCAGAATACTTAGGAGTCATTGGTGGATATATCAAGTCAAGTTCAACACATTAAGGTTTCTGAGGGTGTGGAATTATACGCTTTAAAAACAGGCCATGAAGGCATGGTTCAATTGAAACTTATTCGTCCTGGGGGAGAACTGTATTGTCAGGAGAATAGAGAGTTGTCGAGAGCTTATGCTTCCATGCTAGATCAAGGCTCCAAACAACGTTCTCGTGATGAATGGGCTCAATACTCAGATGTGTTGGGTGCAAATATTGGGTTTGATTATGATGAGTTTAGACAGGTAGGGTTGGCTCGTTGTCTCTCTGAAGATGCTCCCAAAATGGTTCAGGCTTTGTTAGAGCAGTCTTTAAACCCCTTGTTTCCTAAAGATCATTGGACGATGGTGAGGTCTCGATTGTTAGGGTCGTTGGACCAGCTTAAGGATGATACCAAAACTCAGGCGATGATAAAATTATTACAAAGCTTTTATCCTGAGCAACACCCTCACTATTCTTTATCAATCGAAAAGAGTATGGAGATGATTCAATCCATCAGTCAACAAGACCTTATGAGTTACCATCAAAAGATTGGGGCGTGTTTGCCTTGGGTGATCTTTGCTGTTGGGGATGTGAATGTTAATCAATTAAAAGAAGTCTTGACCCGAGAGATCAAAAAGGTCGACATGAGATCAGTGGGTAAACTCAAGGTTAAAAGTCACGTCAACTCTGATGTTAAAGGGCAATATCACGTTGAGTTAAAAGAGAAATCAAGCACAGATGTGTATTTAGCTCAGCCGGTAGGTATCGGTAGAGATCACCCTGATTATTTGTCCTTGATGTTGGGGATTTATTGTCTGGGGGGGAATTTTTCAGCTCGTTTAATGCGGACAGTCAGAGATGTTGAGGGACTGACTTATGGTGTTTACAGTGGTCTAACAGGGGTGAATGATAACCTTGAGGGGTACTGGTATGTTCATGGAACCTTTGCGCCTAATTTGCTCGATAAAGGTTGTTCCAGTGTGATGAAGCAAGTGATGAAGTGGTATCAGGAGGGTGTCTCAGAAGAAGAATGCCATCACCGAAAAGAAGGCCTTATTGGTCGGTACTGGGTTGGTATGTCAAGTATTCGAGGGTTGCTGAATGCATTGTCAAGAAATGTGGTTCAGGGCTTGGGAGTTGAGTATATGGATCAATACCCACAGCTCATTCAAGGTATTCGTCAAGAAGATGTGAACCGTTGTATTCGGCAGTACATTTCCCCTGACCAATTAGTTAAGTTCTCATCAGGTTCTATGCATTGAGAGATTGCTTTGGTCAGCATTCATCCAGGTCTATCCAAGCTGAGTCATGAGGCAAGTTGACCCTTTGTGAGGAAAAGTGACGATAAGGTGTTGCCGAGTGAAAATTAGACACCCTGGAAGTATAGATGTCAGCATACCTTTCAATTTGTCTGGCTAAATGACTTTTGTTCTTTCCTGACCTTAATAGCAACCCCCATTGAGCGTTGTTAAGTTGATTAAATTTCAGAACTTTATCTCGAAGAGTTAGGTTTAGTTTGTGATAGTCTTGTTTGAGAAGATCAACGGTATTGCTCATTTCAATAATCTCATCGTTTTCATCTGAAAGAGTTTGTTCAAGTTCTATTTGACCTATTTTTTGATCCAACATGGACCTTTCTTTTCGGAGCTGAGTTAATTGGACGAACTCTTTCTTGAATCTATCAAGGGCTAAAAGTTCATTCTCTAATTCACGAATAATTAAACACGTTCTCCAGCCAAATGCTGTTTTAGATATGTTGATATCAGCATACATGTGGTCACCAATATATAAAATATCCTCCCCCGAAGATTGAAAGAGCTCTTCCACTTTGTGGGCATTGCAATTATGGTAGATTTCATCCGTTTTGATAGGGCCATAGTGTGGGCTTAGCAGGCCGCTTTCAGGGTGAACTTTATACGTGTCTTGGTTATGGAAAAACCTAGGTTTTTGCGCGCCTACAATAATTAAATCAAACAAAGATTGCCAGGGCTTCCCTTCAAGGTAAGGGGTGATGGCAAATGACATAATATGATGGGTGTAGTTCCAGTCTGAATTGGTTGCTAGAAATAGTTTTTTCCCACAGGCTTTTTGTTCTTGCAGTGTTTTAACGGTTAAGGGGTCAATGTCAATGTATTCATTAGGGTTGCTGGTAATGGTGTTTTTTAGTTTACTCTCAAGGTGAGTGTGTTTGATGGCTTTGTTAAGAAGCTTAATGAGTGATAGGTAGTTGTGTTGATCGCCTAACTTTCCTTGATTAAGTGCATTGATAAGTTGAGCATACAAGCAGCTTGTGGAAAGCGAAAATAAGGTGTTTAAAAAGATAAAACGTTGATCAGCAAGGTCAATCAAACATTTACCGTATTGAGATTCCAGCTCTTGTTTGGATAGCGCTCGTAACCCATGCATTCCATGTTTGACGGTGCCAAACCGGCAGGCTTTAATGAGGTTGCCAAGATGAGTGTCAATAATTAGACCGCGTATTGAGAAATCAGGATCAAAATCAACATTTCCTAAGTCTATTTGATTCTCTTTAAGATGGTTAGACATGGTTTGATAGGCAATGTTTTCCCATTTTTCAACATGGTAGTGAATAAGTGTATAATCCATATCATAACCAATTACTTTGAGTTTTCTAAAATCTAATCCGCGGTTGGTGAAAATATCTCTATGTGGGTTGTTCATACAACATGTCCTTGTTAGCTTTTAGGGGGGGAGAGGGGATTCTCAGGATAGTGTTTGAATGTTTGCATACTGACATAATAACCACTTGATGCCATGGTGGGTAAATTTAATTTGAATGCGGCTGTTTTCATCGTCTTCCTCGTAATTTAAGACGACACCTTCTCCAAATTGTTGGTGAGAAACGTGCTGTCCCAGAGTGAAGGGTTGTTTGCGTTTGAACTGTTGTGGTTGAGGTGTGTTTGTTGAGTTTTTTCTAATGGATTGAATAAGTTCATTGGGTAATTCATGAATGAATCGAGATATTCGTTGGTAGCGCTCTTGGCCGTGAATTCGTCGGCTTTCTGCATAGGTTAAGACAAGTGTTTTCATGGCCCTGGTCATGCCCACATAGCAGAGCCTTCTTTCCTCTTCAATGCCTTTGGGGCTCGATTGGCTCATCTGGTGTGGGAATAGATCTTCCTCCATGCCGGATAAAAAGACCGTGTTAAATTCCAGGCCTTTGGCAGAATGAAGCGTCATGAGTTGAACGCAATGTTGATTGGGGTTGGATGTTTCAATATGATCTAGGCTAGCGTAGGCTAAAAATTCTCTTAATTGTTCATTATTACCTTCTTGATTACTCTCAAATGCACGTATTGCATTGATCAGTTCTTCGAGGTTTTCTAGTTTTGTCTCGGATTGTTGTTTGGGTAGTTGGGAGTAAAGTTCTTTGAGGCCACTTGAATGAACAATCGCTTCACAATGATGAACAATGGTAGAGCTTTCATTCCATGATAAGGAGTTGATAAGAGATAAGAACTGTTCGAGAGATTTTTTGGCCCTGGATGATAATAGGGTTTGTTTGAGCAGTTGTTCTATCGAAGACCATAGCGATGTGTTGGTGGTTTTAGCCTGATCTCGAATAAGGGTTAGCGTGGCTTGCCCAATGCCTCGAGGGGGTGTGTTGATGATGCGTTCAAGGGCATGGTCATTATGGGGGTTGAGGCTGATAGATAGGTAAGCCAGGGCATCTTTTATTTCTTGACGTTCAAAAAACCGCATGCCGCCATACACTCGATAGGGAACCCCTTGTCGGCTTAAATGCTCTTCGAGGATTCGGGATTGTGCATTTGATCGGTATAGAATGGCACATTGATCGTAGCGGATGCCTTTGAGGTTAAGTTGCTCGATATTTTCAATGATAAACCGGGCTTCATCAGCCTCATTGAAGGCATTATAAAGTTGAATGAGCTCTCCCTCATTGTCTTGAGACCATAACTCTTTTCCTAGTCGTTCTGAGTTGTGGTTAATCAGAGCATTGGCGGCTTTTAAGATGGTGGGTGTTGATCGATAGTTTTGTTCTAGTTTGATTTCATGGACATTGTTGAAGTCTTTGACAAACGAAAACATATTTTCTACCAGGGCACCACGCCAACTGTAGATGGATTGATCATCATCTCCGACAACGGTGATAGAGTTGTTATCGTGAGTTAATAGCTTGAGCCATCGGTACTGTAGGGAGTTGGTGTCTTGGAACTCGTCCACAAAAATAAATTTGAACCGCTGTTTATATTGATGAAGAATGTTTTCATGGGTGGATAATAGTTCAAATGTTCTTAAAAGTAGTTCACCAAAATCAACACACTTCCTTTGTTGGCATAAGTTTTCATAATCTTTATAGAGGGCATTGACTTGATTAAGATAAACATTGTCTTCCTCAGGGATTTGATCGGATCGTAATCCAGCATCTTTTTTTGCATTGATAAAGTATTGCGTCTTACGCACAGGAAATTCATTTTCATCATAGCCCTTTTCTTTTTGTATTCTTCTGATGAGCTTTAATTGGTCATCTGAATCGAGAATTTGGAAGTCTGAAGATAATTGAGCTTCTTCGAAATGTTTTTTCAAAATGCGCAAACATAGCCCATGAAAAGTGCCAACCCACATGCCATAGGATTGATCATCAACCATGTTTTCAAGGCGGGTTTTGAGCTCTCTTGCTGCCTTGTTGGTAAAGGTGACAGCCAAGATGTTATACCCGCTAGCTTGCTGGGTCATCAATAGATAGGCAATGCGATGAACGAGCACACGTGTTTTCCCGCTACCAGCACCAGCCAGAATAAGTTGGTTTTGAGCAGGTGCAGTGACGGCTTCTTTTTGCTCAGGGTTAAGAGGGTCTATAATTTGAGTAATGTCCATGAGAATAAGTGTATCGATACCTTCTAAGGAAGTCTATCATTGATAAAATTATTTTAAATAAAGGGGTGCATTATGCTGTTAATTTCTGGACTCGTGGGAGCTTGGTGTTCATAATACTTTTATGTTAATAGATTTTTATAAAGATTGGGCGTCAAGGTTTCTTATTTTTGGGGTGTTTTGCTTGCCTTTGTCTGTTTCTTTGGATAACTTTATATTCTTATCTGCGCTCATGTCCTTGCTTTTATTTTATTTCTCTCCTTTGTCGACGCCTGTTCCTTTAAAGTACTGTTATGTTATAGGGGGCGGCTTTTTATGTTGGATGATGATGACAAGCTTTGTTTTTAATCAGCCAGATGTGTTGGTTTGGAAGCAGTTAAGTCGGTATGCTCGTGATGGTGTGGTTTTTGCGGGGGTGAGTTTATTGGTTTTGAAGACCCGGGGGTGGTTGCTAGATAATATGTGCAAAGGGCTTGTGTTAGGTTGTTTGCCAGGTGTGGTGATCTCTCTTGTTTGCTATTCTCCTGTTTTTTTCATCAGTGGGTCGATCAATGCTTGGTTAAGGCAGCTGTATGATATGCTTATGGTGGGGTCAATTCCTTTTGGAATTATGGTTGTCTTTTCGATGGTTTTTTGTTTTCTTAAAGGACTCAAAGGTTCGTCGAGAGGTTATTGGGCTGTGGGTTTGGTCTTATCACTGTATGTGATGCTATGTTCTGGCCAGAGGCTGGTCATGCTTTTGTGGTTTTTTGCTTTGATTTATATGGTTTACGTTTATGCGCGAGATGTTTGTTCATGGCGACAAATGTTAGGGTTGTTTGTGGTAACTTTGGCTCTTGGTGTAGTTGTTATGTCGTATTTTTCACCACATTTTTATGGGGGATTTGCTTACGGAATTAAGCATCTTATTAACCCAGAAACTAACCATATTAGCGAGAGTATAAGCACGCGTCTTTTCTTTCATTATATTTGTTGGCAAATGCTCTCCAGTTCGTGGCTATATGGTTTTGGGCTAGGAAGTTTCAATACTCACCTTAATCATTTTTATGCGGATAAGTTTAAGGCTTTTGAAATTCCTTTGCAAACACCTGAGAGTAGTTATGCGCATATCGCTGCGGAGACAGGAATTGTTGGGCTACTTTTATGGGTGGCTTTGATAGTGTTTATCTTTAGGTGTATGGGGTATTTACCGGAAAGGTGGCGGGACTTTGGTTATGCTTTGTGGTTATTTTTTATTGTCGCGACAGCCATTATTTCTACCTGTGTTGATCACTCGTCTTCCATGTTTTTCATGACGTTTCTTGGGGGGGTAGTGGGGATGATTCAAACAAGTGAACAGGAAGCCAAGGTATGAGGGCGTTGATTCGTTGGGGTGGTGCCTTTCTGCTGGTGGGTTTGCTATCTAGTGGGTGGTTGCAAGATCAGTGGATTTTAGTTAAAGCTTCTTCAAGTGAGGTGAATGGGAGTGAAGTTGTCCAATCGATTCATCAATGGAAAAATGTAGACGCTGTCTGTATCAAACACTATTGGGCAATGTGTCACAAGCGGATGTTAGGGCAAAAGTCAGTGATGATAGAATTATGGCCTAAGACTATCGTTGGAAAATGGCAAGATAAGTGGGTCACTCAAGAGGGTTCTTTATTGGATGAAGATTTACACTGGTTTGAACCTAAGTCAGGGGTTATGTTTATTGGCCAGGAGATAGATTTTGTTAAGCTTATTAGGTTGGTGTTTGTTTTTGGTTCTGGTAATACGCAGAGTGTTAGCATGGATGCCATGGGAGGTGTAGAAATGGTGGTGGCTAATAAATACACTTTAAAGCTGGGCAGAAAAAACTTATTGATGAGAGCTAAATCGGCTCAAAAGGTGATAGAGGCGATGGTTCAAAATGGTTCGACATCCAAGCAAGTTCTTGACATGCGTTACTCTAAAGGGTTCTCTCTAAAAAAATTGAATAGTTAATGTTTAAGTCTATGGTTTTTTGAAATGAAGTATGTCATTATGTGTAATGGAAAATTTAAATAGATGTCAGTTAATGCTGGCAAGTTTAATGCTTTTGTGCGATATTACCTCGTTAATTAGTAGTGGTGTCTGGTGATGCTTCAATCAAATATTTTATCAGTTGTTGATTTAGGGTCTTCTAAAGTATCAATGGCGTGTGTCAAGGTTTCTGGTCAAGAGGTTCTTGAGGTTTTAGGCTTTGCTTCTTTGCCTGCTAGCGGGTTAAAGAGAGGCAATGTTATTAATATTGAATTGGCTTCGCGGTCTATTTTGGCTGTACTCAATGAAGTTAATTCTCAAGTTCGTACTAAAATAAAATCTGTTTATGTGAGTGTTTCAGGTGACCATATTTGTTCTATGAATTCTCTAGGGGTTGTTCCTGTTCGTCAAAATGATGTCACAGAAGCAGACATTGAGAGAGTGATAGAGTCAGCCAGTGCGATTCCTATGACTTCTGATCAGAGAGTATTGCATGTGGTGCCACAGGAATATTCCGTCGATAAGCAGCAGGGTATTCGTGACCCATTGGGTATGTGCGGTGTTCGTTTGGAAGCATGGATTCATTTGATTTGTGGCAATGAAAGTGCCATTCAAAACATCACTAAATGCATCGAGATTTGTGATTTAAAACTAGACGGCATGATTTTAGAGCCGCTGGCCTCTTCTCAAGCCATGGTCACTGAGGATGAGAAAGAGCACGGGGTCTGTGTTGTTGATATGGGTAGCGGAACTTCGTCAGTCACGATTTATCGTCAAGGCTCTTTACTTTATACTTCGGTTTTACCTATTGCGGGAGATCAGGTGACAAGTGATATTGCTCAGGCCTTAAAAGTATCCAACCCAATTGCTGAGACGATAAAGCTTGAGCACGGATGTTTGGTGCTTGATGGTTCTGAGAAAGATGATGTTATATATGTGCCTACGATGATTCAGTCCAATGTTCAGTCTGTTACAAAAACTTTTTTGACTCAAATAATAAATGCTCGATATAAAGAGATATTTCAAATGATTAGGCAAGATATTAATCAACATAATAGTGCTTGGTTGCCATCGCTTGGAGCGGGCGTTGTGTTAACAGGGGGGTGTTCATTGGTTGAAGGGGTTGAGGATTTGGCACAATCTGTGTTATCTTTACCCGCTCGAGCAATGGGTGTTCGAGATTCATTTGGGGATGAGCGTATGGGCTCGCCTACACAGGCTACGTTGGTGGGATTGATCAAGTATTGTTTGTCTCAGCAAGGATCTCTGACAGGGCGAACAACCTTTGGGCGTTCATTCAAGAGGCTGAAGGAATGGCTTGATGTTAATTTCTAATTGTGAGGTATCAAAATGAGTGATTCTGTTCAAGGCGCTGTAATTAAAGTGATAGGTATTGGTGGAGGTGGCGGAAATGCTATTGAGCATATGATTGCTGAGGGTGTTTCTGAAGTTGAGTTTATTTGTGCAAATACAGATGCTCAAGCTCTTGATAAATCAAATGCCTCTGTATGTTTGAAGTTGGGGCATGAAATTACTAAAGGATTGGGTGCTGGAGCAGACCCTGAAATTGGTAGAAAATCAGCCCTTGAAGACACCGATAACATACGTCAGGCGATTGGTGGGTGTGATATGTTGTTTATTACAGCAGGCATGGGTGGTGGTACAGGGACGGGAGCAGCCCCTGTTGTCGCTGAAATTGCTAAAGAACTAGGCATTTTGACGGTTGCTGTGGTCACTCGGCCGTTTGCTTTTGAGGGTCGAAAAAGAATGCAGGTGGCTGATGAAGGTATTAAACTGCTGGCTAATCAAGTGGACTCCTTAATTACAATTCCCAATAATAAATTGCTGACGGTTTTAGGTAAATCCGTGACGCTTTTAAGTGCTTTTCGCTCTGCCAATGCAGTGCTTCAAGGAGCAGTGCAAGGGATTGCTGATCTAATTACGCGCCCTGGGTTAATTAATGTTGATTTTGCTGATGTTAGAACAGTTATGTCTGAAATGGGTATGGCTATGATGGGCACAGGGGTTGCTTCCGGTGAAGATCGGGCTAGGCATGCTGCTGAATCAGCAGTTTCAAGTCCTTTATTAGAAGATGTGGATCTGGATGGAGCCAAGGGTGTGCTGGTAAACCTAACGGCCGGCTCTGATATGTCGATAGGTGAATTTGAGGTTGTTGGTGATACCATCCGTTCATTTACTTCAGAAGATGCGACAGTGGTTGTTGGGACAGTGATTGATCCTAATATGACCGATGAGATTCGAGTCACTGTGGTGGTAACAGGTTTGAATAAACCCATGGGTGGTAGTCAAGCAGAACCTTCTATGACTTCAACCAGTAATCTGTTAAATAGAGACTCTCGAAGATTTGGTCATCAACCCAAGCCTGAATTGGTTACCCAGGATGCAGAATCAGATGATGAATATTTAGATATTCCTGCTTTTTTAAGAAGAGTGGATGACGAGTGAAGCAAAGAACGATTCGAAACCCTATTCATGCAAAGGGAGTAGGTATTCATACAGGTAAAAGATCTTGTATAACACTTAAACCCGCAAAAGAAAACACAGGGATTGTCTTTTATAAAAATGGACAAGAAGTTACGCCTATCAAAGCTCATATTCATAATGTCACTAACACAAGTTTGTGCACAAGTATAGAGCATGATGGGGTGAAGGTTCATACTATTGAGCACTTGTTATCTGCGATATCAGGTTTAGGTATCGACAACTTAAGGATTTATTTAGAGGGTTCTGAGGTGCCTATTATGGATGGTAGTGCTTCCCATTTTGTCTTTATGCTTCAGGGAGGGGGTATTATCGAACAGCGAGCAACCAAAAGGTATGTTAAGATTTTGGAGCCCGTTGAAGTTGTTGATGAAAAAAACAAAAGGTTTTGCCGATTGCTTCCCTATGATGGGTTTAGGATATCATTTCAGATCGTTTATCAACATTCCTATTTTAATCAAATGAATCAGTACTCCTGTTTGGAGGTTGATTCTGAATCTTTTCTAAGAAGATTAAGTCGGTCTCGTACCTATGGTTTTGTTAGTGATTATGATAAATTAAAACAAAATAATTTAGCATTAGGCGCTAATTTGTCCAATGCTATCGCTTTTGACGAGCACGATGTCATTAATCAAGAGGGTCTTCGCTACGGAGATGAGTGTGTCAAACATAAAATCTTAGATGCTTTGGGAGATTTATATTTACTGGGGCACAGCATTATAGGTCATTTCGAAGGGTATTGTTCGGGACATTACTTAAATCAACAATTACTCAAAAAGTTGTTGTCTATGCCATCAGCATGGGAGTATGTAGGGCCTAAAATGAGTAGAAACATTGCATTGTAGATGGGATGTTTTTGGAAATTATTATGAGTTTAGATTATTTTATTAAAGATGGGGGAGAACTTTTTGCGGGGCAGCATATTCTTATCGATTTATATGGATCTAGTGGCTTTGATGATCCAGCAAAAATAGAAAAGGTCTTAAGAGATATTGTTAAGGTTTGTCAGGCAACTTTGTTACATATTCATCTTCATAAGTTTTCAGAAAATGGGGGTATTTCTGGGGTGGCTGTTCTTGCAGAGTCTCATGTGTCGTGTCATACCTGGCCAGAGGCAAGGTTCGCGGCATTTGATATTTTTATGTGTGGTAATACTCAACCCGAACTTGCTGCTGATATACTTGAAAAATATTTTAAACCTGAAAGAAAAGAAGTAACCTACCTCCGAAGAGGCAATATAACATGAGTCAGGACAGTTTTGTTGAAAGGTTTCATAAAGGGTATAGTCAGACCATGAGTATGGATAGACCCATATGCTGTCTTGAAGGAGATCAAGATTTGCTTATTTTTGAGAATAGCATATGGGGCAGAGTTATGGCCTTGGATGGTGTTATTCAATCTACCGAGAGGGATGAATTTATTTATTCAGAGATGTTTGCACACGTTCCTTTGCTATCAATGGATAACCCTTCAAGTGTACTTATTATAGGTGGAGGAGATGGGGCTGTCTTAAGAGAGGTTCTTAAGCATCAATCTGTTCAGAAAGTGGTGTTGGTTGAGTTTGATATGAATGTTATTCAAACAACTAAAGAATACTTGCCTAATCATTGTGAGAATGCATTTGAAGATGATCGTCTTGAACTTATTGTTGGAGATGGTTTTGATTTCGTTCATGAAAATAAGTTTAAGTTTGATGTTATCTTATGTGATTCTACAGACCCCATTGGAGCTGCTGCGAAGTTGTTTTCCGATCAATTCTATGCTTTGTGTCTAGATTCTTTGAGTTCTCAAGGTGTTATGATGACCCAAAATGGGGTTTCTATGCTTCAGCTAGATCAGTTGGTTAAAGGGTACCATTCAATGGAGAGGATCTTTGACTATAATGGTGTTGTTTTTGCCAATGTTCCAACCTATACGGGAGGTATGATGAGTCTGGCCTGGGGTGGTTTTGTTAAGTTAGAAGATAACACTTTATCTGCAATCCAACAGCGGTTTAGTCAATCAGGTATTAAAACTCAGTATTATAACCCACAGATGCATCTTGCATCCATGGCTATGCCTCAATATATTATTAAAGAAATTAACCAACATTAATAGGAGATGTTATGATAAAAGAAGAGATTATGAAAGTAAGTGAGGCATCTGTTGAAGCCCCTTGGGGGATTGCTTGCTCAGTGGATGTTTATGACTGTGATCCTAAGGTGATTCAGGATGAAGCAGCTATCCGTCGATATATGGAGGAGCTACTTGAGTTAATGAATGTCAAGGAGCTTGGTCCGTGTCATGTGGTTCATTGTAAGGCTGATAAAAAAGTCGAAGGGCTTGCCATGTTCCAGTTTATTGAAGGGGCTTCATTATCAGGTCACTTTGCTAGCCTTACCAATACTGCTTATATTAATATTTTTGCTTGCAAACCTTATGAGCTGTCGTCGGTTGTTGAATTCACACAAAGGTTTTTTTCAGGACAGTATGTGCGTTTTCATACCAATGATCGAGTTTAGTGGCGATATATTTCATCATTTAATATGTTTTTAACCGTGCTGGGCTTGGTTCGTTGGCCAATGTTACCGATAAGAATATCGACCTGATTAAAATAGTGGGTAACTTCTAGGTGAGTCTTTGCGGGTTCTTTTCCTTTTGGGTTGGCGCTGGTGGAAATAATGGCCCCACCAAATGATTGGCATAATTGTTGACACTCGGGATGATCTGGAATGCGAATGGCCAGTGTGTTATTGGGGCCAAGTATTGCTTTAGGTGCCAGGCGGGATGCGGGCATGATCCAAGTGATAGGACCAGGCCATGAAGTGAGTGCTTTATCAATTAAATGTTCTTCAGGAAGATCAACCCACTTTGCGATGCAATCCCATTGATGAGATATGAGGATAAACCCCTTGGAGGCTCTCTCTTTTAAGTTTTTAAGCTTTTGTACCGCTTGAGTGTTGTTGGGGTCTGCTCCTATGCCATACATGGACTCAGTAGGGTAGGCAAGTAGCTTTCCTTGATGCAATGATTGAACCGCTTGATTAATTGTCTTGACTATCATCGGTGATTTTTTCTTGTGCTTTGCATTCTGGACACTCATGGAACGCCCCTGATTTTTTGTTTTCTTTGCACATCATGATAGGCCATTTACATTCAGGGCAGGCTTTTTCAGCAGGTTCATTCCAAAGAGCATATTGGCATGATGGGTAGGTGTTACATCCCCAAAAGGGTTTTCCTTTACGAGTTCTTCGTTGTTGAAGTTGCCCGCTAGAGCATTTGGGGCAGCTAGTGTTGTTATCACTTGATGATACAATGTTTTCTATGTGTTTACATTTAGGGTAAGAACTGCAACCAATAAAGGGGCCAAACCTTCCTGTTTTGACTTCGAGGCTGGATTCACACTTAGGACAATTGTGATCAATGGTTATGTCGGTTTTCTTAGACTCATCGGTGTCGTTATTGTTATCTAGAGATCGAGTGTATCGGCAGTCAGGAAATCCTGTGCACCCAATGAACCTTGACGCTTTACCCAACTTGTTGCAGAGATCTTTTCCACAATCTGGGCATTTCTCGTCGATGATCTCTTGGGTCACATCACTACGCTTGACATTTTCTTGGGTTGACTGGATATCTTTATCAAGAGGTTTCCAATATTTATCAACTACAGGAACCCATTCTGTCTCTCCTCTAGAAATTTCATCCAGCTGATCTTCAAGCTGAGCGGTGAACCCGTAATCAATACAATTATTAAAATAATTGCACAAGAATTTTGAGACAACTTTGCCTATTTCAGTCGGATGAAATCGGCGTTTTTCAAGTTCTACGTATTCACGTTTAAGCAATGTTGAGATAATGCTAGTAAAGGTTGAGGGTCTTCCTATGCCGTATTCTTCAAGCGTTTTGATTAAGCTTGCTTCACTGAATCTTGGAGGCGGTTCAGTAAAATGTTGCTTGGGAATAATATCTTGTAAGTCAATTTTACTGCCTTGGGTTAGGGCCGGTAATTGTGCTTGCTCAGGGGCTGTATTTTCATCTTTAATATCTTCATAAACTTTAAGAAAATGAGGTTTAATAACAATGGTTCCAGAGGATCTAAATTGACCGTTGGGACACGTTAAGTCAACGCGTGTCTGTGCGAGTATAGCGCTGTTCATTTGACTGGCGATGGTGCGTCTCCAAATCAGTTCGTAAAGTTTGAATTGATCGGGTGATAAATAAGGTTTGATGGATTCAGGTGTTTTAAAAGCGTCGGCAGGTCGAATAGCTTCATGAGCTTCCTGAGCATTTTTAGATTTGGTTTTATAGGTGCGAGGCGTGGCAGGTAGGTCCTCTGTGCTGTAATGTTTGCTAATCAGGTTTCTAATATCATCAATAGCCTCTGTTGCCAGGTTTACAGAGTCTGTTCTCATGTAGGTAATTAAACCCGTTTTGCCATCACTAAGCTGAATACCCTCATAGAGCTCTTGGGCTGTGCGCATGGTTTTACTTGCCCCAAACCGGATACGGCTCGAGGCTTCTTGTTGTAAGGTTGATGTGGTGAAAGGGGCTTGTGGGTTTCGGTTTTTATTTTTAGTTTCTATCGATGAGACGGTGAGTTTGGAGTTTGCCTCTTTCAAAACGGACTGAGTGATGGTGAGGGCTCTTTTTTCATGGTTAATGTCTTTAGGGCCTATTTTCTCATCGTTGAAGTGAGTAAGTTTGGATGTGAAATCAATCCCTTTTTCGGTACATTGGGCTGTTATTGACCAATATTCTTGAGGTTCGAATGCTTCAATTTCACCCTCTCTCTCGACAATCATTTTAAGTGCGGGAGACTGCACTCTGCCGGCAGACAGTCCAGGCCTTATTTTTCTCCATAGAAGAGGAGATAAATTAAACCCAACAAGATAGTCTAAAACACGCCGAGCTTGCTGAGCATTAACCAAGTTCATGTCAATGTCTCTGTGTTTTTCAATGGCTTCCAGTACAGCTTTTTTGGTTACTTGATAGAATACAATTCGGTGAACTTCTTTGTTTTTCAGAGCCGACCCTTTTTTGAGGATTTCCTTTAAATGCCAAGCAATGGCTTCGCCCTCTCGATCAGGGTCAGTTGCGATTAACATACGGTCAACTGTTTTAAGTGCTTTCTTGATGTTTTGAATATGTTTTGCGCTTTGAGCTAATGTTTCATAATCACAAGCATAATTATCCTCAATGTTGATAGCTCCTGATCGTTTAATTAAATCACGTATATGTCCGTAGGAGGCTAAGACTTGAAAGTCTTTTCCAAGGTACTGTTTGATTGTATTACTCTTGACTGCTGATTCTACAATAACTAATGTTTTCAATCCCATAGTATTTAGTTTCCATCAATAAAATTTTATTTAGGGTATCAAGCACTTGGGGTGTTGTAAATACATCGTTGCTATTTTTTTTATATTTTATGTTTTTTCGGATGAAAAAAACTGATCATATACCAGCAATGTTGTACTAATAGTGGCTTGCAATTATAGGGATTAGTTGGTTAAATACCAGTGTCAAGTATAGGTTCTGATATGTCCAGTCGATTTGAGTTTATTCGTTTGTACTCATTTGTCTTTTATATTTTTTGTTCTGCTTTTGTTTTAGGGGAGACTTCGGTTGATAGTCAAAACCCAGTAATTCATGCGGGGACTTATCCTCAAGTTGAGGTATCCAAGCATCAGGAGCAGAAAAAAATAAAACGAGGTGAATACCTGGTCAAGTTGGGAGATTGTGTTGCTTGCCATACGGAAGATGCTAATAAACCTTTTGCTGGAGGCTTGGGGTTAGATACACCTTTTGGGACATTTTATGCGCCCAATATTACCCCCGATAAAAACCATGGAATTGGGCAATGGAATGATGAAGAATTTATTAATGCCATGCGGCACGGTATTGCTCCAGATGGGTCGAATTACTTTCCAGTTTTCCCTTATCTTTATTACAATAGGGTAACTACCGAGGACCTTCTTGCCATGAAAGCTTACCTTCAAGCTATACCTGCTATCGATAAGCCTAATAAAAAACATGATGTGGGTTTTCCTTTCAATATTAGATTTTTGCAATATTTTTGGAAGATATTGTTTTTCTACCCTTACGAAGGGGTTTTCAAAATGGATGCATCTAAAACAAAAAAATGGAATAGAGGTGCGTATTTAGTTGAAGGTCTGGCTCACTGCGGTATGTGTCATACCCCTATCAACTTTTTAGGAGGGCCTAAACGCCATTTAGCTTTCACAGGAAATATTATAGATGGATGGAAGGCTCCGAATATCACTGGAACTAACCTGAAAAAGGTTACTGAAGATGACCTTGTCCGATTGTTTTTGTATGATGATCGCATCAGTGGTCAGGGTAAACTGGCTGAAGATAGTCCGATGCGATTGGTTAATCATGATTCTTTGGAGTATATCGATCAAAGTGATCTGTATGCTATCTCTACTTATGTTAAGAGCACGGTTGATCCCCACCCAATGAAATCTCTATCAGCCGATGCGAGTCAGCATGAAAAGGCCAAGTACACTTATCAAAAGTATTGTTCAGGTTGTCACGATACGGGGACTGGAGGAGCTCCTAAAACAGGCTTGACGGCATGGCAAGAGTTGGTGAATGAAAAGGGCAAAGACTCATTAAAGCTCAATGCCATTAAGGGCTATAAAAATATGCCGGCAAGGGGTCTGTGTGTGTCAGAGCAAGACGAGGGATGCTCAGATGAGGGTATTGGGTTAGCGGTAGATTACATTCTAGAGCAATCCGCAGGCTTGGTAAAAGTTAAGAAATCACTGGGTAAAAAGCCCAAGCAATATTCTCCTCAGGAGGGTAGCCAATTGTATCAGAAATATTGTTCTAGTTGTCATTCGACTCCTTCAAATGCGCCACAACTTGGGGATTTTAAAGCATGGAAACCTTTGTTGGCCAAAGGAGTGGATACACTGCTTTTAGGAACCATCTATGGTAAGTCAAAAGGAACAGAGGGTTGTGAAGTGATTAAAGGAAATTGTGAAGACTGTAGCGATGCTCAAATTATTGCTGCAGCTAAACACCTTATCCAAGCGTCTCAACAAGGCAAGGATTATCATTTATGGTAAATTTATTAGCGTTACTTTTACTTTGGCCGGGTTTAGGCTTTGCAGATTGGACTTATAATTTAACTGAAGGGGTGACCCCTATCAGTCATAAAATTTATGATCTGCACATGCTTATCTTTTATATTTGCTTAGTTGTTGGCATAGCTGTCTATGCAGTGTTGTTTTATTCCACGGTTATGCACCGAAAGTCAAGAGGGGTTAAGGCTTCCCAGTTTTCAGAAAATTTAACGGTAGAAATTGTTTGGACAGTCATTCCTTTTTTGATTTTGATCGGCATGGTGTACCCTTCTGCAAAAGTACTGATGGACATGGAAAACGATGCCAAAGCGGATGTGAGTATTAAAGTGACGGGTGTTCAGTGGAAGTGGAAGTACGATTATCTGGATGATGGTTTTGGTTTTTATTCGAGCTTATCAACTCCCTCACAACAAATTCAGGGTTATCAGAAAAAGGGTCAACATTATTTGTTAGAAGTGGATAACCCCCTTGTTGTTCCCATTCATAAAAAAATTAGGTTTTTGATTACCTCTCAAGATGTTATTCATTCATGGTGGGTGCCAGATCTGGGGGTTAAACAAGATGCCATTCCAGGGTATGTTATTGCTTCTTGGGCGAGAATAGAAAAACCTGGTATTTATCGAGGGCAATGCACAGAACTGTGCGGAATGATGCATGGGTATATGCCGGTGGTGGTTAAAGCAGTGACTGAAAAAGAATATGAGGAATGGATACGTGTTCAAAAAGGGGGCAAGGTAGCCTCGTCTTCTCATAAGAAAACTGGAACATCAATCAAGAAATCTAAAGGTTTTTCTGTTCAAGAGTCCATTAAACAGGGAGGTAAACTTTACTCTAAAGTTTGCGCAGCATGCCACCAAGCTAATGGTGCAGGAATGGATGCTATCGGTGCTAAATCACTGTTAGGTGCGGCCTCTAAAGCAACCATGGATCCAGCAACACCGATTGAAGTCTTGTTAGAGGGGCAGGGTAATATGATGCAGTCTTATGCGCATTGGTCTAATGAAGAAATTGCAGATGTGCTGAACTTTATTCGTAATAAGTGGGGTAATGAAAAGCTTAAGCTGAAGGTCATTACACCGAAAATGGTTTCTGAAGCACGTTCACAATAGTTAAGAGTTTTTGGAGTTAATGTTATGTCAGATCATGATCAGTCACCAAAAGGTATTTGGGCTTGGTGTGCTCATTATTTAACCACAACCAACCATAAAGATATTGGGTCTTTGTACCTTTGGATAAGCTTATTTAATTTTTTGATTGCAGGGGTTATGGCTTTGGTCATCCGAGCTGAGTTATTTGCTCCGGGTCAAAATCTGATTGCACCCAATACTTATAATCAAATGGTCACCCTTCATGGCTTAGTGATGGTCTTTGGTGCCATTATGCCTGCTTTGGCAGGGTTTGCCAATTGGCAAATTCCTTTGATGATTGGGGCTGCAGACATGGCTTTTCCACGCATGAATAATTGGAGTTTTTGGCTGCTACCTGTTGCTTTTTTACTGTTGTTTTCTACGTTTTTTATTCAAGGGGGGGCGCCTAATTATGGTTGGACGTTTTATGCCCCGCTTTCAACAACCTATGGACCACCTTCTACAGACTTTATGATCCTGGCTATTCATATTATGGGGATTTCATCGATCTTGGCATCCATCAATATTATTGTCACTATTATTAATTTAAGAGCGCCAAAGATGAGCTATATGAAAATGCCCATCTTTGTGTGGAGTTGGTTTATTACTGGTTTTTTATTGATTGCTATCATGCCGGTTCTTGCTGGAACGGTTACGATGATGTTAACGGATAGGCATTTCGGTACTAGTTTTTTCACCGCACAAGGAGGAGGGGATCCGGTTTTATTCCAGCACTTGTTTTGGTTTTTTGGGCACCCTGAGGTTTATGTGCTTGTTATGCCTGCATTTGGTATTATTTCAGAAATTGTTCCCACGTTTAGTCGTAAGCCGTTATTTGGTGCCAGGTTTATGATTTATGCGATAGCTTGTATTGCTTTGTTATCATTCATTGTTTGGGTCCACCATATGTTTACTTCAGGTGTTATGCCAGAGGTGAAGATATTTTTCATGTGTACAACTCTTTTGGTGGCAGTTCCTACAGGGGTTAAGGTGTTCAATTGGATGGCCACTATGTGGAGAGGGGCCTTAACGTTTGAGCCTCCCATGTTGTTTGCAATAGGTTTTATAGTTTTATTTACCTTCAGTGGTTTTTCAGGGCTGATGCTAGGCATTGTTCCTGCTGATTATCAATATCAGGACACCTATATGGTGGTGGGACACTTCCATTATTCGTTGGTTCCAGGTGTCTATTATTCTATTTTGGCAGGCGTGTATTATTGGCTTCCTAAATGGACAGGAAGGATGTATTCACACCGACTGGCAAATTGGCATTTTTGGTTATCTACGATTTCAGTTAACATGACCTTTTTACCGATGCACTTTGTAGGTTTGGCGGGCATGCCAAGAAGAATCCCTGATTATGCTTTACAGTTTACTGAATATAATCAGATTGCCAGTGTAGGGGCATTTTTATTTGGGTTGGCTCAACTTATTTTTGTCTACCTTTTAATAAGAACTATTTTTTTGAAACAAGGTGATCAAGTAGATTCGCAAGTTTGGGAGGCGGCTAAGGGATTAGAGTGGACGATTGATTCACCAGCTCCTTACCATAGCTTTATGACCCCTCCGGATGTTCCTGACGAGTATCGATACGATGAGCACAGCTAAATTTTCCCATAAACTATATTTGCCGGTGCTAATCGTCTTGACAGCGGTTGCTTCGATATTGTTTATATTCTTTATTCAAGTCTACCCGCAAACGGATTTGATGTATAAGGTGGTAAGCTTTATTTTGGGTGTTTGTGCGCTTTCCTGGTTGTTGGTCATGCATTCACACCCCGTCATTACCAAAGGGTGGTGGTTGTTTGCTATTCCGGTGGGAACCTTTTTATTGAGTTATCTTATGGTGCCGTTATTCGATGTGATGGGTCATTGCATGATGCACGGAACTCATACAGAAGGGTCTGTTTCTGCCTTAGCTCATCAAAAAGTAAGGTTGGATGTTCTTATTGAGCCTTATCGTCAAATACCCCTTGAAATTAAGGTCTCTCCGCAATTAATTGTTTTCGATAAGAATCGCGAACAGACGGTTCAGCTCTCGATGAAGAATAGGTCAAAGAAAAAACTTTCTATAAGAGTCCGTGATAAGCTTGAACCTGGAAATATTTCTGGGTATTTACACTATGCTTTGCCAGGTACGCACTTGGAACTAGCCCCAGGAGAAAAAAAGGGTTGGTCGATTCATCTATCTCTGGCAAAGAAAACGCCAACATCCATTCATGATGCTAGTTTGGCATTGTTTCTATTTGATACCTACAATGCGGGAAAATTGGGTCAGCAACAAGATTGGAAAAAGATGAAAGTAAGGTTTAAAGAACAGCTAAGGAGACAGAATGAGTCATGATGTTCATATAACACCACCGTCTTGGTGGCCGATAGTAGGTTCAATTGCTTTGCTTCTTATTGCGACAGGTTTGGTTAATTGGTTGCACAATGAATGGTACGGCCCTTACCTTTTAGGTGCAGGGTTCATGGTGCTTATCTTTATGTTGTTTGGGTGGTTTTCAGAGATTATTCATGAGAATAGAACAGAATTAAAGGGAGATCATCAATACGAACGTTGTCTTCGTTGGGGCATGGGGTGGTTTATTTTCTCTGAAGTTTGCTTTTTTGGTGTGTTCTTTGGAACTTTATTTTACGCACGAGTGTTTATTCTTCCTTGGTTAGCAGGGGAATTTGAATCTTCTTCAAGCACCTTGACGCACATACTTCTTTGGCCTAGTTTTGAATCTGTGTGGCCACTTTTTCATACGCCAGATCCTTCAGAGTTTTTAGGGCCTAATGATGTTATCAAACCCTGGGGGGTTCCCGCTCTGAATACACTGGTTCTTTTGACCAGTGGATTAACCATTACGGTGGCTCATTGGGGCATTGTTGAAAACAACCATCGTAAAGCAGTTTGGGGGCAATTATTAACTATTCTTCTAGGCATATTTTTTCTTTATTTACAGGCGCACGAGTACCATGAAGCCTACACGGAATTAAATTTAACACTAGCCTCGGGTATTTATGGAAATATCTTTTTTATGCTAACAGGGTTTCATGGAATGCATGTGACTTTGGGGACCATTATGCTGATCGTTATCTTTTTCAGAATTCTATATGGGCATTTTACACCCAAAGATCATTTTGCTTTCGAGGCTGTCGCATGGTATTGGCATTTTGTTGATGTTGTTTGGCTTATTTTGTTTATCTTTGTTTATTGGATATAATTATCGTTATTGATGCATGGTATAGGAAATGATACTATGGGTAGATGGGAAATACCTGTTTATATTTAATGTTACGTTAATGATTGAGTGGTATTCTTATAAGCTTGAGAGGAGATAATGTAAGTGCCTATAAATAAAAATCTTTCTGAGGGTATTAAGGCGGGTCAAGTCACTGCCTTTTTATGGGGCTTGAGTGTTCAAGCCGCCCCAATCATTAAAACTAAAAGTGAAGCTGAAGAGCTGTTCAATTATATTTATGAAATACATGGCCTAAAAGGTATTGTTCTTATTTTTAAAATATGGAGCATGATACGCTTTGAGACAGGAGATATCCATTGTAAATATCATGAGATAGACCGGCGCTTTGTACAATGGTCTCAACTGAACAGTTCACTAAACCCTCCTACTTGGGCACATGTGGCTGCTTCTTTGAATGATACGGAATATGATTGTACCGATGAATTACAGTCTGAAATATCTTTTGGTGATGGCACAACTGGCGGAACTCTTAAGCCGGTGCACATTGCGTGCATGTTTGGAAATACAAAATGGGTACAAAAAAACCATCCGGGGATCAATCTTCCGGGTAAAGATATTCAATGCCCAAACAATATTTTTCCGCCGTCCTTAGTCCCTGCTAAGAATGATTTTAACTTAGAGGACTTATTAATTAATTCAATAATCTCAGCCTCTACTAACTCTCTAACTGAAGTCGTTCATTATTTATGTTCTTGGGATCATAGGGTCAATCCGGAAGCTAATTATAGCTCAAGAATGTATATAGATGGTTTTTCTAGCCATGTAAAGTTATTGATGTATTGTTTCTTGCTTCCTGAGCAACAGAAAGAAGAATTTAAAAATACTATATTCAAAGATACTGAACTTGCAGGGTTTGCATGGACTGTGAATGAGAATGAGAACCCAAAAACAAACTGGGCTAAGTTTGTTAACTGTTATGCATTGCATAGTTCAAACCCCAAGATTTTCAAGCACACGTTAGAATGGATTCAATTACAAAAGCAGGCCGCACTTAGGGATAGCCAATACTGTCTTGATTTGGAGTCTTTATACTGTTTGCAAGAGTACGTTTTGTTGAAAGAAGAAGATGGAGTTGCTTCGCCTAAAGAGATAAAATTTTGTTTAAAAAGCATTGCTATGCTGTTGAATTCTTCGGTTAAGAATTATCGTAAGATATCTCAAGAAGATAAAAAGTTAATAGCTCAATTACAACATAATAATCACCATGCTATGTCGCTTCCTAGCCCTATTAAGGGTGTGTTTTCCTCTTACCAAGATGCTTTTAATTATAATAACTTTCAAGCCATTGAAATGCATGGTGATAAGAGGCTTTCTGCAGAATGGTTAGTGGCTCAGTCCTCGGTATTGATTGATGGCATCGGCCAATACAACCCTTATGATTTAATGAAACTACAATCTTCGAGCTCATTCTATGGGAGAATAAAGAGTTGGTTGACTAAAGAAGATGATCAACTTGACTCACAGATTATAACCAGTTTAAATGCAGATTATAGCCTGATATTTAAGGCGAGAGAGTGGGGGGACTTTAGGAATCAATATCAATCACTGAAGAACCGTGAGCCTGAAAATATTTTAGAGCTTGAAAAAAAACTTCAAGGTTTGAAAAAAGCATCACCTCAATCTTTCGGGATGATAGATCAAAATATAACACAATGCCAAAATTCGATAAAGGTAGAGCTTATTCGTGAATTAGCTCAAAGAATTAGTGATGATACTTATGACTGTGTGATCATGAATAGTTTGGGTGATGAGAATCTAAACTGTCTTGAAGAAGGAGGGTTTAAAAACTTCCTGAAAAATTTGTTTGAGGTATCGAAACAATATCAAGAAATAACACAAGGACAGGTAACTATTGAGGCATTAAAACAAGGTGTAAGGGCTCTTTGTGATAAAATGAAGAAGCTCCCCATTAAACCAAAAAATTGGGACCGTTTCTTGCGTTTAATGCGTCACATTTCAGACGAAAAAGAGTTAATGAAAGACTTAAAAACTGAGATGGAGCTATCACTGAATGAAATGCAAAAGCACTTTGTATGGACAGAAAAAAAGACAATCTATCAATTATCTTTAGCTCAGATGAAATGTGATGGGGTGTTTAGTTCTTTTGATAAGGGGTGTTTTGAGTGGGTTGAGTTGAAGGTTCAAGGTCAGGGTTATTATCGACTAGAGAATATTGAGAACAAATTATTTTTTGAAGGGATAGGCGGTCTAGCGGGAATGAGTCGCAAGCATTTTGATATGTTTTTGAATTCCAGAATTTTCAAGGTTGCTGCTGGGGCACATCTTAATGAGGTAAAGAAGAGGATACTATCGTCTCCAGAGGCTAATAAGCTTAGACTTTATGAAGTTTTGTATAAAACCATGGAAAACGAAGCAGGGACAAAAAAATTAACGCTTGAAGATGACTATGTTTTAAGTGTAGATGAGCTTAATAGATTAAAAAGTGTTGATGAATTATCTTTTCATAAAATTTTAAATATTATTTTTGGAAAGGCTTTTATACAAATGAAATTTGATGGTACATTTGGCTCTAGATTCAAAGAAGTTGCGCAGGCTTATTCTAGTCATTGGCTAGATTATGTCTTGATGAATCGTCTACCATTTGATCGCAGGGATACAGAGCCACTCTTTTTAAAACCTTTAGGGATTTCTCTGGAAACAATACCGATTGTTGCTGGGAATATTGCGCCTTCTGACATGTGTCGTTTGTGGAAACAATCTTGCCAACACAATGCAAATGATTTTCGAAAGGAGGCTATTCAAAGATTTAAGGTGTTTCTGTTAAAGCGTATGGCGCTAGATGTCTATGGATCAGCTATAGATCTGTGCTTAAGGTCTCCAAAATATGGTGATAAGGCATTACAAGAAATTTATGACTTTGCTTGTCGAGATAGGGGTATTTTTAGTACTGGGACGTGGTTTACTTGTCTTTTAATTACGTTTAAACCTAAAGGCGCGTTTTCAAAAAGTTTTGCTAAAGTTAGGTCACTAAAGGGATCTAAAGCTGACTTGGTCATACTGATGATGTCGTCTATTAGCTTAACATTGGGTCGGTTTTTCAGTATGCCTGGAGGGTTGCCTTATATTATCATCGCTTTGGGTTTAATGTACTTTTTGATGGATTCATTGCTTTTATTGGGATTATTGTCGCCCTTGCTAATAATCGTCCAAGGCATCATGCTCTATAGTGTTGTCAATTCTTCGAGTTTTAATGATTATATGTCTAATATTGCCAGGGATCTGTTTGGGTTTTCTTTTAATGATTTTATGAGCAGTATGTATTCAATTGCTGCCCCGGTTATGCGTCCAATGGTTGAATTTATGTATAGAATGATTCATTTTGTCAAGTCATCAATGATGGAGGAGAGTTCATTATTACGCCCTGCTGATTTTGACTCAGCTGCTTATCTTGATGGTGATGATAATAAAGGTATCCCTCCGGCAAGATGTAATCATGAAGGAGGAGTTCCATATGCTTATCCAAAAGAAAAATTTCAGAAAATAGATTCATTTTCCAATGACTATGAAGAAGATCCTGAGAACCCTATTTTTGATGATTTAAGATTATAATTAGTAGATATTCCAGTTTTTAATAGATGGTTTTTTATTAGTTTGAAAACGCAAGATGTTTTTGCTATGATACCCCCTTTAGAGTTAAGTTATGGTTTCTCTTCTGCAATTTTCTTGGGTCAATTCATTTTATAAGTCACTGAGCTCTTTTTCTATTTTCTCACTTCAAAACAACTCCAGTAATAAGGTTAATCCAACTATTACATCTCTTGGAATCTTTGCTAAGAACTTAAAGACTCCTTCGGCAAGTAATACTCACCCCTCCACGTTTTCTACTTTTAAGGAAGAAATTGTTGGGGTGGTTTTTTATCTAGCCATGACATTAGCCCATCATTGGGCTTGGTTTGGGTCGCATGGAAGCTTGCTGTGGGGGATTTGTTTTATTGCTTGTACGGTAACGACTTGCTGGGTTGGACGGTCTATTTTTGAGTCATACGCCTTAGATCTCATGAGATTAGGGTCTTTAATGACGATTGCCTTTGTGGGTGTGGCGTTATCAGTTTCAGGTTTGGCTGTTGGGTTAGGAACTGTCATGGTTGCAGCATGCATTCTAGGCTTGATGAGAAGTTTGCTTGGGCATATGGGAGAATCTAATTCAGACTGGTTGAGCGCTATGTTGAAGATTACTGCTTGCCAGTTGGTATTGTTTCCACTCTTATTTGTCATGGGAGCTTCGCTTTCTGTTCAAATAGTGGCATGGATGGTTGTGTCTACAGGCTTTATTTATTTCGATTGGCCTAAAAAGTTTTATTCAGGCGCAGGGATGGTGGCAACTTCTTTTGTTAGTAGTTATTTGTCCTGGCTGGTGTCGAGTAGTGTTTTTTTGTTTCCGGGGTTTATGCATGCACTGGGAGCGCATGTCTTCTATCACGATGCATTGTTAACCATGGTGGCAATTAGTTTGGGTTCTAAATTAAAAAAAAGGATTCGTGATAGCGCCTTAAAGGAAGTGAATAAACATACTTTCCCTGATTTAAATATTTACCGTGATGGTGAGTATCAGCTTTGTTCCCAAAAGAAGTTAAAAGTAGGGGATCAGTTTTTGTTGAGTAAGCATGAAACCCTATTGCCAGGGATAACGGCTCAGGTCGAAGAGGTTAGCGATGCATTTGCGGTTAATCAGGGTGAGGAGCAGTCAAGTATTGCTGTCAACGTGAGGGCTAAGTTAGGCCATCATCTGAGATTCTCAAAGCTTGAAAAAGGTAGCGTGATGGCAAGCGTAGAGTCGGTTGATCCGACGAAAATGAGAAATTATCTCAGGGATCCTGGTGAGTCCTACATGAATTATTTTGTGCCCGCATTGTTGGTTGCTTCTTTATTAGTAGGGCTATTTTGGTTGTCAGTGGGTAATCCTATGTTGGCTATTAGTGTTGTTGTGAACATGCTTTTAGTTGCATGCCCTTGTGTTTTTACCATAGCAATCCCTATTTTAGAAGCTCGTGCTGAAAGTAAATATAATAAGTTAACTAACGGGTTAAAGGTTGTCAGTCTAGACGCAATTAAGTCGAGTCATGTCAATGTTCTGGTTATTGATAGAACACGTACTTTAGTTAATGGAGATAACTCTACTGGTGTTTGGGCGATGGATCGGAATGGAAAAACCGCACTCAAAACACTGGTTAATGATGTTAACCCTAAATTACTACTGGTGTTATCTGGGCACGATGATACTGGCGCAGAAAAGCAGATGAAAACAGATCTGCTGAGTGCTTTAGAAGGAACTGATTGGATTACTGGCGGGCAACTTAACGGAAATGTTAAAACCTGGATGAATGATGCATTTAATCAGGTACAAGGGGGAGCTAGAGCAAAGGTTAATAAAGCTAAGGTTATTGCTCATTTGCAGTCAGAAGGAGAGTTATCGGACGGGGACTGTTGTAGGAAAAAAATAATAGCAGATGATTCTGAGATTAAATCTAAAAAAGCTTATTCAGTGATGATGGTGGGTGATGGGAATAATGATATTGAGGCCTTGAAGTTCGCAGACATTGGCGTTCATGTTGGCGATGATGCAGGTGTTTTGGCCTTGAGTGGTGTGGGTGTTCATATTGAGAAGTTCGATAATATTAAAGATCAATCCATTAAATCTTTGTTGAAACTGGTGGGAGAATACCAGGAGATAAGTCGTTGGTTTAAGTTGGCTGCCTTAGTTTTTAATGCGTGTGTGGTCTTTTTGGCTGCTGGAGGTAGTTGGTTTTTATGGGGTGCTATGATGAACCCTGGAGTAAGTTGTACGCTGATGGCTATGTTTTCAGTTAGTTTGGCTGCTTATGCGACGCAATACGAGTTTTTATCTACAATCAGGGATCCTGTTTCAACAGATAAACCTGTGTCGGCGGCATCTATTGGTTGGAAGTTATGGAGCTGTTGTCATCAGGTGTATGAGGGTGTATCGGCAACTTTTGAAGAAGCAGCCAAGCCACCAGAACAAGGTTCGTGCTGTGAGGGTAAGTAGGTATAGGCTTTGTTTTTCAAAAGAGATGAAAACAATGGGCGATGTGTTGTTCAGTTTGGAGCTTGTGAGAAGTTGGTTGGGTCATTGTAAGGAGTCCTTTAGCGAGCAGGCTTGAAGAAAAATTTAAAATTGTAAAGCGGCTTAATCTATCCCGCAAAAAGTAAAGTTTAAGAAAGCTGAAGTAAAGCCATTGATATGAGTTATTTGGGACATCAGAGTTGTTGTAGAGTCAAATGATAGGGGGCCTTAAGAGGGTTCTGTCTAGTATTTTAGATTTATTATGTTTTTTTTATAGTATTGTGTTGACATTCTCTGGATTCTGAATATAATCGGGTTCTGTTCTTTAACATTTAAGCAATCAACCATGTAATTTGTGTGGGCGCTCTAATACGAATGTCAGGATATCGGCGTAAGCCGAAAACGAATGTGACTATAGGTCACACCTTTATCAAACTGAAGAGTTTGATCCTGGCTCAGATTGAACGCTGGCGGTATGCTTAACACATGCAAGTCGAACGGCAGCATGCTTTTACTTCGGTAAGAGTGATGGCGAGTGGCGGACGGGTGAGTAACGCGTAGGAATCTACCTTAAAGTGGGGGATAACCTGAGGAAACTCGGGCTAATACCGCATAGTCTCTTCGGAGTAAAGACGGGGACCCTTTGGGGCCTGTTGCTTTAGGATGAGCCTGCGTCAGATTAGCTAGTTGGTGGGGTAAAGGCCTACCAAGGCAACGATCTGTAGCTGGTCTGAGAGGATGATCAGCCACACTGGGACTGAGACACGGCCCAGACTCCTACGGGAGGCAGCAGTGGGGAATATTGGACAATGGGCGCAAGCCTGATCCAGCAATACCGCGTGTGTGACGAATGCCTTCGGGTTGTAAAGCACTTTCAGTAGGGAAGAAATGAACAAGGTTAATACCTTTGTTATATGACGTTATCTACAGAAGAAGCACCGGCTAACTCTGTGCCAGCAGCCGCGGTAAGACAGAGGGTGCAAGCGTTAATCGGAATTATTGGGCGTAAAGCGTACGTAGGCGGATATTTAAGTCAGGTGTGAAAGCCCCGAGCTCAACTTGGGAATTGCATCTGATACTGGGTATCTAGAGTATGGTAGAGGGTAGTGGAATTTCCGGTGTAGCGGTGAAATGCATAGATACCGGAAGGAACATCAGTGGCGAAGGCGGCTACCTGGACCAATACTGACGCTGAGGTACGAAAGCGTGGGGAGCAAACAGGATTAGATACCCTGGTAGTCCACGCCGTAAACGATGAGAACTAGGTGTTGGGGGGTTAAACTCTCAGTGCCGAAGCTAACGCGTTAAGTTCTCCGCCTGGGGAGTACGGCCGCAAGGCTAAAACTCAAAGGAATTGACGGGGGCCCGCACAAGCGGTGGAGCATGTGGTTTAATTCGATGCAACGCGAAAAACCTTACCTACCCTTGACATCCTTGGAATCTGCTAGCAGTAGCGGAGTGCCTTCGGGAGCCAAGTGACAGGTGCTGCATGGCTGTCGTCAGCTCGTGTCGTGAGATGTTGGGTTAAGTCCCGTAACGAGCGCAACCCCTATCCTTAGTTGCCAGCATGTAATGATGGGGACTCTAGGGAGACTGCCGGTGATAAACCGGAGGAAGGTGGGGATGATGTCAAGTCATCATGGCCCTTATGGGTAGGGCTACACACGTGCTACAATGGGCAGTACAAAGGGTCGCAATACCGCGAGGTGGAGCAAATCCCAGAAAGCTGTTCTCAGTCCGGATTGGAGTCTGCAACTCGACTCCATGAAGTAGGAATCGCTAGTAATCGCGAATCAGAATGTCGCGGTGAATACGTTCCCGGGCCTTGTACACACTGCCCGTCAAACCATGGGAATGGGTTGTGCCAGAAGCCGGTAGACTAACTTTCGAGAGGTCGCCGACCACGGTATGATTCATGACTGGGGTTAAGTCGTAACAAGGTAGCCGTAGGGGAACCTGTGGCTGGATCACCTCCTTAACTAAATGCATTCTATTAAGGGTGCCCACACAAATTACATGAACAGTAGGGTCTGTAGCTCAGTTGGTTAGAGCGCACCCCTGATAAGGGTGAGGTCGGTGGTTCAAGTCCACCCTGACCCACCACAAAATGAGGGGCTATAGCTCAGCTGGGAGAGCGTCTGCCTTGCACGCAGAAGGTCGTCGGTTCGATCCCGACTAGCTCCACGCTACTGTTTAGTAAAATGATTGCTGTTCTTTAACAATTTGGTCATGCTGGTACACATCATCACACGATGAATGTTTGCAACCCTGGTTATTTAGGGTTGCATGATTAAGCAATTAAGTGCATACGGTGGATGCCTTGGCAATGAGAGGCGATGAAGGACGTGGTAGTCTGCGATAAGCTTCGGGGAGTTGGCAACAAACTTTGATCCGAAGATTTCCGAATGGGGGAACCCACCCGCAAGGGTATCATTATCTGAATTCATAGGGTAATGAAGCGAACCTGGGGAACTGAAACATCTAAGTACCCAGAGGAAAAGAAATCAACCGAGATTCCGTTAGTAGTGGCGAACGAATGCGGATCAGCCCAGTTACCATCAAACAGTAGATTACTAGTCAAATAACCTGGAAAGGTTAGCCATAGAGAGTGATAGCCTCGTCGACAAAAGTAAACTATTGTGGGGTAACGAAGAGTAGGTCGGGACACGTGTTATCTTGACTGAACATGGGGGGACCATCCTCCAAGGCTAAATACTACTCATTGACCGATAGTGAACAAGTACCGTGAGGGAAAGGTGAAAAGAACCCCTGTTAGGGGAGTGAAATAGATCCTGAAACCGTATGCATACAAGCAGTAGGAGCATGTTTTAGACATGTGACTGCGTACCTTTTGTATAATGGGTCAGCGACTTACTTACAGTGGCAAGCTTAACCGAATAGGGGAGGCATAGGGAAACCGAGTTTTAACCGGCGTTAAGTCGCTGTGAGTAGACCCGAAACCGAGCGATCTAGCCATGGGCAGGGTGAAAGTTAGGTAACACTGACCGGAGGCCCGAACCCACTGGTGTTGAAAGACCACGGGATGACCTGTGGCTAGGAGTGAAAGGCTAATCAAGCTCGGAGATAGCTGGTTCTTCTCGAAATCTATTTAGGTAGAGCCTCGTGTATAACTCTTGGGGGTAGAGCACTGTTTCGGCTAGGGGGCTGTCATGGCTTACCAAACCGAGGCAAACTCCGAATACCAAGAAGTTCAGCACGGGAGACACACTGCGGGTGATAAGGTCCGTAGTGGAAAGGGAAACAGCCCAGACCGCCAGCTAAGGTCCCAAAATTATAGTTAAGTGGCAAACGAAGTGGAGAGTCATAGACAGCCAGGAGGTTGGCTTGGAAGCAGCCATCCTTTAAAGAAAGCGTAATAGCTCACTGGTCAAGTCTGTCTGCGCGGAAGATGTAACGGGGCTAAACTATATACCGAAGCTGCGGAGTTAGAAGTTTACTTCTAACTGGTAGAGAAGCGTTCTGTAGGCCGTTGAAGGTGAACCGGGAGGTTTGCTGGAGGTATCAGAAGTGAGAATGCTGACATGAGTAACGATAATGCAGGTGAAAAACCTGCACGCCGAAAGTCCAAGGTTTCCTTGCGCAACGCTAATCGACGCAGGGTGAGTCGGCTCCTAAGGCGAGGCAGAAATGCGTAGTCGATGGGAAACAGGTTAATATTCCTGTACTTTGGTGTATTGCGATGGGATGACGGAGAAGGCTAGGCCAGCCAGGCGATGGTTGTCTTGGTTTAAGCATGTAGGGCGGTACTTAGGTAAATCCGGGTACCATGAAGCCTGAGGTGTTATGACGACCTCCTTTAGCTTGCTAAATGAGGGAAGTGGTTGATGCCATGCTTCCAGGAAAAATCTCTAAGCATCAGATACATCAGAACCGTACCCCAAACCGACACAGGTGGACAGGTAGAGAATACCAAGGCGTGGAGATAACTCGGGTGAAGGAACTCGGCAAAATGACACCGTAACTTCGGGAGAAGGTGTGCCTTTAACGGTGAATTACGTACGTTTGGAGCTGTTAAAGGTTGCAACAAATTGGTGGCTGAGACTGTTTATTAAAAACACAGCACTCTGCAAACTCGTAAGAGGAAGTATAGGGTGTGACGCCTGCCCGGTGCCGGAAGGTTAATTGATGCTGTTAGCTTCGGCGAAGCAGTTGATCGAAGCCCCGGTGAACGGCGGCCGTAACTATGACGGTCCTAAGGTAGCGAAATTCCTTGTCGGGTAAGTTCCGACCTGCACGAATGGCGTAACAATGGCCACACTGTCTCCACCCGAGACTCAGTGAAATTGAAATCGCTGTGAAGATGCAGTGTACCCGCGGCAAGACGGAAAGACCCCGTGAACCTTTACTATAGCTTTACACTGAATATTTGATTTATCTGTGTAGGATAGGTGGGAGACTTTGAAGCCTGATCGCTAGATCAAGTGGAGTCATCCTTGAAATACCACCCTGATAAATTAGGCATTCTAACCCAGGTCCGTTATCCGGATCGGAGACAGTGTATGGTGGGTAGTTTGACTGGGGCGGTCTCCTCCCAAAGAGTAACGGAGGAGCGCAACGGTACCCTCAGCACGGTCGGAAATCGTGCATTGAGTGCAAGAGCATAAGGGTGCTTGACTGCAAGACAGACATGTCAAACAGGTACGAAAGTAGGTTCTAGTGATCCGGTGGTTCTGTATGGAAGGGCCATCGCTCAACGGATAAAAGGTACTCCGGGGATAACAGGCTGATACCGCCCAAGAGTTCACATCGACGGCGGTGTTTGGCACCTCGATGTCGGCTCATCACATCCTGGGGCTGAAGC
>DASCQC010000014.1:0-4750 GCA_036012865.1 Gammaproteobacteria bacterium
TTGGCAATGACTTGCGGCCTGGTTTCTTGCTCTTAGGACGCTGATGGGCAGGAATGGTAATCGTTTCTTCTTCAGCTTCTAGCACTTTTTGATCTGAAGGATACTCAGCCTCATTAAATAATAGCGCCTGAGGATGATCTGTTGGTTGCTTCTCTGAGCTTTTTCCAAATTGGCGGTGGCGAGATAATTTGAGTTGTTCGTAAAGCTGGGTGATGAGCTGGGACTGGTCTTTAACACGTTTTTCTAAATCACTTTTTTCCACGCTTTTTTTCTGCAATTTCTCCTGCAACTGATCAACTAAAAATGCCAGTTCATCCTTGTTTTTAAGCGGTTTTTTTACGTCTCCCAACATGCAGGCATTGTATCATAGTGCTAATAATAATGCGCGTAATTTAAGTCACTAAATGTATCCATTAGCATAAAATCAAGGCCTACCAAAAGCCAGCTTAATTGATCATGACTTAGCTCAATTGTGCCATCACTTCCTTGTGATACTTTAAAGCGACCTCGCTCCAATCGTTTGTAATGTAATATAAACCCATTGCGATCCCAGCATAAGCACTTCACCTTGTTTTTGGCTTTATTGAAAAAAACAAATACATGACCAGACTGTGGGTTTTCTTTAATGACATCCAGCACCAACACGCTTAGTCCATTAATCGCCTTACGCATGTCCGCCACTTCTGTACTTAAATATATTTTTACATCGGGCCCAAGGACTAACATGAGGACGCACAACGCAGAACAGCCATTAATTCTTTTTCACCAACACCAGCACTCACCACCATTCGCACTCCATTTGGTAAGGCTAACTGAATTTGACCTGCGCTGGGAGGACTTGAATGCTTTAGATCTATGCGCTTGAAACGCGATTTATTCTTTCCCCTAGATTTCAAATAAAGGGTGCGCCAATATCCAAACTGAACATAACTTACTCCCTCGTTATCACAGAATGTTTTTTGCTTTTGTCCGCTATTCTCCCAGCGGCCCATCAGTTCAAACCATTTTGCCTTTAGTGTGTCCTTCCTGTAACGGTGCGTGACGCCTGTGATTGATTCATTTATAGTGGCTTTCAATCTATAAATGAAGAGGTTTAACATGGACTGCGCAGAAGAGATCGGCTGTGAAAATAACATTAGCATCGAATCGCTGTGTAAAGACTTTCACGATTGGCGTAATAACAAAACCACCAACAGAATTCCTGAACACCTTTGGGATAAGGTTTTTTTACTGCTCACTAATACTGATATGAGTGCTGTGGCCAATCAGCTGGGGCTTAGCTATGGGCAGATTAGAAAGAAACGTGCGGCACGTGCATCCTCACGGCCTCACGAACCATCGGTCAATCACACACCTGAATTTATTACTGTGGCCATGGACTCAATCAACCCAGAGTGCGACTTATACCCTGAGACATTACACCTTATCAAAATAAGCATGCGAAATGGCAATGTCCTACAATGTGAAGTGACCGCTGATATTTTATATCAACTGATTCATGGTGATGGTAATGCTGCAAATTAATGCCACCACGCGTATTGCATTGGCTATTAATCCAGTTGATTTTAGAAAAGGGATCGATACGCTCGCTGCTTATTGCTTGAAACAAGTAGGTATCGATCCCTTTTCAGGGCGTTTATTTGCTTTTCGTAATCGTACCGGCACGGCGGTTAAATTACTCATTTACGATGGCAATGGTTTTTGGCTTTGTCATAAGCGATTTTCTAAGGGGAAACTAAAATGGTGGCCCAAAGCGCGTACGGATACTGTGGTTATAAAAGCTACAGAACTTATGATTTGTTTACAACAAGGCACACCTACAAAGGCTGGTTTCCCCAATGATTGGCGAGCGGTTGTGCGAAACTAGGCGGCTTGTTTAATCATGTTGAGGGTGGTTTGGATAGTCCATGGCATCCACAAGGATGGCTCTTTAAAAACTTGATCAGCGTTCTGCAAAAGATCGTTAAGATAATCCACTGGATTAATCTTATGATCAATTGCGGTTTGAATAAGACTCAGCAGTGTGGCACACACTTTGGCGCCATGCTCTGTTTTATGAAATAGGGATGATTTTCGAAGGCGGATAATAATCTTTAGTGTGCGCTCAGATCGATTATTTGAAAGAGGACATCCGGCTTTGGTGAGAAACCGAGTCAGTTTAAGCCAGTGTTTCAGGCAATATTTAAGGATCTTGCCGAGATGACTATTCGGTTCAACAATCTTTTGTTTGAGCTGCTCTTGCATCCATATCATGAGGTTATCTAGAATAGGCTTGCTATGGTGTTTGTGGTGTTGCAGTCGATCATGGTCACTCATCCCTTGAGTTTTTTGATCGTTTTCAAATACCTTCGTCAGATCATCGATGGGGCGAGATAAGTCGTAAGGCGATACGGATTCAAGATCAATAAACTTAACTAGAGCATGTGCCAAACAATTTGATTCAATAGCCCCCGGGTGGTTCAGCGTATTAGCACCTAAGGCATCACACATCGTGATAAAAGAACCTAAACCTTCGGGTCTTTGTGCTAACAATGCTTGCATGTTTTCACCTGCATGTGAAATGCTGGAGTAAAACAAAGTAATGGGGCCTTTTTTGCTATCCGCTATAACAACTGTTGTATATTGTCCGGTTCTCTTTTTATCTGGATTTAACTGATTATCTTTGATGACAGATAAAATGCGAACACGCGTATCATCATAACAAAAGAGTTTTGATGCGGCCGCTACGCGCTCAAGCTCATCAAAGACCGGCGATAACTTGTCATAGGCTTTATCGATAAGTCCCCACTGAGTTGAATCAGGAAGTGGTACGCCAACTATTTTTTGATAGTTATCCAGACGATACAGGGGCAATGCTAAATAATATTTATGCAGGATAAGTTGGCTAATGAATCGTTTTGTGTATTTATCCTTCGATATGGAATGATCTGGTTTTTGAATATCTCCGCATAATGCGCAGCGTAGCCTTTCAATGGAATAATTGATTGGATTAGCAAAGCTTGCCCCGTCAATCTTCAAGATGTTGCTTGGCTTAAGGCTATAGAGTTTACCGCCACACAACGTAGGGCATGGGTCACCGGGTTTGAGATCCGTATGAGCAATCACAAGCTCTTTTACATTTTTATAAGCGGATCTTGGTAGTCGACCACTGCGTTTTTTTGGGATAATGGCGCTGTTTGATGCGCCTGCCTCATCCACTGATGTATTATCTGATGAAACCTCTTGAAGTGATGATGGATTTTCTTTATCAGCCTTCTTTTTGCGGCTTTTTTTCCGGATACCAGGGATAATGCCAAAGAGTTTTTGCAGTTTTTTGATGCTGAGCTTGGCATGTTCTAGGGAGCTTTGTAGCCAGACCATGAAATGAAAGGATTTAATCACCATGTCCTTAGTTTTGGTGTTTAAATTTGATTCCTGAATTTCTGCTTCAAGTTTTTTGAACGCCTCACAGCTAAGTTCAATTCTTTCTGGTTGCGGGTGGTGATGACTCAAATGTTAGCTCCATGCTATGATGGCGCGCACATTACACGATAAGGATAGTGAAATCAAATGGTTGATAATGTTAAGCGGGTATCTAATATTGGTATTATTAAATTCATCAAACAGTATCACTAAGCACTTTTACTGGAAGATCACGCAATATTTTGGGGCTCTCCTGGATGCGCTACTCTGAACGCCATTTTATGGCGCACCGCCCGCTCCCCCGCGGACTGCCCCTGTAGCACATGGCGGTGATGCTGGCCGAACCTCTGCTGCTTCGTCATCCTCACCTTTCGTCTCTTCTGCTCCCGCTGACGCTTTAAATAATAAACTGCTAGGTAAATTTCGATAAGGAAGAAGCTTACCTTTATAAGCCGTTGCTTTAGGTCCATCACCTAAAAGAGCGGGGTCTTCAACAAACATGCGGGCCTCACACCAAGCCATTCCCAATGCAGCTTCAGGAGACACATCACTGTTAATTGCTGTTAGAAATTTCGTTTGACGTTTATCTACCTGAGGCTCATCAGCAGCAAAAACAGCTCCCATCATATTCCATACGCTTTTAAATAAGCTTGCTTGTCTAAATTCAAATGCATCCATCAATTGCATGCGTCTTCCCACCGCTTGATCTTTTTGAATTTGCCTATAGTATGCGGGGGTCATATTCACCGGTAGCAAATAGCTAGCAATGTTATCGCCTATATCTTTAGGCAACTTAACAGATGAGGCATTAATCCCCGCAAAGCTAGCAGTAAAAAATAACGCGGCCAATGCATCTGTTGTTACAAGACATCGCACTCTATCAAATGAAAGCGTGCAAAGCTTTCTCTTCATATGAGTATCGATCCGAGCACGGTCGCTTAACGCACGCTTCAACACACTCGCATCAACAGGAACGCCACCTTCAAAATAGCTCGCAAGTTTATTTTGTTCCAAACCGCTTAAAAAACTCGCCGGCAGATTTGTTAGAAATTGATGCTGCCTATCCACATCTTTAATCAGCTCTTTTCGAGTGAAGGCCCTTTTAATAAGCTCACATAAAAACTCCGGCATCTCATGAATATCATCACTTCCCGTGCCTGCCGAAGTTTCCGATAAATACCCACCACTCATCAAATAGTCAAATTGAATATCTCTTCCTTCATCCTCACCATAAGCAAGCCGATTTGCCATCGATATGCCTGCACTAGGCCCTTCTGGTATAACAGCATTCATCGTCGCTGGATCAATAGTATTGCCTGCTACCGATAACCAATCTCGCAGGATTCCC
>DASCQC010000015.1:0-34529 GCA_036012865.1 Gammaproteobacteria bacterium
AACTCCAACGCAACTTCTTTCAAACCCTTACAACAAGCATATTTTAATGCCAAATTATTATCCACATGCGCATTGTCCTTTACCGGATCCAACTTTAATAATTCCAAGGCTACTTCAGGCATACCCGTCAAACAAGCACCTTTTAATGCACCATTTTTTTCCACATGCGCATTGTTCTTTACCTGATCCATCTTTAATAATTCCAAAGCTACTTCTGGCATATAGCTACAAGCCCTTCTTAATGCCTGATTATCCTTGGCATGTGCATGTTCTCTTACTTTTGGCTGCTCTAATAATTTCATGGCTACTACTTTTATACCCTTATTACAAGCACTTATTAAGGCTTCATTATCCTTGTCATGTGCCTTTTCTAATACTTTTGGCTGCTCTAATAACTTCAGTGCCACTTCTGGCATACCTTTCATACAAGCAGATCTTAATGCCTTATTGTCATCAGCATGGGCATTATCCATGACCTCTTTCTGCTCTAATAATTTCATGGCTACTTCTGACATACCATTATCACAAGTCCTTCTTAATGCCTGATTATCCTTGGCATGAGCATTATCCCTTACCTCTGGCTGCTCTAATAATTTCAAAGCTACTACTTTTATACCCTTATTACAAGCACTTATTAAGGCTTCATTATCCTTGGCATGAGCATTATCCCTTACCTCTGGCTGCTCTAATAATTTCAAAGCTACTTTGGACATACCATGATTCATTACCTCAACAAACAATACTTGACTTATATCTATAGTTGGAAGTCCCAACAATATCAATACCACTTGCTCATCTTTATCACCCATAGCTATATTCATTCTTTGATAAATTATTTCCTTATTCCTCTTAGCTATTACATTGAGTGGATGTATATGTTTATTTAAAATGCATTGATTCATGACTTCTATCAGCAAGTCATCTTTATTACCTAAGGTATCAATTTTATCCAATAGCAACTCAGTGAATCTATCGGTTAACAACTCTTTTTTCAACAATATATCAAATAAATTCAACAAGCCCTTATCATCTATTCTCTGAATCTCACTCACTATACCTTCTTCTGTCACTTTGAGTTTCTGATGGTGATACGGCTTCAGCTCATGCCCTTCCTTTTGAACTAATTCCTCATAAACGCTTACCTTTTTATCTAACCACTCCTTATCATCGCAAAGCTCATCATTTGCAAAACCTTTCGCTACTGCATAACCCAAATCTACCTCCATTCTATTTTGATAACTAACCCACTTTCCCCCTTCGACATTGCTTCTTATTAAAAACTCATCAAAATGCTCACTTCCCTTTACAACCGTATAATTTGCCTTAAAGTCTGTTATGATTCTTTGAAGATCTTTTTCTTCCATAACCTTACTTAACCCAAAGACTTCTTTGTTATCATTAATCCAGCCCAAAACCCCTCTTTCCACCGCATCTTGTTCGCTCACTTCTATCAGGGATTTTATCACTGCTATCAATGTATTGCTTAACCCTTCATCGCTATCTAACACTTCTCCAAAATTTTTAGTTGTGGTTTCCTTACTCACCTGATCAATATTAACCGTCGCCAACAATAACTGCAGCATGATACTCAGCCTTTCCGCTGGTATTATCTTCATATTGCTATTTTTATATTTACCTCCTGTCGATAGATACTCCTTAAGAAATATATTTTGTTCATCTATATTTTCATCTAATTTTTCTTCTATATTTTCTTTTATATTTGGTATTTCGCTAACATCCACGTCCATTAACAAATTTAAATTCCTAAATAACTCTGCATTGGTAAAATCATCCAGACTATCTTCACCTTCAATAGTTTGAATGTAATTAATCACATCATCTACACTTTTCTCTCCCTCGCCAGGAACCTTATTACCAATGAGCTGCCTAACATTAAGCTCTTCACCGATCAACTGTTGCATGTTATCCATGATGGTTTTAATTCTAGCTTTTGCAGAACCCACCTCTTTGGATTCGACAACACCATTTAAACTCGCTTTATTAAATAATTCCTCTACGCCTTTACTAGTTATATCGAGCCTCCCCATACCTTCCCTTAACTCTTTAGCAAACACCTCTCTTCGATCTCTTTTTAGTGAAAAAGTGTAATCGTTCAACCTAAGATAACCATCTGTGCCTTTCGGCGCCAATAAAATACTGCTAAGATTCTTTCCTTCCTTAACCACTTGTTGTATCTCAGCTGGAATCTCTGGAAAGCTTCTATGAAATTGATCGACCCATTGGGTCTTTTTACTCGAAAAATTAACCAATATCTCTTCATAGTGCTTTAAATCTTTTAACTGATTCAAGATCCTTGCTACTTGTTCTTCTTGCCCTTCAAATGGACCCAGTATCTCTAGCTCTTCATGCAATAAATTGGTATATTTTCTGACTGATTTGAGTCCTTTCTTGTTATAAAAATAATCCTTTAATTGCAAACTTGTTTTACAAGTATTATCCAAACCTATGGTATTACCACCGATCACAGGCAACATAACATACAGTTGATCTCCATCCACATAGATATAGTCATGTACTTTGTTTTCTGGCATTATTATTACCTCCTGCCACACATAGTATAGGAAATATATCTAATATTTTCTTATTTATTATCAATATTTATACAATATTGATTCTTTTAATGATTCATAGCAAAAACAACCCTACTACCATTCTGATTCTTATTCTTTTTTATTAAGCTATTACTCAAAAATATTATTGAGCTTTTAACAAACTACCCTATAACAAATACTAATGCTCAGTAGAGGCTATCCTCCTTTCTTATTACCGATTGTTTGAGCGTCTTCGTGGATATCTAACTTGCTAATGACTTGCTTTTCAGCACTATCACCTCGATCCTTCCATATACTGAAATAATATTGCATTTTATCATTCTTAGTATCTAGATTATCCCTTACCTCTTTCTGATCTAATAACTTCATAGCTACTGTTTCTAACCCCAAGAAACAAGTGTTTTTCAATGCAGCATTATTTACTAAATGTGCATTTTTCCTTACCTCTTCCTGATCTAGTAAGTTCAAAGCTACTGTTTCCAAACCCCACTTGCAAGCCAATCTTAATGCCTCATTATCCTTGGCATGTGCTAAACTTTGCACTCCAACTGATGTTACAAATAAATTCTTGAAACTTGCTGATCGGCTAGGAAACGTTAACAACTTAAGCGCCACTTTGCTCAAATTTAAATATAACTCAAATGAATTCTTTCAATAACCAATACTCAAAAAGATTATCGAGCTTTTAATAAACCACCCTATAACCAATACTAATGCTCAGTAGAGGCTATCCTCCCTTTTTATGATCGCTTGTTTTAATTGAAGGTAAATCCACGTTGGCCCCTTGACCCCCTTGCGGAATATTCAATTTACTAATAACACGTCCTTGATTACTACCAACAGTGCTTTGACCCTCCCATTTTTGAAGATACTCTTTCATTTTATCATTCTTAGGATCTAGATTATCCCTTACCTCTTTCTGATCTAATAACTTCATAGCCACTGAGTCTAAACCCAAGAAACAAATATTTTTCAATGCAACATTATTCTCTAAATGTGCATTTTTCTTTACTTCACTCTGATCTAATAACTTCAACGCTACTGTCTCCAACCCCCATAAACAAGCAAGTTTTAATGCAGCATTATTTTCCACATGAGCATTTTTCTGTACTTCATTCTCATCTAATAACTTCAGAGCTACTTCTGACATACCATTCCTACAGGCCAATCTTAATGCAAAATTATTTTCCACATGCGCTTGTTTCTTTACTTGATCCAGCTTTAATAATTCCAGAGCCACTTTTGGTAGACGTATCTTACAAGCACCTCTCAATGCCTGATTATCCTTGTCATCTGCATTTTTCCCTACTTGTGGCTGCTTTAATAACTCCATCGCTACATCTGACATACCCTTCTCACAAGCCCATCTTAATGCTTTATTATCATCATCATTCACATTGTTCTTCACCTGATCCAGCTCTAATAATTTCAAAGCTACGTCTGGCATACCCTTTTCACAAGCCAATTTTAATGCCTGATTATCCTTATCATGCGCATGTTCCTGCACTTGATCCAGCTTTAATAATTCCAGAGCCACTTCTGACATACCCTCCATACAAGCCCATCTTAACGCATAATTATCTTCAGCATGGGCATTTGCTCTAACCTCAGGCTGCTCTAATAACTTCAGCGCGACTTCTTGCCTGCTATTCCGACAAGCCCATCTTAATGCCTCATTATTATTAGCATGGTCATTTTCCCTTACTTTATCCAGCTTTAATAATTCCAGCGCAACATCTGTCATACCACCTGAACAAGCTAATCTTAATGCCAAATTATCAAATTCATGGGCATTTTCCTTGACCTTATCCTGCGCTAACAACGTCAATACAACGTCTGACATATTATTCATACAAGCCGCCTTTAATGCATAATTATCAGTTGCATGGGCATTTTCCTTGACCTGATCCAGCTTTAATAATTCCAGCGCCACGTCTGACATACCATTCATACAAGCATACGTTAATGCACTATTATCAACGATTTGTGCATTTTCTCTAACTTTTGACTGCTCTAATAACTTCAAAGCTACTTCTGACATACCCTTATCACAGGCCCATCTTAACGCATAATTAAAACCAGAATGGGCATTGTCTCTAACTTTTGGCTGATCTAATAATTTCAAAGCTACTTCTGTCATATTATTCTGACAAGTCCATCTTAATGCCTCATTATCCTTGGCATGGGCATTTTCTATTACCCCATCCAGCTCTAATAACTTCAAAGCTACTTCTGTCATCTTATTCTGACAAGTCCATCTTAATGCCTCATTATCCTTGGCATGGGCATTTTCTATTACCCCATCCAGCTCTAACAACTTCAAAGCTACTTTTGTCATGCCATTCTTACAAGCCCACTTTAATGCAAAATTTTTCTCACCATGCGGAGTTTCCTTCACAAGATCCAACTCTAATAATTTCTGAGCTACATCTGACATACCTTTATGACAGGCTATCATTAATGCATTATTTTGACCCTCATGAGCATGATCCTGCACCCCTTCTAGCTTTAATAATTCTAGAGCTACTGATTCCAAACCTATATTACAAACCAGTAAGGCATGATTATTCTCTGCATGAGCATTATTCCTCACCTCTGGCTGCTTTAATAACTCCATCGCTAGTTCTTTCATGTTCATTTCACAAGCACTACTTAAGGCTTGATTATTATCTGCATGGGCATTTTCTCTTACCCCTTTCTGCTCTAATAACTTCAGGGCTATTTTTTCCATATCACTGTTAATTGCCTCAACGAACAATACTTTGCTTTTATCTATAGCCGGAAGCCCCAATAATATCAATGCCACTCCCTCATCTCCATCAGCCATAGCTTTCTTCATTCTTGTATTAATTAGTTCACTATTCTTTTCAGCGATTAATTTCAGTGGAAATTCAAGTTTATTTAAGATGCATTGATTCATGATCTTCATCATCAATTCTTCTTTATTATCTAGACCATTAACCTTATCTAATAAAGCCTTAGTCAATTCCTCTGTTAATAAACCTCCCTTTAATAATGGATCAATACAATCCAACCACTCATTCTTACTCCATTTATTAACCATGATATTGATGTCTTCTTCTGTCATGGGGCTTGTCTGTTGAGACGGTGTTAGCTCATGCCCTTCGTTTTGAACCACACCCTCATAATCGCTTACCTTTTGATCTAACCAGTCTTTATCATCACAAAGTCCATCGCCTTCAAAACCTTTCGTAACCGCATAACCCAAATCTATCCCCATTCTATTTTGATAAGTAACCCACTTTCCTCCTTTGACATTGGTTCTTATTAAAAACTCATCAAAATGCGGACTTCCTTTAATAGTGGGATAATTTGCTTTGAAATCGCCTATGATTCTTTCGACATCTCCTTCTTCCATAACCTTTCTCAACCCAAAAGCTTCTTGATTCTCATTAATCCAGCCCAAAACTCCTCTTTCAACCGAATCTTCTTTTCCTGATTCTATGAGCGATTTTAAGTTAACTATCAAACTGTTTCTTAAACTTTCATCGCTATCTAACACCTCTCCAAAATTTGAAGTTGTATTTCCCGAAGCAACTTGATCCACATTAACAGTTCCCAAAAAAAACTGCGTAAGGATGCTCATCCTTTCCGATGAATCACTTTGCATATTCATATTATCAAAATCTTTCGATGAATACTCTTCGACAAACAACCCTCGATCCTTTTCTCTACCTAGTTGATTAACATCCACACCCAACAAATAATTCAAATTATTAAATATATCTTCGTTATCAATCTCTTCTATAGGACCAGAAACCATTTCAATATAGCCCTTTAAACCTTGCATATCCCCACCCAGATCAACAACTCCTTTGTTTGCATACACCTCTTCCTGAACATTATAATCCTCTCCCAACCACGCTTGCATCTTACCCATGATTGTCTTAATTCTTTCTTCTACATCACCTTCTTCGGAAACATCTTCTATACTTGCATCTTTAAAGATATCATCTATTCCCTTAGTGGTTATCTTAACCCCCTTCATTCCTTCCCTTAATGCTTTAGCAAAAACTTCCTCTTCACCTCTGTACGCAAGATCTCTTTTTAATGAAAAAGTATAATTTGTCAATCTTAAAAGATCATCTGGACCCTTGGGTGCCAATAAAATACTACTCAGATTTTTTCCTTCCTTAACCACCTGTTGTATCTCGTTTGGAACCGGTGGATATTCTCGATTAAACGCTTCTACCCAGTTTGGTTTTTTCCGAGAAAAATTTTCCAATATCCCTTCATATTTTGTTAAATCTGTTAACTGTTGCTGCCATACTTTCTTTTGATTTTCTCGTCCCTCCAATTGATTCAGCATCCCTATATTACCTGTTAATACCTCTTGATACTCTTTGACTGAATTGAGACCTTTTTTATCATAAAAATAGCCCTTTAATTCAACCCCTGCTTGACATGTATTATCCAACCCTATGGTATTACCACTAATCACTGGCATCATCACATACAGTTGACCTTCATTAACATAGATATAATCATATACTTTCTTTCCTAGCATATTTATTCCTATTTATAAAACAAGTATAGGAAATATATTTATTGTTAACCTATTTATCTAAAATCATTTTATCATCACTCCTATTGATTTTTTTAATGATGAATACTCGAAAAGATTGTTGAGCTTTTAATCAAAAAACCCTATCACAGAGACTAAGACCCATTGATACAAGCTATCTTCCCTTAGGCCCACTTTTATCAACATCAGACAACCCCTGCTGGCCCAATTGCCAGCTGTGATAATAATTACTATTTGTAGAATCTATTATTTTTTTTACCGCCGGCTGCTCTAATAACATCAAAACTACTTCTGTCATATTGTTCTTACAAGCCCATCTTAATGCCTCATTATCCTTGGCATGTGCCAAACTTTTCACTCCAACTGGTGTTACAAATAGACTCTTGACAGCTGCTAATTGGCTAGGAGACTTTAACAACTTAAGCGCCACTTTGCTCATTCCTTTTTTACACGCCTCTCTTAATACTTCATTTTCATTTTCATGCGCCTTTTCAAATACTTTTGGTTGCTCTAATAATTTCATAGCTACGTCTGACATACCCTTCCCACATGCCCATATTAATGCAAGATTATCCACCACATGTGCATTTTTCTTTACCTGATCCATCTTTAATAATTCCAAAGCTACATCTGACATACCTCTCTCACAAGCTCTTAATAATGCATAATTATCCTTGTCATGCGCCTTTTCCAATACTACTGGCAGATCTAATAACCTCAAAGCCACTTCTGTCATTTCTTTATCACAAGCCTCTCTTAAGGCTTCATTATCAAAATCATATGAATCTTTAGCATGAGCATTTGCCCTAACCTTTGGCTGCTCTAATAACTTCAAAGCAACTTCTGGCATATTTCTCTTACAAGCCCATCTTAATGCCTGATTATCCTTGGCATGTGCATGTTCTCTTACTTTTGGCTGCTCTAATAAATTCATAGCTACGTCTGACATACCCTTCTTACAAGCCTCTCTTAAGGCTTCATTATAAAAACCAAAGAAATCTGTAGCATGTGCATTTTCCCTTACCATATGCAAATCTAATAACTTCATCGCTACTTCTGGCATATTTCTCTTACAAGCCTCTCTTAAGGCTTCATTTGCCTCAGCATCTGCTTTTTCCTTCACCCCATCCAACTCTAACAACCTCAACGCCACATCCGACATTCCATTCTTACAAGCCTTTCTTAAGGCTTCATTATAAATACCTAAGAAATCTCTAGCATTTGCATTTGCCCTTACCATATGCAAATCTAATAACTTCATTGCTACTTCTGGCATATTTCTCTTACAAACCATTCTTAATGCAAAATTGTCATCATTATGTGCAATATCTAGGTTGTCTTTCAAAAAATCTAGTATCTTCTGTTGGTCTGCCTTTCTATAAAGTTCTTTTATGTTGTTTGGTTCTTCTATTATTAGTGCTTTTTTATTTAAGATCAGCTCTTCTTTAGTCCCCACTATTAACTTAAAAACTTCTTCCATCTCCTTTTTTTTATCCTTATCAAAATCTTTTGGTGCTTTATCAGGATGAAATATCAGTGATAATTGCTTAAATCTAAATTCAATTTTTTTTTCAAGAGAGTCATGCGGCAGCATTAAAATTGCATAATCATCACCCCTCTTTTCATTTATATAATTCCCAATATCTACTAGAGTTACTTCATGTTTATTCATCATGTTTCTAACTTCCTTAATTGTGACCTCTGGGTCTTTAAATATGCTTTTAATCATTTCGTCTTTTTTCATTTTCATCTCCAGTACAATATTAGGTATAGGATATATATTCATTATTTTCATATTTAATATCAATTATTTTAAAATTACTCAATATTGATTATTTTAATGACTCATACCAATAGAAACCCTATCACAGATACTAATACCCATTGATACAAGCTATCCTCCCTGACCCTTATTTTTAATACGCGATTATTCAACAAAATTAGGCAGCTTCTATAAAACATAGCAGAAAAAATATACCATAAAACTTTTTTACTTTCAAAAATATAAAGATAATAAGCAAAAATTAGAAACAAAAAGAAAACACACTTTCAATTATTTAAGCACCATGATACAATGGATAAATTTTATTAGGAGATTTAAAAGTGCCAACAGATGAATGCAGTTCAGATTATTCTGATGAAGAATCAACGACATCAAAAATCAAATATCATGTCAATCAAGTCGCTGAAAATAAATATTTTAAATTTTTCTTTGGGTTTTTACTTGTAGGGATTTCAAGCGGATCAGGTATCCTGGGAACTACAGCTTTTCTAAAATCTTTTGTACCGCCTTCTGTGTATGCAGCATCCATCAAGATAGCCCTAGATACCATATCCTATGTTATGTTTACCGTACTCAGTTACTATTGGGGTGCTATATACTATGATTCATTCCAAAATACCAAAGCAGAAGATACAGGTGGAACAAAAACTGAAATCCTTGCCTTCGCAAACTCTTCTGTTGTTAACTCTTTTGGCATGATGTTTACTGGTTTAGGGCTTATCTCTAAACTTCCGGTTACCAATGTTGCTAAATATTTTTCTGCTGGTCTTTTTTGGGTAACTGGCTTCCTGAGTGCCAACAAACTTACAGCCAATAGCATCCGAGAATTCTATAATGATAAAAAAGGTAATTCAGCCGAATGGAGAATATTTTTGAAAAGGTTCAAACCTCCTACTAACGTTGAACAGATCTACAATTGGTTTCAATCATTCTCCGCAGTCATCTTCGGTTTATCCATCGCGTGTCTTAACTATGTCGCTAACCTTGCATGCTGGGAAATTTTACGAAACCCTAGAAAATTACTTGACTACAAAGAGGTTGTTAATACCATTAATAAAGGTAACTATGGACTAGGTCATCAGGTATTTGCAACCATGGGTGGATTGGTAACATTTATGGCAGTTGTACCACTTATTCATAGCTTGCTACCAAGCAAGAATAAAAAAGATGATAAAAAAGATGATGAAAAAGATAATAAAGAAATCACACCTCCCGGTACGGTACAAAACATTACCAAATACCTCGCTTCTATTGTCAACACTGTCATACTTGGAGTATTTGTCTTTCAAACTCTATCTACCCCTGCCCTAAGTTTTACAGCAGCATTTTACGCCAGAGAAATCTTTCAAACATTGGCCTGGCCTTCGATCTATTATTACTCATTAAATGCCCTATTTGAAATGTCTAATGATAAATTCATGAAGCCTTTGTTTGTCGCGAAAGAACTTGGAGAAGAAATCATCAAGAGTCTTAACGGTGCTCAAGATTGGGTATACAACTCATGCTCCTCTATCCAAAAATGGGCCCTTCAACGGTATCAAGAGGCAAATATGCAAAAAATCCCATCATTCACATATAAAGCCGTTACAGCCAATCAATTAAGTGCTTATCTAGGAAAATTCATACCGCAATCCTGCTCAGATGCACTTGTTAACATAAAAAACACATTCAGTCCCCCTGTAGGTGGTATTTAACTAAGAGCAATATGACAGTAGAAGAATATGATGAAACAGATGTGTCAAACCCTCCCTTGGACAAGCTTCAAGGGAGACTGATTACATGGCTTTTAGGATTCTTCCTCATTGGAACAGCTTGTTCTGGATCAATTTTCCCCGTTGTTTTTTTTCTAGTCCAGGCATTAACCTCTTTTAATATTTTCATACCCATTGTTATCTGGTTCCCCATTACTTTTGCTGGTTTTTTACACCTGACTCTTTACTGGGGAGCCATGTACTACCAAGACATTAAAAAAATTATTAATAACCCTAAAGAATGGGGACTCCCTCCATCCAACACACCAGGTTTTTATCCCGCACTTCTTCTTGGAGTCCTAAACTCACTTTTTGTTGGAAACTTTTCCACAGCATTTGGTGGCATGAATTTCATTTCTATGATGGGGCTTCATAACCCAGTGGCTCTTACCTGGTCCTGGGGTTTATATTTATGCTCAGGAATCATTTCCTGCGCCTCCTTTTCTTTACGCACAGCAGTAAACTTTTATACCAAAATATTTAACCCTCAAAACAATCAAAAAACACAATATTCATCCTTTTTTGAAACATCCTCACACCTCTTAGGATGCTTTTTATACGGCATCAGCAGTGCTATTTTTGCCTTTATATCATCGTTGACAACTTTTCAATTATTCTCAAGTGGCTCTTCACTATCTCAGTTTAGTACCGTTCAAAACCAAGTACTCAATAACCTCAAGTCCATGCCAAAATCTTCAAAATTTTTTGGACTTTTTGGGTTTATAATCAATTTTCTTATTTCTATTCCTTTCTCCGATCAAGAACAACCCAAACAAACAACCTCTGCCCCTACTTCTTGGCGGCTACATCTTGGTAATTTTGCCTCTACTTTACTTAATACCTCGATGATGGTATTTTTCACACTAATTGAATCTTCACCACTTGCCCTATTAGGCCTTAACATTCACTTCAGACTTTTATTTGCCATCCCCTTAACAGCAGCCCTTTCTTACTATAGTTTTTTTCAGTTATTTAATCTCTCCAAAGAGACCTTACTATTACCCCTCAAAGATCTAATGAATTTCAAATGGCATGAGTGGGTAGATACCTTCGTTGTATTAACCTTTATCATGTCATCTTGGACCTTCAGTGGCCCTACTGCATTCATCATAACCTTAATCTTATCCGAGCTTATTAATGCCCCAGACCTCTGGCTCATGATTTCGAATCCTATGACTCATTTTCAACCTTTGAAACTCATTGATGCTGTCTTTGTACCTCATGGCATAGAAAAACTCAGTTTGTCATTAATTAATAAAGCAACATACACATCACTTCCCGAAAAACTATACCGATTATCTATGCGGTTTTTGACCTATACAAGCACATCCTTGATCTTCCATCAGTCACTAGGATCTGCCGTACCGATATTAAGTTCAACCTTAACCGTTTTTGCCCCTAATATTATCAATTCTTTTACACTTCCTCTTCATAGTAACGTCAACTATAAAAAGTCCGATCTAAAAAATACCTAAAAGATTTAGATTAAATTTGGCGTCGTTTCTATGCATCAGAATCATTTGACAATTAATCTTATTCTAAGTATTGTTTATTGATATCTGCAGGTGAATAGTACAGATGAAACTCTTACAATATTGTCAACGATTCTGGTCAAAAGTATGTGACATTATTGATATAAAATACCAAGATCTCTCAACAATAATAGTTATCATGTACCAAAGTCATACATTTGACCTGTTGGGTGTTTGGATAATCTTATTAGCACTAACCATTCTCTCAATATATAGTACCATCATACTCGTGTCATTATGCGCCTATCTTACTTTGGGCATCTATTGTACAATTTATTACCAATATCAGGGCAATGCAAGGTTATTCTTTTCAGCGTTAAAAGATGATATAGATTCAGATTTAAAAAATGATCCAAATAAGTACTTGATGACTTACCTTCAAAATATATACGATACACTAACAGAAAATATTGAAGAGCTGAAAATTTTTATACTAGATTGCGCCTACATGACAAAATACTCATACTTTCCATGGGTTGATAGAATAATTCCTTATATTTTTCAAAACAACCTCAAGCAAAAAGCTAAAGCTAATCAACAAGCATTCATCGGACCAAGTCAACTCTTACCTTATACCATCAACAAGCTAGAACCCATCACCAATATCTACCTAAGAATCAAGTATTTTATGACATCGTTATTGTCTATTGAAGAAGCATTGGCCGTAGCCCAAACCTACTATGCCAAGATGATTTCAGAGCAACTAAAACAGTTCGAGTCTATCCATTTAGATCTTAATCGTAGTAGATGCTCAACATCTGATCTAGCATTAATCATAAGATCCTCAAAGGATATAACATCCCTTGATTTGGCGCATAGTTCAGTTAAGGATGAGGTAATTGAGGTATTAGCTAAAAAACACCCTAATATAAAACAATTAGATTTATCGGGTACTTATATTTCAGAGAAAAGCCTCGAGATCTTGAGCGATAACTGCAAACAACTTGTCGCATTAGACCTTCGTTGTATGTTCAGAAGAATAAAGTATTGTGATGCCTTTAAAAACATCAATCAACAAATCAAGACCAACCTAGACAGATCTAGCCAGAGAGGTTTACCTGACTTCGTCAGCAGATAGCAACGAGCCCCACGCAATAGATAAATCTTTACCGATTATTAGACCCACCTTGACTATCTTTGCTCCACATCTTATTCTTCTTCATCACAAGCAGCATACATATGGCCTTCTTGTAAATCCTCACTCCAAAAGTATTGATCAGAATCATAATAATCGCAGTACCCCTTATCTCCATCATTTTTATAGGATTTATCTTTCATTGTTGTATCCACAGGGATTTGACATATCTTTTTAGGTTCTACCATCTTGCTTGCAATTCCATCCCAATGAGAAAACATAATCTGCATAAAATAATTGCCATCACTTTCTATTATACTCTCAGCTTGATAACCCTCCTCTATCAGCGATATCATAATCAGTGCCGAGATAATAATCTAATACTTTGTTATTTTCACAATCACATGTCACGCCTGCTGTCGTATCTTCTTCTCTAGACTCAGCTTGTCCAGCTGAGAGTACTTGTACGAGTCTCCTATGGTACACTGATACCAGCTGCTAGAACATAGAATAGATACATCCAACTAATTATGTGATATTGTGGAATAAGTGAAATGACTAAAAATGAAAATTTAAGGCATGCTGCAACGTAACAATTAGGAGATCTGTGTGGACCAAGAAGACGACAAACCCAAATCTAATCATCAACAAAGCTTAGATGAACCAATAACTATACAAAACATTCCAAAAACAATCTGGACAATAATCTTTGGGTTGTTAGGTCCCGAGAAACAACTTTGGTTATTTTCTATCACCCAAAACCCTACCCTCTATTTTAGTGAAGGCATAAAAATCTCTAACCGTCTTGATTTACCCTCATTTAACAATAGTTATAGTATTCCCAGCAGCTACTATTCAACCTTACATTCTAAGTGTGAGAATATAACTAGCTTGAAATTGCAATGGAACATTACCGATGAAGCGTTGGGGGCTTTGACTGAGAACTTGAAAGGCTTAACAGACTTGAATTTGCGGGCGTGTGATGATATCACCGATTCAGGACTTGCTGCATTGGCTAGTAACTGTGAGAACGTAACCAGCTTAAATCTTCGCGGATGTAGAAAGATTACTGACGAAACCCTTAGCTTATTGGTTCAGAAGTTTTCTAAAACCTTAAAGAGTTTAGACCTTAGCCTTGCTAAAATTCCTACTAATGGTTTTAAAACTATCGCTCTTAACTGTCCAAACCTAACGAGTTTAAATTTGAAATTCACTAGGGTTAGCGATAAAGATCTTAACTATTTCGTTTTTAATTGTCGAAAACTAAGGAGAATAGATCTGGAAGGTTGTAGATCGCTTTCATCTGTAACGTACTTTAACCTTACCGAGGGTGAAGATCTTAATGAAGAAGTTAAAAAAATAGCCCACATGCAAAAAGCAGATCCTACTCTAAAAGCAGCAAAACTGAAGGTGATAAAGTGCACCCTTACCGATCCATGGCTTGCAAAGCTTATTCCTTATATTGGAAATCTACAACACTTGATTTTATGGGAGTGTAAAATTACCGACGCAGGCATAAAGACATTGAAAGAAAACTGCAAAGAGCTTAACTATTTCAAGCTTGATAACTGTACAGGGTTTTCTCATAATGACCAAGAAGATAATATCATGGAAATAGTTGATAATAATGCATCAAACGCCAGTTATTCAAGCCGATAATGCAGTTGAAATTCATCACAATATGTGTAAAATAGTTAATATATTGGAGCAAGTATGAGCTACATCAACACCCTTTTGGGAAAGTGCCAAGATTACTATTCAAAGGCATGTGACATAATGACTTTAAAATACAAAGATTTTTCTGACATAATAAATATCATTTTCCTAAGTGATACCGTTAACTTTTTAAGTCCCTGGGTGATCTTATTAACACTGATCATACTCTCAACGTATAGTCTTATCATACTCTTGCTATTCTCAGCCTGTTTTACTACAGGCGTGTTTTTTACAGCTAAACGCGAGTATGCTGGCAATATCATGTCCTGTATCAAAGATATTAAACCAGAATTTGATAAGAAGGATGTTATGCCTTGGATTAAAAAAGGCCGTCGCATTTTACATGAAAACCTTAATGAGCTGAAAATTTTTGTCCTAGACTGCGCCTACATGACAAAACACTCATACTTTCCATGGATTGATAGGATAATTCATCACATTTTTCAAAATAACCTCAAGCAAAAACCTCAGGCTAGTCAGCAACAGGTTTTCACACCCAATGACCTATTACCACATTGCATCAACAAACTAGCTTACTTTTCCAATAGGTGGAACATCTACTCAAGAATCAAGTATTTTATGACATCATCCTTACCTATTGAAGAAGCACTGGCCGTAGATCGAGCCTACTATGCCAACATGGTTGCGGAACAGGTAAAGTCCGTATCAATATTAGATCTTTCCTATCGACCCGAGGGGGGCAATAGTCTCGGTACCCGCGATTCAGATCTCATAACTATCCTTAATGCAGCCGATGAATTAACTGCACTTAATTTACATAATTGTGTGTATATTTCTGATAAATCCATTGAGGTATTAGCTAACAAACACCCAAATTTAAAACACTTAGGGTTGTATTTAACTCCAATTTCAGATCAGGGCTTGAAGGTCTTGGGCGAAAACTGCAAACAACTTATCAATCTAGATATTCGTGATTGTAAGTACATCTCTCACACTGCCAGGGATGAGATAATGGAGAAGATCAATAAGAACAACAGGGATGTCTCAAATTACGACGGCGGATGGGGACAATACACTCATTAAGCAAGCTACTTATTTTCTGGTACAAGCCTTAGCTACCGTCAATATATTCACTCCATGTGTTGTTTGGGTTCCTCTTGCTTTTATAAGTTTTTTACACCTTACCCTGAGGACTAATGTACTATCAAGATATCAAAAAAATCATTAATAACCCTAAAAAATGGGGCCTGCCTCCATCCAACGAACCCGGTTTTTTTCCACCCCTCCTACTTGGACTCCTAATCGTTATTCTCGTTGGGAATTTTTCCACCTCATTTGGCAGCATGAATTTCATATCGATGATAGAGTTTTATAACATCCTAGCTCTTACATGCCAACAAACTCTCAAGAAATTTTGACTAATCTATATATTAATTCGTACTATAGCAATAAAAAAAGTGATTAATGCACCCGGGTTATGATACTCTGTAGCTATGAACGATAAATCATCTTTTGTTAATGACGTATTTTCCTCAGTGTCCTCCCGTTATGATCTGATGAACAACCTTATGTCCTTTGGCTTACACCATCTTTGGAAAAACGAAGCCATCCAACAACTCAACTTAAAACCTTATCATAAAGTACTTGATTTAGCTTGTGGAACCGCTGACCTTACCATAAAAATCGCCAAAGAACTTAACCAAGATGGCTTGCTTATCGGCTGCGATGTTAATCAAGAAATGCTCTACATAGGCCGTGAAAATTTACAAAACACCGTTGCCCCTCTTTGCCCAGTTCATTTTATCTTAGGTAACGGACAAGCCCTACCTTTTCACGACGCATGCTTTGATCGAATCATTATTGGCTTTGGCTTAAGGAATTTTAATGCCATCGAAAAAGGCCTCGAACAAATGTACCGCACCCTTGATAACCATGGAATGCTGCTAATTTTAGAGTTCTCAAAACCTAACAATGACCTCTTAAGGTCTATTTATCATGGCTACTCAGATCACTGTATCCCCAACCTTGGGGAATGGGTCACAGGGGATAGAAAAAGTTATCAATATTTAGTCGACTCCATTCGACAACACCCCGATCAACCCACCCTGTTAAACATGATGGAGGATCAAGGGTTCCAAGCCTGTTCCTACCATAATATATTAGACGGCATCGTCTCTATTCATAAAGGGTACAAATGCTAAATAAAACCCTAACAGACATGCTCGAATGGTTCATCAATCATGCCGTGCAATCGAATGACCCAAGCCTAACCTTCCGCAATAAGCTCAATGGCTCCTGGGTCAAATTAAGCATTAAGCAAACAACGTACGTGTTCTATTTCCACTTCAAACCCGATCATATCGACATTCAAACCAACCATAACAAACCCGTTGATGTCAGCATTCAAACCTCTCTGTCAAACCTCCTCCCAGCCAATAATAATCAAGAATCATTATCCATTGAAGGAAATATCTCGGTGGCTGAAAATTTTGCTCACTTCATTCGCTCACTAACCCTCCACCTCTCTTTACCCTCTTGGATGCCCGGTGAAAGCCAATACCTTTTCCAAAGAGTTCAACGTATCTTCTTCGAACATTTTAATCCCCCTAACACACCGTCCCCTAAACCTACGCCCATTGTCGATCAGCTAACGTACTTATATCAATATGTATCTCCTTTCATCAACCCCAAAAAAAGTCATCAGGGAGATTCAAAATGATCCAAGCCCTCATAAGAATGATGGCAATCTTTGCATCTGCTATTTACTATAGCTTAGATGAACACCTTACCATTAAACCATCCTCTTGTTTTGGCTTGCTAATCCCACCCATTCGACAACGCAAAAAAAACTACGAACTGCCTGAACGACTAACCCAGTTTCTAACCCACCTAGGGCCCGTATTTATTAAATTTGGTCAAGCGCTCTCAACTCGAACTGACATGCTCCCCGCCCCCTATATTCTAGCTTTATCAAAGTTACAAGATAATGTCCCCCCCTTTGACAATGAACTTGCACAACAAAGGATTACTCAATCACTTCATCACGACGTTAATGATATTTTCAAAGACATTGAAAAGGAACCCTTAGCTTCAGCATCCATCGCCCAAGTGTATTCAGCCACCCTGATGAACAACGAAGAAGTCGTCATTAAAGTAACCCGCCCCGACATCCGTAAGAAAATCCACAAAGACATTGACCTTATGCGTAAAATTGCCTGGGTGCTAGAATTATTTATGGACAAAAATCAAACCAGACTTCAAGAGCTCATCAGTGAATTTGAAACAACTATTTTCGACGAACTCGATATGATTCGAGAGGGCGCTAATTACTCACAGCTCAAAAAAAACTTCAGCTCATCCGATCAACTGTATGTCCCCAAAGTCTACTGGGACCACACAACCCAAGATGTGCTGGTGCTTGAGAAAATACACGGCCTTAATATTAATAAAATTAGTCAACTTAAAAAACACGGAGTCAACCTAAAGAAACTAGCTGAAAATGGTGTTAATATCTTTTTTACCCAAGTATTCAGAGACAGTTTCTTCCACGCTGATATGCACCCTGGCAACGTTTTTGTTGATATCACCCAACCGAAAAACCCTAAATACATTGCCATTGATTTCGGCATTATGGGATCTTTAAATAAGGAGGATCAATACTATATTGCCGCTATCCTCATGGCATTTTTCAAACAAGATTACCGTAAAATTGCTACCCTTCACATTGAATGTGGCTGGGTCTCCAAGAACACTCGAGTGGATCAATTTGAATCAGCTATTCGCTCTGTCTTGGAACCTATCTTTGCTCGACCTATCAAAGATATTTCCTTTGGACTCTTGCTGATGCGATTATTTCATGTGGGTAAACGCTTTAAACTCATCGTCCAACCCCAATTGCTTTTATTACAAAAAACTCTGATGAACATCGAAGGCCTGGGTCGAGAACTTTACCCTGACCTTAACCTATGGGACACCGGTCAACCCTACTTAGAAAAATGGTTGAGTGATTACCATAGCGTTTATCAATTAAAGTCTAATTTTCAAGAACAATGGCCAAAATGGTTGCACCAATACCCAGAAATACCCAATTTACTGTTACAACAATTAAAACAACCTCGCCCCCTGCCTCCATCCCCACCATCACCTTTAGTGTACTTCTTAAGTGGCATGGCAGTTACAGTATTAACCCTCATCATGCTTCAATGGACGATTTATGTCTAAAAAGTGCCTAATCATTCTCCTTCTATGCAGTCAAATTAAAGCATTAACACTGACTCAAGCCATTGAGAACTCCTTACAATCTAATACTGATCTCATGGAAATAAAACAGCAACAACAACTTGACCAACTTGAAATAATCAACCAACGGCAACAGTTATACCCCTCCATCAACCTAAAAGGCCTGGCTCAATGGAATAAGCATCATACCAACACCGAAGATGCCAGCATCGATTTGAATTGGACCACAGCCCATGGAACTAACCTAGTAGCCCACCTTCAAGATGGACACAACGATAGCCTAACCTTAACTCAACCCCTGCTTAAAGGGTGGAATAGCCAACTTAACCGCGCCCCTATAACAAAAGCCATAAACAAGGCTAGATTAACCCATATCAAAAGCATTGAACTACAAAACCATGTTATTAAACACACCTTTGAACTCTACCTAACAACCCTGCTAAAACACCAAGAACTTGACCTTAAAAAGCGCGCATTGAACGAAGCAAAAACCAATTATTTAACCGGAGAAAAACGGTACCATAAAGGCAGCCTTGCTAAACTTGAATACCTGGAGCTCCAACACTATTTTTTACAAGCCAAACTTAACTTTCAACAAGGTGAACAGTCCCTGGCTAACGCTAAAAACAACCTGTCACTGTATACCCATACCCCCATAAAAAAAACAATCATCTCTAAACATTTAAAAGTAATCTTACCTGACAAACTACCCAAAAACACCCCCCCCCACTCCAAGCTCATTCATCAAAACCTCTCAATACGTCAGTTAAATATCCAACTGAAACAAGCGTCACTCAATTTACAACAAGCCAAGGAAAATAAAAATTGGGACCTTAACTTCATCTACAAACGTGAAAATTCAAACGACCAAAGCGCAGGGCTTTCTCTAGACATCCCGCTCTCCACAACAGCAAAAGATCTGGCCATTAAATCACAAAAACTGCTAATATCTCAACTTGAACACCAACGAGCCAACCTTACCAACCACTTAAAACAAGACCTGGATAACGCCCAGAACAACCTACAACAATCTTTTACCAGCATGAACCTCGCTGAACTTGAAGTTCAGACCACCAAAATCAAACATCAAGCTAGCAAAATAAAATTCAAAAATGGTGATTTACCCTATTCCAAGCTCACTGAAGCCTATGATAAGTGGTTGACTAGCCTACTAAATCAACGGTCTTTGCAAATCGAATACATGCTCGCAATCTTGGTCTATTATGAAAAAACAAATCAATTGCACCAACACTGGAAATTCATTGCTAACACTTCCAATCGCCCCTAAGTTTTAATGCTTTTAACCCTTTCTCTATAGTTCGACCCTCAACATCAGAATGACACTCTATTCAAATATTTACAAACTCAATAAAAATGAGTAATATGTACCGATGAGAGGTATACCTACATGAAAAACCAAACCCTATTTATCACGGCCACCCTAATGCTTTATTTACTGTTAAGCTACGCTAACATGAATGCAGTCACACCCTCTAAAAACTTTACCGTGCCCAACCTAGACCCCCACCCATTTAGCTTGGTAGGTAGGCTACAACCGTATCAAATAGAAATGATAACATCCCCCAGTGAAGCTACCATTCACGCTATCAATAAACATGTTGGTGATACCGTTAAACCGAATGAAACCCTGCTAACCCTGGATGATGAAGCCGGAAAAAATGACCTTATTAACTTAATCACTTCGCTAATAGATGCTGAAAAAAACTACCAAACGGCCCAACATGAATACGCCCTGAATCAAGAACTCTTTCAATGCGGAAGCGAATCCAAAAATTCACTTCTAGAATATGAGAATAAATTAAAAGCCGCTAACATCACTGCCATCAAAACACGCCAACAACTCAAACAAACACTGCAACATTACAAGCTCTCATGGGAAACGATTGAACAGTTAATTAAGTCGCCCCCTCAAGCTTTTGAAAAATTCATTGAAAAACCCCTTTACAAGCACATTGTATCCCCCTCTCATGGCATTGTAGAATCGACCGATAAACCCTTAGCCTTAGGTCAACACGTTAAATCAGGTGATAATCTTTACAAAGTCTCCAATGTCTCCTCCTATAAAATCACTATCGATGTCCCCGATAAACTCAGAAAGCATCTACAAACAGGACAACCCCTCTTAGTCAAGGACTATCATAACGCCAACCATTATTTTTCAGGGTACGTGACCCAGATTAAGTTGATCCAAGAAAATGATTTAGAGCGTTTTCAAATGATCATAACCCTTCACCCAGACCATGCCCCACAACTTAGTATCGGCATGCCCATTGAAATTTTGATTTCAAAATCCACGTTACCCATCACAATCCCTGCCCACTACCTGATTGAAAAAAATCATCAGTATTGGGTCAAAAAATGGTCTAATCATGCATTCAAACTTCATGCCGTTAACGTTGACCAAGTATCCGACAATCAAGCCAAACTCTCCTCTGGGTTACTTCCAGGCGACCGTATTTATCATGATAAAACTGCATAACATCACCAAAACATTTAACGATGTCATCGCCTTAAAGCCCCTTACTTTTTCGGCTAAACAGGGCACTTCAACAGCCATATCTGGTCCTTCAGGTAGTGGTAAAAGCACCCTACTGAACATCATAGGTCTACTGGATAAAAGTTCTGAAGGAGAATACCTTCTAGAAGACCAACCAGTGTCTCATTTAACCCCAGACCAATATGCCTCCTTGCGCAGAGAATACTTTGGCTTTATCTTTCAACATTATTACCTCATACCCGAATGGTCTGCTCTCGATAACATTCTGCTGGCTTCTCGCTACCACCCCCACAACCATGATAAAAACCACCTCAATTATTTATGCGAAACCCTAGGAATTACAAACATTTTATCTCAATCCAGCCATGTATTATCCGGGGGCCAACAACAGCGAATAGCCATCGCCAGAGCCTTGCTAATGAAACCTAAAGTCCTCATTGCTGATGAACCCACAACAGCCTTGGATGAAACCCATGCAACCACCATACGCAACTTACTCATTCGTATTTGTAATGAACTGAATCAATGCCTGATTTTAGCCACCCATGACGATCGCTGGCTATCCTCTTGTGATCATATTATTAACCTAGATGCCCAGCCATGAGCCTGTTGAAAGATATCTTAGCCTGCTTACACCCGAAGCGCTTGTCACATACCCGAACCTGCCTTTGTCTGTTGGGCATGATGATCTCGGCTTGCTGCATTACCACCTTACTACAATGCACCGAACTTTCTATCTATTCCACTCAAAAAGAATGGCAACAACTAACCCCTCACCTACATTACGTATCATTGGATTCTAAAAAGTCATTTTTCAACCTTAAAAATTACCGATCCTGGTATCATCAGCTCGATGATAAAATCGTTGCCATGAGCCCGATCCTTCAAAATCATGATCGGATTAAAACACTTGAAAAAAAACCCATTCAAGCTTCAATCGTTGGGATTGATTCCCCTTTTATTCAGCTAACAAACCTGACCATAGTGTCTGGAAAACCTGCCCAGGTTGATACCCCTCAATCCATTCTGATTGGGTTTGATTTAGCGAAAAAGCACCACCCCGACCCTTCTAAGCTCGTCGGACAACAATGGGTCATTAAAGGAAACATCTTCACCATCGCCGGCATCCTAACTAAACAACATAATAGCTTCATCTCTGTGGACTTTAATTGGAGTGTTCTATTGAACCTTGAGGACTATGAAACCCTATTTCCACTTCCTTATGTGAATCAAGTGTTATTACAAACACCCAACGGCGAACTCAAACCCATTATCAACCCACTCTCAACCTATTTTGACAAGCCTCAATTTTTTATCACTGAACCAGAAAAGATGATTGAATTATCCACGCTTTATCAAAAACAATCTGCACGCTTAATGTTAGCTATTGGGCTAGTTAGCTTACTCATGGGGGGACTTGGCATCATGACCATGATGTTTGGAATGATTGCACAACGACGAAGAGAAATCGGACTACGGCTTACCCTTGGAGCAAAGCCTCACCACATACAAATACTCTTTCTTGCTGAAGGTTCCTTGTATGGCTCTCTCGCTAGCACGGTTGGGTGCGCGGTTGGCTACCTGATCGCTTGGCTCATCGCCAACAATAACCAGTGGGAATGGGTAACTTTTTTATCCCCCGGCCTGTATGCTCTAATGTTAGGCATGAGTACCTGCATTATTTTTTCCATTCTGCCAGCAAGAAAGGCCAGTCTATTGCAGCCCATTGACACCCTACGGCACCGGTAATGAAAAATATAATACATATTTATCTTATAGGTAATAACATTAACCTAGAAAACCATCTACCCCACCTACCCAACCAAGAACAACACCACTTGACTCAATTAACCTCTCAAGTCAGCCAGCAAAACTATCTGCTAAGCCGAAGCTTATTACGGCAATTGCTAAGCCCCCTGCTATCCCTGCCTCCCCACAAGATAAACTTTGAAAAAACCCCCTCAAAAAAACCCATTCTTGCCCCTACATATGGCCTAACTAACCTGCACTTTAACATCAGTCACTGCCCTGGGGCTATCCTGATTGGCCTGCATGAAAAACCTATCGGTGTTGATCTTGAAAACATTAACCGACCCTGCTCCTTCCTTAAACTTGCCAAAAGACACTTCACACCCGAAGAATATCAAGACTGTAAACGACACAATTCCATCCATTACTTTCTTCAATTATGGACCTTGAAAGAAGCTTATGCCAAATCAATGGGGCAAGGTATTTATGCTTCATTCAAATCCTTCACCGTTCAAAACACCCACACATCAAACCCTTCCATTAAAAATAAAAAAAACCAAGTCACACTCCAATCACATACCTTGGATAACTACATTATAGGCCTGGCTATACAACACCCAAAAGCACACCCTCTGCCCATCGTTAACCACACCCTCAAATAAATTAACCAAATAGTTTGCATGCTTTTATCCATAGGCTTAACATGTCATCACCGTTAACTTTCCAACTGATATGCCAAAAGATCAAATTGATACCATCTCCATCAACCAACTACAAGTTGATTGTATTATAGGTGTTTTGCCTGAAGAACGTATTCAACCACAGCCCCTGCTTATCTCATTAGACATCGAGACTGATTTTTCCTCAGCCGTTCAACATGACGATATTGCAAACACCCTTGATTATAATCTGCTGTCAACCATCATCAGCAACATGGCAATAAAGGGTAAATTTCACCTCATAGAAACCCTTGCTGAGAACATTGCTCAATACATCTTATCCCTACCCAAGGTCTTCAAAACCAAAATAACCCTTCAAAAACCCCAGGCTCTTGCCAACGCGAAGAGTGCAGCTGTAACCATTCAACGATCCAACGACACACATGACTCAAATAGCCCTTAGCCTTGGCTCCAATATCAACCCTAGGCATCATTTAAGGTCCGCCATCAAGGAACTTCATAAAATCCTCAATGATATAACAATCTCCTCAACGTACATAACAGCTCCGTGGGGCATGCTCGAACAGCATAACTTCCTTAACCTTGCCCTAACTGCTCATTCAAATTTTTCTCCTATTGAACTTCTTAAACAATGCCAACATATAGAGAAAAAGCATCACCGACAAAGATCCATTGAAAACGGACCCAGAACTCTCGATATCGACATCCTTCTTTACGGAGACAGCATCAACGATGCTGATGAACTAATACTCCCTCACCCAGCACTATGTGATCGAGACTTTATGCTGATACCGCTCCTGGAAATAGCCCCCAACATCATTCATCCAACCTACCAACAACCTCTAGCAAAATACAAAGAAACAATTAAATATCAACAGATTTTATCAACAGAACCCCACCACCTTCTCAATCAGACTCCCGAAGAAATAGCCTAAAAGTAATACCCAACAAAAAGCACCACCATAAAAACCCTTCCAACAGTTATATTTATACTATAATCAAGTAAAAGAGGGTTGCCATGAAAAAACATCTTATCACCCAACTACCTGCTGGCCTACACAGCATGTCTTTTGATGATACGTCAAAGAAGCTTGGGGGCGAAGAGCTGATTGACTGGAAAAACTACCAACCCATTTTTCGTCAAAAAAACCACTACCTAAGCAACAAAACCTTTAAACTAGACACTCTCATTGCCTTAAAAGATACCGCAACCGATCAATTTTTTATGCTCAGTGAAGCTCACGGTCAGTATGTCAAAATCAATGACCCTACAGTCCTTAAAACACTTCAAAACCCACAATCTGAAGAACCTTTACCTCCGCATCAAAACATCGGAGTCGTTCATCAATTAAGGGAAGGTAACCCAGCCAGACTTGACCTTTATCATTTAACTCTTCCAAATAACACCCCTATCCAAGCCATCAACAACGAGGTTCAAACCTTATCCACTAAAATTGCTCATGTAACACCTCGTCATCAAGACCTAGGTTTTCATGAATTATCCCATCACATTTCCTTAGATCTAAAGTATAAAAAAACAGGTGACCCAAGCATTGATTATACAAGAACCCCGCTGATATTTAAGCAAGGAAATCGCATGATATGGCATGTAAATAATGAAAACCATACCCTCCAACAGGGGACATTTGAAAAACTTCCTCATCATGATAACATGACTGAAGAACAGTTGTATAACCAAGCAATCCATACTTTGCTGGAAATTAGGCCTAACGATGATCATGTTTTTAAAAACATCTTAAAACAACCTGCCATGATGGCACAATGTTTCCATTATTACCCAACAAAAATCATCCAAGAAAGATATGATACCCTACAATTAGAGGCAGGCCCGATGATCATTGAGGCCTCTAAAGAAAAACTAAGCGTCTCATTTTTAACTTACAACCTATCTGTTCAACGAACAACTCATGGAGACTATACACTTTTGGTAAAAGATGAGGGTGATTCTTCGGTGAATGAATTAACCCTAAGCCCATCAGTTTATAAAAACTTAATTGAGAAGATTGATGAAGTCATTAAAACACCCGAATGGGTCGAAAAGATGAGTCAAGATCCTGAGAAGCTGTCTGAACAACTCAAAAAGTTAATCTTAACCAAAGCTCTTGAAATGAAACTTATCAAACCCTCCAGTCAATTACTGATTCCTTCGATTGCCAGTTGCTCTTTAGATATTGATAAAGCCATGAACGTTAACCTTACCTCACTTGATGTCTACTCGGACCCTGAAATTTCAGATCTTATTACACTGTCTCCTCTACAGGCTGTTCCTAGCTTTATTCCCAATGATAGCTTCACCTCAATCAAATATACATTAGCGCATACTCCTGTCAGCGACCCTAGACATCAACAAGCCGTACAACGCGTCATGGAAAGGTCTTTATTTATCGCCTTCAAAGCCCTTGAGGAGCCTCAACTATCCAGAGCCGAATTGCATGCTTATGCCAATTATATGGACTATAAAAACACCAGAAAAGAAGTCAACATCCTGTTAGATAGACTGTCTTGTGAAGACTTAACCGATAGGCCTAACTTAACTCAAGCTTTATTATACTTGTCATCGCAACTGAATACCTCACCTCATGCTCTGCAGCAAAAAATAGGCCATCAACTGAATCATCTGCTGCTGAATCATGGAAAAATCAACATCAAAGCTATTCCACCCATAGATTTCTCTGTGCCATTATTTCTACAAACCAATCACAATGCTTCAACCTATGGCCTAACCTTTAAGCATCCAACGCTCGAAGATCAGCAAATTGATTGGGGAAACTACACACCCCTACTTGATTCACAGCATCAGGTCATTGCCTTGAAAGACAGGCAAGGTAAATATTACCTACTGAATACATCCAACCATTACGTCAACATCACTGATGCCACTCTCATTGATCAATTAAATACCTTGGCTGTTAATAACCATGCCATCAAGGTCAATCCAGCCATAATTTCGTCTTTTCCTGACCACGTTGCTTTAGTGACATCCGAGTTTAAAGACAATTATTATTATCAAAGCTGCTTTACCCTCAGGTTGCCAGATAACACCGCCATATCTGCCAACACTGAACCTGCTATTAAAGTGCAAGTTAATAACATTGACCGTGAAAAGATCAGTCCAATCATCCCTCCCAAAGATCCCAAAGCCCAACGTCAAGAGCTAGCATTATCTTTGGATCAGATTATTGCCCATCAAAACAGTCGAACCAACCCAAAACAAGATTATGATCGCAAAGCCTTTTACTTAGACCCTCAATATGGTCAGCTTATCAAAAAATCAAAAACCACTACTTTAGAGCAAGACCTTGATGTTTTTTTTAAAAGCTATCAAGTTCATCCTCCTGCATTAAATCAATGGAAAACGCTTCTTTTACAAAAATCAGGCATGCAATCACAAAACTTTGAAGCTTTGGATGTCACTATTTTTGCCAACAGTCTTAATACGCCAACGACCCCGATACCTTTAACCAAAATCTACCGTTATTCAGCAGAAAAGAAATCCTTAATCATCCCAACACACACCTTATTTCTTAACTTAGGAATGAATGAAAAAGGAAAATTTGAATACCTAAAAACCAAGAAAGACGGCTCTATGAAAAGAGTCCTGGTCGACGCCATCCATTACGCTGATTTTGAACAAGAAGTAAAATCAACACTAAACAGTGACGATAATATGGTAAATATAGATCATGACCCAGCCAGAACCATTCATCAAGTTGTGCACAAAATAGCCCTGAAACACAAAATCATACAACCTGGTGAACGCTTAAACATTCCTTACCTAGGCAACTTAAAACTTGCGATTAACCCACAAGGAAAAACCAAAATTCTAGATTCTAGCTTTTATTCCAACACCCCAAAATTATTTCATCCTGCTTTAAATCTCCCCCCCGAATTACTTAATAAAACCATGGAAAGAAAACTTAAAAAAGCTTTGTACACTGCCCCTGATAAGTCTCTGACTCAGCAAACCTTAAATAAGTTATTAATTAGAAGCTTCTCACTAGCGCTAACTGTTCAAGAAAGTAAATCTCCTCTCCCTCCTAACGCTATTTCGAAAATAGCTAAGCGCATTCCAGAACTTAATGACAAAGAGTTGACAGTCAACCTGGAAGCCTTCATGGCCAAAGACCCCTTTTTAAAATTAGTGCTGCCTGTAAGCTTGGATAATACAGCTAAAATCCCTTTAGTTCTGGGTTGTCTACAACAACAATTAGCGAAAACAGCCGACCCTTGCAAACAACAGTTTGCTGACTATATTGCTGGAACCTTAACGTTAGCATTGCCGCACCACGATAAAATGACCACGGAGCAAACGATAGATAACATCTTGTTACTTGCTCATATTATTGAGCCTCTTATGAACCCTGACCTTTCGAAAGTAAAGTACATGTACAAAACATTGCATCAGCTGAAAGACTATGGCTATAAATACAATAACAACCTAAACAATCAACACCTTGAACATCTACCCCTGTTAAATAAAATCACCCACTATGACCCGAAGATTAATAGTTTAATTATCTTACAAAGCAAACTCAAAAACTCCACCAATGCTCAAAAAAAACACTTGTCAGATTTAATCTCTACACTCCTAAAATCCTATCACCCAACACTGGATACAACCGCTGTAAAAAAAGCACAAAAAGCCATAACAGCCGCTTTACCACGTCATTCATCTAACCCAACACTTAGACCTCACGATAAGCCAATTCCCCAGCTAGTAAAATTACAAGAGTCTATCCAAAGATTGAAAAGTTTTTCGGCAAGAATCAGGGGAAAACGAGCAAAAAAAGCACCCCAAGACGAAAACAAAAGTCCTAATCCATTACGAAGAAAATCAACACCCAACAATAAGTAATAACCAGAGCACCTCCAACAGCTGAAAGCTAAATACTGATAGCGTCTCCTTGCAGGGCAGCATCGATGCATACTGTACCGGTATCGAGATTATCCGTTCAAAATGAATATAAATTTTATTTTACAACCACTTGATTTTATGTCATAGTTATGAAAAATCAAGGTGCTTTAAATGATAACACTCTTAAAAATTGCTAAGCAAGCCGCCATAAAATCAAACGATCACATCCGAAAAAGCATCCTACAATTAATTCCCCAAACCAAAGAATGGAATTATGAACTCATTCAAGCACTGACTAACTTAGATAGTGCAGAGTATTTTCAGAAGATTATAGAAACACCCCACACACTTTTATCGTTCACCGAGTTACTCCAACAAGATAAATCCTCAAACATCATGAAATTACTTCGTGATGCCAAAAATAAAGAGAAAAAAAGTGCTGTCCATGGCCTATTAGAGTTATGTCATGCGCTGAGTCAACACAAAAAGGTACCCTCTCTTCCTTCGGGCAGTGAAATATTATCCTATTATTCTGATCTTTTTACTTGGGACAGAAGGTTTGATGAACACACTGATTTCCTTCACGATTGCCTATCACTTAACATCCCCAGAAATGACGATGACCGTGATGCTTTACAAGCATTCATCCGTGTGCTAGAAAACCAACTGAGCAATGGGGATAGTAAGAAGGTTGATCAAGCTTTGTTCAAGCCTCGTAGCAACCTCATCTTAACCCTTCATAAAACACGACAAGCCTGGAATGGAAAACTTGATTTATCCTTCTTCTGTTCTGATGAGAATAATCGTAACTGGAATATAGACTCAGATTACTACTATCTTATCTTAGAGAACCTCAATGATCATGATCGTCAAACATCCTTTCCAAGACGACAAAATATTTTTCTAGACACTAGGTATTGGAACCCACTCTTCGTATCAATCGAGCTCCAACAACAGGATATTACTGAATTTTTGAACGTTAAACCACAACAAATCAAACGCTTCCTTGTCCGTTTAATATGCACCTCTGAACCCATTGAGACAGCACGTCAAAAAGCACTCACCATTTTGGATCAACTGTTGTCATTTGCTTATCCGCTTGACCCCTCATTTTATAGCGTGATTTTCTTCACCTTAAGTCGTCTAAAGACTATTGCTAATGAAAAAGATCAACCTAAATTATTTTCTGAAGCTTGTCAAAAAATGATGATTCAATGGCTGTTAAAAAAACTAGACGAAACACCCCCAGACCACCTGGCTAACAACACACAAAAAACCCTCATTTTCGGATTACTTGCCCCATCATCATCGTTGCTGGAAATCCTTCTAAACAACCCTAGATCATCCGCAGCTATTAACTTACAAAAGCCCCTAACCTGGTGTTTTGATGAGAATGAAAACCTAGTTTCCAAATGGGTACTCGAACATTCAAACTCTGCTGTAACTATCATCGCTTTATTACAAACCATGCCTAACATCAAAGATCAACTGAACAAAATAGTCGCTATTCAGTCACTACACATCAACGACGAACAAACATTCAACCAACACCCCTTCCTGGAACTGATCAAGAAAGACATCAACTTCTGCATTGACTGCCTTAAGCAATGCCGTCATAACAACCCTGAAACCTTTAATCAAAAATTACTCAGCGAACTTGTTCTGTTAGCCTACTGGCAAAAAGAGACCCGGTTACATCAACTAGAATACCTTATCGGCGACACTAAAACAGGTGCTGATACTCAACATACAATCCAAATAGACAGTAACTCGCTTTATCAGGGGCTTAAACCACATCCTGAAAGCACCTATCGCTTACTAACGCTGATTATCCATCGCTTACGCTCAATCAGTCTATACTCGTCCTGCAATCGAAAAACTTGAATTCATAGCACACAAACTCATTGTAAATGGAGCGAACTATCACAGCTCTACTGAATTTGAACCCTCAGCCTTAGAAAACTATTGGCTATATTTGCATGAAAACCCTCATATAAAACCTTTACATCAAACTCTTGAAGGTTATTTAGAATGGCTCTATAAGCTTCCTGCCCTCCCCAATAACAAATCTTCTTTGCCCTGTCAATCATTCATCCTCTTTGACAAACTCTTTTATGATGGTATTGATAGAATAAATAATATCGAAAATAAAGATCAAAAAGAGCAAAACCTGAAAAACATTAGGACTATCTACGAAACTCTCTTATTTAAACTCAATGTTCCGATATTCTCATCATCCAATGAATCCAGAAACACTAGAATATCTAACATGGAGCTGTTCCTTTGGTCTGTGAACATATGTCATCCAAAGTTAATTGCTAAAATCCTTAAAAGCAACCACTACGATGCCTTCATCAAAATCATCAACCAATGCAATTTTTCATATGACTCCTTTGTGTATTCTTTTACCCGTTTTGATAGGGAAATGCTTCTTGAAATTATCAGCGATCAAACAATAACTTTGAGCTTCACAGCCTTGTGTAATCTGCTTAAATATCTCATTGACGCGCAATGGTCGAGTAAAAAGGACTCATTGTATCCCTTAATGGTAAACCATATAATGAAGAGATTTTCAGATGAAGACTTAAATACACCCAGAAAAATTTTTGAGGGATGGTACGGCGGTCCTAAGGTAGATGAATACCTGAAACCCATCTATCCGTGTCCACAAGAATTAACCTTGACATCTTATGCTGTTTTCAAAAAAAACACCGATTTTCTCCAGGCATTCTTTAATTCAAAATCTACTTATCACTCCACTTTATTTGCAAAAAACGAACATCAAAATGCCTATGCATTTTTGTGGGCATGGGTTACTCAAGCATTCGATTATGAAATTAAAACAAAACGATACCGCACATCAGATTATACAAGAAAAGACCCTAAAACACTTAACTTTTTGATCGATAGGATACAGCCCAACGACCCCATCTTGAAACTACTGCTTGACCTTTTTACAATTCTTTACGAGAAAGCAAAACAAGTCCCCAATGAATGGACTTATCATGGTGAAAAACACTTTCAGAGGCTGGTTGATAACATGCTGCCTTGCCACTTTTTTCCTCATCATATGGGCGCCCAAACACAACAACATCAGCCCCCAACCCTACTTCAGATAATCGAGAAAATTGATGTTGAAAATTCCTCAGTTCTTCCCGTAAGACTAATGTTTATATTGTGCCATCGCCTGAAAGCCATCATGATAGATGAGACAACATCACCAGAAATAAAGCAGCATTGCCTTTCCTCTATTACCTTATTAACAGAAAAAATCAATAACCCAAGATATACTCGTTATGGTTATTTAAGCAACGATAAGTTGGAACTGCTAAAGTTCATAGATCAACAAGGTAAGCCTAAGCATGAGCAGCACCCTGCAAGCAATTTCGAACAATCTTTTATGCCCGCGATGAACAATGCTCATGATAAAACCGCAACTGTCTTCATAAATTTTCTCTTGAAATATGAATATCATGATAGCAACCCACTATCCCTCTCTGCCTTCATCAACTGGATGAGGTTTAACCCTCTTTTAACACTGCCCAGCCATCCCCTCGAAAATGAACATAGCAACCCAACCCATGAAATGGCTTGTCTAACACAAAAAATGAATCAAAATCAATTCAATGAGCTTATGAACACCCCTTTCTTTAAAACTCTATTCGGGCCTGAGTCCATAAATATTATTGAATACATCATAAACCTGGACGAAACAAATCAGGGAATATTATATTTAGGCACTCATTTTAGGTTAGCAGAGTGGTTTGAAAAACTACTCACCGCTTCTGCTCATATTCAGCACTCAAATGTTGCTCCAAACATCTTAGAGAAAATTGCCGTTTGGGCTATTAGCCAATCTCAATTATCCGTCTTGAAAGGTGTCATTGCAAATGGCTTTGATATCAACGCTGTTTTAACTCTACCTAAAGAAGCCTGTAGTTCCAACGAACACCTAGAAAACGATTCAGAAGTACTCAATCTATCCGTTCTTGAATTTGCCTATTTTAACTTTGCAGAACATCATATTTCTGATGGGATATTACTTTATTTGTATCAAATGGGAGCCTCCCCAGAAACCCTGCACACACTCAAGCAAAGCCTACTTGATATAGCCATTGAAGAAGGCGGGGAAGCCTTACAAATATTAACCTCTGACAGATATAACCTAGCCAATGAAAATAACGTATTAACCCTACCACTCCTGGTAATATACTATGACTTCATAAACCAAGGCCTCTTGTATTCATTACCGGAGAATTCAAAACGCAATATTTTAGAATACCTCGGTGGTGATGAGAACCACTTAACCATACAACAAGGAAGTTTTGTTAACTTAGTCGATAAACAGTACATGAAAGGCCTATCTTATCAATGGATCACTGAGCAATTTTATGCCCATTGCTGGCACGAAAAGGTAGCAAGAACACCCTCCATTAGAGAGAATCACTTTGCCAATCAGTGGGTATCAAACCAAACCTTAACCACACGGCGCATAGGAGGAACGCAATATGTCTTTACCCCACTTTCCTTCAAACTTAACCGTGCACTTCATCCTCCGAAAAAAGGACAAATAACCTTTTCAGGAGATCATCTTCTCAGCATGCTGTTCTATCATCAACAACCCAACCTATGCACGCAGGTGATGATAAATCACCTTTTAGATCGTATCGCCGCATCATCCTTTGATTGCAAAGATAATCCAGCACAGATTGATTCATTAATAGAGGCAATACGTTTTGTGCTGCATACTGCCAAGATCTTTGCCCAGCAAGGCAGTCATTCTGTTAGATTGTTCAAAAACCCTAGTGTATTATCAAACGAAACTCTAGAAAATATTGTTCAGCATTGCATTCAATCCATTCACCTGCTAAAAGATCATCCACAACAATGCTCTAGCCTTGACGAGGCCCTACAAAAAGCATGGGAAAGTAATCTGCTGAAAGAATTGGATAACATCGTTCACCACAAGCAGAAATCAGACCCAGATAGGTATACATTTCCAGTCCAGGAATACCTATTGTAATGAGCTCTTAAACCCCACTTATATTATCAAGGCTTGATGTGATACAGCTGAAAAGTAATCAGATAGTGCTAATTAGTCTAATGGCCATAAATAAATTGCTCGAATTGATGAAGACAATGAATCACCCTAATGAATTTTCATTTGAAAACAAAACGCCCCCCTGACTGCTCCAGCAATGAAGCCCGTTCATTTATCTTTTTTTTCTGGATTTTATACCCTTAATATCAAGAAGCTTAGCACGCAATGAAAACTGATTTTTCCCCTGCATATAACTTTTCAATGTTTGTGAATTAATACCAAGTTCGTACGCTTCTGCCTTACAATTCTTTATCGCTAGATTTGACTTAACAGGATTTTTTGACCCTAGTAAGCATCCCCAGATCTTTCAAAGTAGCATAACCTGTCACTTTTTTTATAGGACCTCCAGTCTCTCCTGTTTCTACAAGATTCTGCAATGCACTTTCTGGCTGATCTTGATTGGAGGGTGCCAACTCCTCATTATCTTTA
>DASCQC010000016.1:0-129579 GCA_036012865.1 Gammaproteobacteria bacterium
TTGATACGAGCCAACCATCCTCTAACCATTTTTTGGATTGTTGGGGCATTTTGGTCTTTATTTATCTGTTCTACGATACCACTAACAGTGTTTTTGACTGCTAGTTGTTGATAATTGATACGAGCCAACCATCCTCTAATCATTTTTTGGATAGTCATTGCTGCTCCACCTTTTTTTCTGACAAGGCGGTCTTTACAAGTGCTTAATAAATTATAAGATATGAATGGGGGAAGTGGAGATAGAAACCCCATCATAGCCGTCTCTGCAGGGCTAAGTTGTTGAGCGGGCGACCACGGGTCAGTATATCCTGAGTTAGGTTGCAACATCCTCCTAGCTGCAGAGCTGTTGGGATCCGTCATTTCGCTGTTGGGGGAGTACATAAGGAGCTCCTTTTTTGGGGGGGTTGATAAATATACAAGGCGTTCGCTTAAACACCTATACCCTGCTGGCTGCTTCGGGAGACCTTTATGATTCAAAAACAACCGAGCAGTACGTTCCCCCAGTCTTTTAGTAACAAGAGGACTTAGGACGGTGTGTTTAAATAATTCATAAAGACTAAATTGATGGTCAGTAAGAACAAGGGCCTCGGTATCGTCGCTTAGAGCATGCAGGATCATTTCGATCCTCTTTATAAGTTCACTGTTAGCAGGGTCTATTATTATGGAATTCACAAGGTCTCTAATATGCCTCGGGGAGGTTGTTTGGCTGTTTATGATGTCGTTTCTTAGCCGGCATATGATTTCTGTCATTTCAACATAATAGTTATGAGTCATGCCCCAGTGATCGCAAAAAGATCTAATAAAAGGACGATCATCTTTTGGATGTTTTAAAATCGCTAGAATTTTTACCCCATTCTGGGTTTTGAAAGAGGCTGCACTTAACCCTTCTTTAGGCATTGTTTCATGTGAAACCCGGTGTGGTGTTTTGCTGGAAACATAGTGGATGCCTTCCTCAGGATCAGTACCTATATCAATACTGGAGGGAATTATATCAGCTAGGGGCTCTCTTGCGTAATTAAGCAAAGATAAAACACAAGGAAACATTTCTTGAAGTTGTTTTATTTGATCAGCTAAGTCTATATCATTTTTTCGATCTTGTTTTTTTCCTTCAAAGTATATCTTCGCAACTCTTGGAAAAGCTGTTTTTACCAACCCCCCAATTAAGCTTCCACCAGTACCATTGAGTACATAATCAAAATACTGATTAATATTTCGATTAGATTCAATATCCAGTTCTCTCCAAGCCTTTTCAGTAGAGTAGCCATATTCTTGGTAGGATTTTTCAAGTAATGCCAGAATATTTATTGCTTGCTCTTCTTGAGAATTGCCTTGTTTTCTAATTAGAGGCTTGGCTAAGAAGCTTTTATTATAAGCTTCCTCTTCTTCTTGGCAGGTGGCTCTATTTGCAATTCTGGACATATTATCGAATATCTCGCTTGAGGGAATGCCCGCATCATCGATGGCTTTTAACAACAGATGAGTAAGTAAGTTAGCGATAGCACTTTTTCCTTTAGCGGCAGCAATGGCCTGTTTAGCATGATTTCCTGGGAGAAAAACAAGGTGGTGATGATCGGCCAGGGGGCTATTAAGCGGGTCTATAGTTTCTTCAAAGCCGTTTCGTGGTTCACTTAACATGCAAATAAGGTGCATGTTTCTTATTCTTTTTGGAATTCCATAGAATCTTTTAGGATCCTCTTGTTGAGGGCCGATAACAGGGTCATGAGCAAATACATCAACATTGGCATCAGGGTATTCATTAAGTAGTTTTTTTGATGTGGTTATGGCGTTGACTGCTCCGCGACTATGACCTACCAAGACGAAGGATGTTGTTGATGGGGCCTCTTTTTCTTCTTTTTTACTCTCAGATGAATGGTGTTCGCGAATAATTTTTAACACAGTCTCTGGAAGGTCATCTAGCCCTAAAGGGCCTGTTCCGTTAAATATATCACTGTGTCTATCGTTCCCAACAGTTCCGCAACCATTTAATACGAGGACAGGGTGCTTATTAGATAACTCTAGGGCAACAGGATCCATGAAACATCTTTGGTTTTCGAGGGTATCTCCAGTGCCTTCAAAAAAGATAAAAATAGTGGAGTAGCGGTTAGGCTTGTGCTGATTGAAATTATGAAATATGCCCGACTCTTCAGACGTCTCTTTTAGGCCTTCGATGTTTTTAGGTGGTTTTTTCATATTCTGATCCTGTCATTTTCTTTTTAGGCTTAAACTTTAGCAGATCGTAACCGCTGCGTCAATTTTTTTTTGTTAAATAGTTGATTTTAAGTCTATATTATGGGCTCTCCAAACCTATTAGGCTCCTCTTGTCCTTCAGATAATAGTACAGGGAGTAAAAGGACAAAGCCGATCCCTCCAACTAAGAAGGACAGGGTCCATTTTCCGCTTAGGTTGTGATCATGTAGTCTTCGTACAGATACGGAAATTACAGGAAGGGTTAGTAACATCAGGGTGAGCGCTTTAAAGGGAGGAACTTTACTAGAGGCATAGAAAAAAGAATCCAAAAGAGGAGCAAGAAAAAAAGCAAACAGGACATAGGTGCTAATAATACAGATAAACTCACCTCGAGAAGCGCGTGAGGAAAAGTTAAAGGCATTGGAAAGACCGTTGGTTAGGTTGTTTAACATGAGTTTAAATCCCTCTTAAAGCTATATGTTAGCATGTATTTTAATCTTTTTTCAATGTATGTGCGTATTTAACTGCTTTTTAAAGATCTTAGCAGATTAATGGGGTTAGGGCGTTAAACCTATCCTTCCTCGCATTCATACCTGTTTTTATGGAAGACACAGGAGTGTCTTCCCCACCTGCCTTTGAAATAAATATCATGGTATCCCTGATGTTTTTTAGAAGAAATTTCAACGGAATGGCCGGGGAAAAAAGAGCCAATAACTTTCCATTGGTCTTTTCTTTTTGCAAGAATATAGGGCCTACAGCCACCACTGCCACAAAGGTATATGCCCTCTAGGTTGACAATAACCTCTTTGTGTCCGTTATTATTTAAGTCTAAAGAGGCTGTTTTGAATGTTAAGCCAAAGTTTAACTGTTGTCGACAGTCGTTTTTAAGATAACAGCCGTTGATAAACCAGTTTTTCAACCAGAGGTTAAACCCTTCATTAATTTGTTGATGTAAACCGTCGGCAATGGCTTTGGACTCGAGTTGATTGGCCCCCTCTTTAAGAGATATTTTTTAAGGTGATATGAAAAAGCATGGGTGGGAAAACCAAAGAGAATTGCAATGATCATAAAAAAAGAAATTGTTTTAGGTTGCTGATTGGGCATGGTTATCTCTTGGTTAGCTGTTTTGTGGCAGTGTCTTAGTTTTTTCACAAGCAGGTTTTAACCCTCTCCCAAAGCTTATCATAGCAATGCCTTTTTGATAAGAGAATCCGCAACGAGGGACTAAAATATATCTTTAGTATAAATGAAAGGAGCCCATTGATATGTCTGGTAGAAGATTAAGAAACAGCGCCCTTAAATATATTGGCTAGGGTTACCCCCATAACGATTAAAAATAAACCTAGGAGGGTTTGCCAGCTTAATGTTTGTTTATAAATAATATAACTTAATAATGAGATAAAGACAATGCCAAGGCCAGACCATACGGCATATATGATTGCTAAAGGTATCTTTTGAGATAAAATCGCTAAGAGATAAAAAGAAACTCCATATGACATCAGCAACAAGGTGGTTGGAATTATCCTGGTAAAGTTTTGTGATACAGGTAAGAGCATGGTTCCTAAAACTTCAAAGGAAATGGCGGTAAAAAGGATGAGGTATAAATTCATTCGATGGCTCAAGGTTCTGTTGTCATATCTTCTTAAGATAAGATCACAATAGACAGTATTATACAAGAAATCATTGCAACAATATTCTTAAGGAGCTGATTTGCAGGATAGCTTTATAGGCTATTGGTTGGAGAGGATAAAATCGTAAATAGTGAGATCAATAAGATCATTGCAAAAAATCAAGTTAAATATAACTCTTGATGCTTTGTAGTTATCCGGTGTTTTTCTGGTAATAATAAGTCTTTAAACATATTTTATCCTTGTGTTGATTTTAAGGCGCAGAAAATAAAGAAAAACTATTACAATGTTGCACGCTTTGCAAGTCTTCTAATATCTTCTCTGCTTTTTGTTTCAATGAAACAATGGTTTGTTCTTATTTTAACCAATTACGGGATTCTTCCGTAAATAAAAAATATATAGCTGTACATTGAGCTAATAGTTGAATCGAGGATAATACTCCAGCAAAACCGAATTCAAAATAATGTGCGAGTTGTTGAATGTAAGTTACTAGCCCTGCAGCAAATAGGGCAACTAGAACCCACTTTGCAATGTTACTTCTCTTTCTTGAGATTAATAAAGTCAAAAGTAAGATTAGGCTAAAAGTAAAGACCATTACAATCATTGTAAAAGCAGTAGTGATTATCTTTCCATCATAAGTAACGTGGTTCGGAGGTGTCAGTATGGATAGTAGAAGTCCCAATGCTAATGAAGACAGCATTAACCATTCGAAATATTTTATGTGGGTGGGCATTATTATAACTCCTATTTTAATTCAACGACATAAAGAGCAGATCTACACGGCTACTCCACGGTTACACATTTTGCTAAGTTTCTAGGCTGATCGACGTCTAGTCCTTTGTTTTTAGCAATATGGTAGGCAAGTAGCTGTAATGGAATATTAAAAATAATAGGGGCAAGCCATTTAGCACAAAGAGGAACCTCTATGATGTCTATGCAAGGGACTGTAATGGCTTCTTTCGGTAGAGATGTAAAGACAAGAAGAGGGCCTTGCCGTGCTGAAATTTCTTCTAGGTTTGAGAGCATCTTTTTTTGGGTAGGGCCATCATCAACCAGTGCGATAGTCGGAAAGTTTTTATCGATAATGGCAAGAGGGCCGTGTTTTAGCTCTCCTCCAGGGTAAGCTTCTGCATGAATGTAGCTGATTTCTTTTAGCTTGAGCGAGCCTTCTAGGGCAATAGGGTATAAGCTTCCTCGGCCTAAATACATGAGGTGTTGTGCATCAACCAATTTATTTGCAATGCTCATAATCAACGACTCTAGCTTGAGGCATTGTTGAATTAGGTTGGGTATTTCTTGTATGTTTTCTTGGATTTCACGGGACATCTTTGGAGAACAAATGTTCGTACAATAGTATAAAAGAGCCGATAATTGATTGGTAAATGTTTTAGTTGCAGCAACGCCAATTTCTTTTCCGGAGTGAATAAATAAAGAAGCATGGGCTGTTCTAGGTAAAGCACTTTCTGGCACGTTGCAGAAGGAAAGGTGCTGTACATAGGGGTGCTCTTTTAATGTGTTTTTGACTGCTGCCAGAGTGTCAGCGGTTTCACCTGATTGAGATATCGATAGGATAAGGTCACCCTCTTGAAAAGCTTTTTTTCGGTACCGGCTTTCACTGGATACTTCAATATGGCAAGGAATATTAGCCAGTTCTTCTATCCAATATTTGGCTACAAGGCCTGCGTGATAACTACTGCCACAGGCTGTAATATGAATTTGTTTAGGCCGGTTAATCACGTCGATTGGGTTTGGAGAAAGTTTGCTATAATGTTTAAGTTGACTTAGTACACATTGAGGCTGTTCGTGAATTTCTTTATGCATGTAGTGTTTGTGATCGTCAAGATAAATGGAGGATGTTGCGGTTTCTATTTGATGGATTTGTGGTTTTTTTTCTGTACCCATTGCTGAATATACTGCGTGATTATCAGGGCTTAAAAAGCAAACATCTCCTTCTTCAAGGTAAATAAATTGTTGAGTATATCCAGATAAAGCTAACATATCAGAGGCTAAAAAGTTACCCAGGTGGCTTAAACCAATAACTAGAGGCGAATGTTGACTTACACCCACGATGGTTTCAGGAAACTGTTTGTTAATGATCGCTAGGGCATAGCTACCTTCAAGCTGTTTGCAAGTTTTTCTTATAGCCTCTAGCCACTCTTGAGTCGTTAGGCTATGGAGGTGTAATAAGTGAGAAATGACTTCAGTATCTGTTTCTGACTTGAATGTGTAACCTTTCTTTTTCAGAAAGTTTTTTAGTTCAGAGTGGTTTTCAATAATACCGTTATGTACTACGGCTATGGTTTCATGTGAAACTTGTGGGTGAGCATTAGTAACAGAGGGCTTTCCGTGAGTGGCCCACCTTGTGTGGGATATGATTGTTTTTGATGATTCTTTTTGACCAATTCTTTGGTTTAGCAAAGAAACTTTTCCGATGTTTTTTTTACAAACAAGAGACTCACCATCAATGTAGCCTATGCCTGCAGAGTCATACCCTCTATATTCAAGTAACTTTAAGCTTTTAGTTATCATGTTAAGTGATTGAGGCTGTTTAAACACGCCACCAACAATACCACACATTTAGAACTCCACAGCAAAGAGTTCATGCTAGCAGATGACTTTGCCTGGGTCTAGTCATGATTGACAAGTTTTGAGCAGTGTTTATAGGTTGACCTTTCTAAGAAGGGTTAGTAGTCTATCGTAGCGAATATAGAGAGGGTATGTTCATGTTGTCATTGATTGCTGCAACGTCTATAAATGGAGTCATAGGTGCTCATGGAAAGCTGCCCTGGCACTTTTCTGAAGATTTTAAATGGTTCAAAAAAATTACGATGGGGTCAACCTTAATTGTTGGGAGGAGAACCTTCGAAAGTATGGGGGTGTTGCCTGGAAGAAAGCTGATTGTTTTATCGTGGACAAAACAAACTTATGAAAATCCCTCTGTATCTTATGCTAATAGCTTAGACCAAGCTCTTTCTCTGGCGAAAGAGTCCCAACCTGTTTTTATCATTGGTGGGGCTAATCTTTATGAAGAGTCTTTACCCAAGATTTCTTCCCTTTACCTTACCGTTATTGATAAGGTCTATGAAGGAGATGCTTTTTTTCCTAAAATCCCTTGGAATAAGTTTCGTATCGAGTATTTCAAGCGGGTTGAAGAAAAGGGCACACGTTTATCTTTTATGAAAGCCGTTCGTTATTGATTTATTATTTCAAAGATCTCTTGGGCGAGAGGATGGCTTGTAGGGCATGAATAAGATTTTATTGTTGAGGTTGTTTTGTTTTTTGTTATTAAGTGATGATTTAAGCGTCGCTATGAAATACTCAAGAAACATTTTAATTTTTATACTATAAAGATAAAGAGGTGAGGGAATGCTGAAAAAATCAAAGACAACATTAACAGATATAGCTGATAAGAGTGGCAAAAGTAGTCGTAAAGGCCCCATGAAACCTATTGTTGGTTTTATTCCGACAAAGGATTTGCGCTCTCTGGCCCTAAGCAACAAGCAGTTTCAAGTTATTGCTGCAAATGAAGCAAAGAGTAGGGCTTATCGGGTGGTGGCTATGAGGGCAGGGGAGTCCCATGATGTTCTACTTCTATCGTCTGCTTTTGAGGGGCATAATAAGGTTTTTGTTAGAGGCGGTAATGATTATCAATATATAGGTCTAAAGAAACTCGGGTACTATCATGAGTTTAATGAGGTTGCTTTGCCTAAAGGGTTTAGCTTAAAAGATGTTTTTGCTGGCCCTAATCAAACGTTTTTTCTGGGCAAGGAGAGCGGAAATCAATCTCTGTTGGTTTGTGGACATAACCAATCTGGTGAGCTAGGTATCGGAAAAATTTCACACAATGAGTATATGGCTCGTGTTAATTTGCCCTCAGGATTTGAATTAAATAGAGTTATTACTTCTTTAAAATACTCTGTTTTTAAAGGAAAAGATATAAAATCTGGTGTAGATCAGCTATATGTTTGCGGTGCCATTCGTGAGAATGAGGTATTTGAGAACCAAACAGAATTTACCAAGCTTCCCAATATTGAAATACCCGAAAATTTTGAGTTAGAAGATGTGGTTGTTGCAAGATCTTTTTTCTATCTTTTAGGTAAAAATATTATATCACAAGAAGTTATGTTGTTTGAAAGTGACAGGGCTCTTTCTATAAAGGGGTTGATGTCAACTAGCGTTAAGACAGTTAAGCTGTTTCCTAATTTCAATTTACAAAAAGTAGTAGTAGCAGATAGTTATGCCAGTACGTCAATTTTTCTTCTGGGGCAGAGTGATACAGGTAGTAGTCTTTATGTTTTTGGTTCAAATAATGTGGGTCAGCTAGGGCTAGGGTCTGATGCTGATGTAACAATGTTTCAAGATGTTGATTTGCCCCCTAAATTTATCGTAGATGATGTTTGTTGTCATAGCACTATAACTGTGTTGAAAGGTAACAATACTGTTACAGGTAAAGATCAATTATATGCTTGTGGAAACTTTATGCCTGGTATGGTTGCGCATATGCTGGAATATTTTCCTAGTATGATCTATGAAAAAAAATTAGATCAAGATGGTAACCTACAATTATATTCTCCTGGAAGCAATACGTTTAAATGGGTGAAACTAACAGAAAAAATAGAAAAAATTAAGAAGGTTCTATGTAGGGCTGGTAGAATTTTATTGGAGGACCAAGATAATAAGCTATATAGCCTTGACAGGGGGCAAATTATTGAGCTGCAGTGGCCACAATGGTTACACCTCAAGAATGATGGTAAAAAGCCGGCACCTAGATAGTTGTTTACTGAGCTTTTGGGAGGTAATGTCGGGGTAAAAAAGATGGTTGTCTTATTAATGATGTAAAAGCTCCTTTGGGCGAGAAAGGAGCTTTCATAGGGCATGAAGGAAATCTTATTGTTTGGGTTTAATTCTTTTTTGTTCTTAAGTTATGAGTCAAGTATAAGGGCTAAAGATTAAGGAAATCTTAACGAATAAAAGTCTTCATTGTATTGTTCTATAATCCTCCGAGTTTAGATCGTGTGATCAAGTTATTAATTTGACTATCTTGGTCGTGGGGATAGATATATGTCACAGACTGTACTGAAAATTGACTTCTTTATCATTATATCAAAAGTTGGGTGGGGTTGCTTTCAGGCTGCCTATCGACTGTTTTTATACTTCTTCTGACTTTATACTCTGCCGTTATGGTTTCATGGCTGGCTGATAATCCAATGCCCTTTCCATTTCTTTCACTTATACAATCTCGCTAAATCATACGCAGCCATACCATTTCCAGCCTTAGCAGCCAATGTATACCAATGAAAATCTTTTGGATGCTTGGGTTTGTTACCAGGTTGACTCAGCTCTTCTATTGCAAGAGGGGCTATCCAAAATATAAACCCCCATGGGGAAGAAATTCAAGGGTGTAAAAGCTCCTTTGGGCGAAAAAGGAGCTTTATAGGGTATGAAGGAAATCTTATTGTTTAGGTTTAATTCTTTTTTGTTCTTAAGTTATGAATTAAGTATAGGGGCTAAAGATTAAGGAAATATTAATGAATAAAAGTTTTTAATTTTATTGTTCTATAATCCTCAGGATTTAGATGGGAAGATGTAGAAAGCTATTAATTTGAATGACCTAGCCAAAGTTTTAGAGGTGTATAGCAGACTGTATTTCTGTGGAGAGGGTGACAACTCTATCGAGCACAGAGGGTAGTTGTCTATAAATTAAATAGCCAAGGATCAAAAAGAGCGCACTTGAATAAATAGATTTGTTTCTCTCTAAATTAAAGCAAAATCCATTTCATAGCATTACATCGAATTCTTTTTATGATAGTTATCCAAAATCTCATCAAAAGATATATCTTCATCTTCAAGATCATCATCATCGATTATCTTTAATAAGTCATTATCGATATGTTTTGATTGTACTCGTAACCTTTTCACTGCCTTCATTGCTTTTTCGCACCATTCCTTAGCTTTGTCATAATCAGGTTCCTCTCCTATTTTACCCTCCTGATAAAGGCCCCCTAACATTAACATAGCTTCAACATTTCTGCCTTTTTAAACAAATCAATAGCCTTTTTAGCTTTTGTTTTCTGCTTAAATAGTGTTTAAAAAACATCGTTATATTAGTTTTTTCGCATTAATCATGTTGACACATCTCTCATATTGAAAGACTGATTATCTAAAAAATCCAGATGAAAATTGAAGTAAGAAAAAAAAGGTGTAAAAGCTCCTTTGGGCGAGAAAGGAGCTTGTAGGGCTTGAAGGAGATCTTATTGTTTAGGTTTAATTCTTTTTTGTTCTTAAGTTATGAATTAAGTATACGGGCTAAATATTAAGAAACTCTTAACAGATCCAAATTAATATTTTTTGTTTAGGTTGCAGTTATGATTGACCTTGATAACTCAATAACTCTTTAGCCAGTTTTTGCTGGGTTAAGCTTGGGTTTGATGGTATCAACTCCCATGTAGGGCCGCAGTGCTTTGGGTATGATGACACTACCATCTTCTTGTTGAAAGTTTTCAAGAATAGCTATGGGGGTTCGGCTTAATGCAATCGCCGTTCCATTTAAAGTATGAACCCATTGGTTTTTTCCTGTTTCACTATCTTTGTAACGAGTATTTAGTCTGCGAGCTTGAAAATCAGTGCAGTCTGAGGCAGAAGTTATTTCACCGTATTGGCCGTCGGTGCCTTTTCCTGGCATCCAAGCTTCTATATCATACTTTTTGTAAGCTGGAGCACCAAGATCTCCTGCACAAATTCTAACCACTTGATAGGGTATTTCCAAGGCCTGATAGATTTCTTCTTCAATGCTTAAAAGTTCATTTAAATAAGTATCATTATGTTCAGGTTTGACAAATTGAAAGAGCTCTATTTTAGAAAATTGATGGACTCGGTAAAGGCCCTTACTTTCACGGCCTCCGCCCCCGGCTTCTGTGCGAAAACAATGGCTCTCAGCCACATACTTTATGGGCAGCTGTTGTTCAGGAATGATTTCATTGGCATGAAGGCCAGCAATGGCTATTTCGGCGGTAGCAATTAGGCTTAAGTTATGCCCCTCAATACAGTAAGTATTAGACTCATTGCCTCTAGGCGCATACCCAGCTCCTTGAAGAATTTCATTTTTGGCAAGATCTGGGGTTTTTATTGGAATATAACCTCTTTTGGCAGCAATTGAAAAAGCTAAGGATTTAAGCGCATTCTCTAACAGGACCCCCTCATTCTTTAGAAAATAAAATTTTGCACCGGCAACTTTTGCACCCCCTTCAAAATCAATAATATCTAAAAGCTCTCCAAGCTCTAAGTGGTCTTTAGGGTGAAAGTTAAATTGAGTGGGTACTAGGTGTTTTTTTATCGGCACGTTTTCGTTGTCTGTGAAGCCCTCGGGCGTATCATCGGGTAAAAGATTAGGAATGGTTAGCAGGGCTTTTTGTAGCTCCTTATTAAGCTCCTCAGCGCTTTCTTTTTCTTGGGCTATATCATTCTTAAGTTGCTTACCTTCGCTGGCTAATTGAGCTCTATCACTAGGGTCTGCTCTGCCAATAGTTTTTGCGATTTGGTTAGAAAGAGCCTGTTTTTTTTCAATCGATTGTTTGGTTGCCTTTAGCTTGTTATAGAATAGACATACGCCATCAACATCGGCATCAATGTTGCGTCTTTTAGCACAGTTTTTTATCAAACTCACATGATCAATAATAAATTTAGCATCTAACATAGTTAGCTCTCTTTCCTTAGGGTTAAGTTTAAATCTTAATGATTGTAAAGGTGTTTGATATTATTTTCAACTTCTTAAGCATGAACCTGGGTTTTCCACATTAAATTGAGTAAATGCGAGAAATATCTTTGTGTAGAGATCGTTTGATTCTTGACTGAATACAAGGCGTGTTGTTTTTCCGTCCTCAAATAGGCCCTTAGGTAAAGCAATATAATTACTGCCGTCAATCGTAGTGCTTAGTTTACAGACGGCAGAGTTCTCTTCCTTGTCCTTTAGGATGAAACTTTCTTCATGAGGGATGAGCAAAAGGTTCTCAAAAAACTCAGCAACGACATCCCCCTTTTCTTGCCACAATATAGTTTTGAGCGGCTGTTTTGCTACTGGCTGTTGGACATGGGGTGGTGGGTGCTGGTCTTGTGGGTTTGTGCTAAAGCAACAGCTTGGATCTGGATTGAACGATACACTTAACGCATAAAGTGAAGAGCTTCTCCAAGTAGATAAGAGCGAAAGGTATGTTTGGTAGGCCGGTGTTCCGATATATTGACTGAAGGTTTTTTTTGCGGGTATTAATAGGTCTTTAAGATAGCCCCGTGCCTTAATAGCAAAGGTTTTGGTCGCAACACAATCTCGATGGTAGGGCTTGCTGACGTATTGAGTAAACGCATGTGCTGATGAGTTATAAGCTTGTTGACGATAAGGCTTGGTTTTGTTATCGATGAAGGTTAATAGATCTATCCACTTATGCCAGTACTCGAGTATGAAAAGGGTTGTTCTATAGAAAGGAGATTGGCTTAGTTTCTTGAGGTGACATATAAATTTATAATACGGCCCCCTGTCCGCATAGAAAGAGAGGTTCTCTTCTTTAAGCAAATGAAACCACCGTACAAAATTTAACTCTGTTTGAAAGGATTGAAGGAGGGGGGGAGTTTTATCAGTTGGTTTTGCGTTAACAACCCTTTTAAAATAGCTTCTTTCTTCAGGAGAGGGCTCCACTATGTCTAGCCTACCCCAATATCTTTTTTTATGACTGTTTTTAAATAAATTAAGCACTTGGCTGATAGAGTGTCTTTCAATGACTTTATTTTCATAAAGCTTGACCACTTCGTATAATGGGGCAAAATGTTCAAGGCCTTTGATAACTTCTTGACGCTCGTTTTCACAGAGTAATTGTTCTAATGACATTTTGGGGTGATAGAAAACATAGCTCTCGTTGGGCAATAATATATTAATTTTCGAAAGTACCTCTTTAAGACCAATATCAATGATACTTTCTTCAGTTGTTTCAAGAAAGGAAGCTAATGCTATTAAGCTTTCAGCCCTTGTAGAAGAGGCTTTTAAAGTCGAGAGTATACTGTTAAGCTCATCGAGGGGTTTTTTGATAATTTTTTTAGCTGCAGCAGTGTTGATATCTCTGGCCAACTGGCGGCTCAAACGTCGAAAGTCTATCTTTGTTTCATATTTTTTTCGGGTTTTGTTTTTGATTTTTAATAAGAAGTATTCACCATATATATACCTATCAACAACAAAATTTTTAAAAGAGTCATTTGGGGAATTAGAATAAGGGTATTCATTTTTGACGAGTACAATGCCTAGCTGTTGTAATCGCAAGGTCAGTTTGTTGTTGACGGGATCCAGAGAGGGGGTTAATAAATCTTTATCTGTTATTTTTATTTTATCAAGGCAGGGCCCTAGAAGGCCATCTTTCGGTGGAGAGAGAGACCTCTGACTGATGTCTTCTAGAGTAAGTTTTTTGACTAATTTCTTGACGCCTTTAACTATTGCGACCAAGTCAGGATGGCTGTTCTTTTCTCCTTCGAAAGTAATCCCCCAAGCAAGTGTTTTTCCGGAAATTTCTATTTGAACGCGATTAATTGCTTCAGTGATGCCATAATAGCCCATAAAATGAAGATCTGTGTCAAGAAATTTAGCTACAGCCATTAAAGCCGCTTTCCGAGCAGATTCATCTTTTTTTACAACATTCTTTAATTGATTCTTTATGTCCTCTATATCCTGTTTATTTTTTCTTAGTACTTTGGGTCTGTGAACGGTAAATGTTGGGGAGGGATTCCTACTCATGGCTTCTTTTTGCCAATAGCTATCTGGTATGCTGGCCATTTTCTCAGTAAAGGGGCTTTTCATTCTTTTTACAAGATCTTGTAAATACTTAAAAATATTTGTTTTATTTTTGTCGCTGTGAGGTTGTCCATAATAATCTTCGGAGAATCTTATTATAATATCATGGCTGTATGGATTTCGGTTATTCATAAAGGATAGCTTTGAAACCAACGAATCGAGCGTAGAGTCTCCGATCCTAAAGGAAAAGGGATCAAGCGCATTAGTTATAGCTTCTGATATCATTTCTGGTGTAATCTTTTCATACTCACGTAAAAGATACATGCCTTGATCAAAGGTTATTTTTGAGATTGCTGTATACATTATAATTTCCTTAATTCAACTTTGATATTAGCAGGGTAGTTTGTAAAATAAAACATAATGTTTTTAAGGGGAATACAAGCTCTAAGCTTTACCCAGAAACGATGCTATCATCTTTTCATTTTTTTAATGTAGGCCGCAATTTCTTCTGGATTTGAGGGCAAACCCTCAATGTATTGTGATCTTTTCTCTCGTTCTGCTTGTTTGCGGGTTTGATCATCTTTCAGTTGTTTAGCATAAGACGTCATGCCCTGATCAGTTATTTTGATAACTTCTTGATACAGTTTTATTTGATCCTTAAATGGAAGTGTGTTTTTTTGACGGGCAGAGGAGGCGGCTTTCTTAAGCTCATTACATTGTTTTTTTGTCTTATCCAATTTACTTTTTATTTTATCGATGCTGTTTTCTTCCCGGTCGATCTCTGCAATTGCTTTAGATAGGTTTCTAATATCTTCAACAGTGCGCTGTTTACTAAATTCTAAGGGACTTTTGCCAGCAAGGTCTTGATGCTGTTGGGTAAGTTTATTGTAAAGCTGCTGGGTTTCTATGGGCAGATCTTTTTCCCAGTCAGCGATGTTTTGTAATTGTGTATTTAACTCTGCGAGTTCTTGATTTAACTGATCCATCTCATATTGGTTGTGTATGACCTGTTCATTCATTTCATGAAGTTGGTGCATGCCTCCAAGTTTTTTTTCAATACTTTTGAGTGATTGGGTTGTATTATTTTTGTTGGCGCCCTTTAATTGTTTGCCTTTCTCTTGTAGTCGTGATATCTGATGTTGTTTATCCTCGATTTTTGTTTTGACTGTTTTTCTTTCTTCTGGAATAGCTTGCATATATTGGTAGTTGAGTTGGATAAGATTTCTGGTATGTTTGATATCACGAGGTAATTCGGTGTCAACCACTTTTGCTTTCGATCTAAAAACATTGGTTAGGTCTATTAAGGGGGTTTTTCTTTTATTGTTTTGTTGTGCCAGTAACTTTGTCTGACGATTGAGTTGTTCGTTCCTATCTTTGAGAGTTCTCTCCAGTTGGCTCATTTCGTGATTTTTTTCTAAATATTCACCCTGTACAGACTTGACTTGTGCTGAAATCTGCGCAATTTCATATTGAGTTTTGATCCGTTCTATTTCGGAGGAATATACATTGTTTAGCTCTTCAAAAAGCTCAGATAGTATGCCCTGATGACTAAAGTTATCCTGGTGGTATTTCTTTTGATACTCTTTGATTTTTTTTTGCCGAAGCAGTGTATACTGGGTAGAATTTTTTAGCTGCAATCCTCCAGGGCCGCTGATCTGTCTGGGCATCTGTATCACCTTATTTTATATGTTTATAGTATAGTTATAGTATAAAAAAATCATTTTTGTGATTTTAATCAGATGAATCTATTGAAGGCATGTTTAGTCGATATTGAAGGTTCGTTGTTTGTTCTTTTTGAAGGCATATCATCTGAAGGTTGTAAATTAGGCGACACTATGGACTTGAGTATGATTTTTGGAATAATAAGGCTACTGCTGTAAAGACTCCAGGCAAAAAGTATAAGACCTGAATATACTTGATAAAGGAGGCTGGCTAATGGGTTGTTGCTGAGTAAAATACCAGAGGCTGCTTTGATATTGTCGTAGATGCTATCGAGTGCGTTTGTGGCTTTTGAGAAGGTCTCAAGAATACTGGGGGGTAAGAAGCTCATAAGAAAAGAAAAGAAAAGCTACTTTGTGTGAATTGACATAAGCTTTTATAAAGGAAGCAGAGCCTTTCAAAAAGCCATTTTAATACAAGTGAGAAGGAGGCTTTGAATGTTTGATAATATCTTGGATTTTCTGGACTATGTTGATGTGCTAACTCTTTATTTGTCATATGGTATAGCTTGAGTGGTCGGAAGCTTCTGTAGGGTTGAAAATAACTTTTATCAGGGTTAGGGCAGTCTACTCGCAGAGTATATTGACAATAAAAAGTTTTTGGTCTCCCATAAGGGAAGAAATGTACTTGAGGTTTTGATGCTGTTGCTGAAATATTACTGCGGATTTTTTTTTGATTTGTATTGAAATGTTTGTAATATTTACGCAAATAATTAGCTATTTTTTGGATTTTTTGTTGTAGCTTATCAAAAGTTTTTGCATCATTGCCTCCTCCAATTTTTATTCGGTAGCTACCATCATCTTGTCGATAGATGGGGTTGATAATATCCAGACCATTAAAGTACTTATTCACTGCTTCTTGATTGTTATCATCAAGGCTTAAATTAAGAATTTCTACCAACTTTTCTTTACTTATTTCATAGTAATAAGACACTGTAAAAACCTGTTTTATAGACTCTTAATCATTATAAAAGAGCTAGCCGTGTCTGTAAAGAGACTAGCTTTAACCACAAGCCAACATGTCAAAAGGCCCTCAAAAGAGCCCTTTGAATGAGTTGGTCTAGTGTTATCTACAGGATGTTACACTTACTACTAGGTTTAGGTTCTTCAGTAGGACTCAGGTTGGACTTTAGGCTAGAACTAGTGTCGGAGTCTTCCTGACTATCAAAGCTCACACTTGAGGATCGAGTAGTATCATCGGCATTTGGACGGGTGTCAGGTTTCCACCAAGTCAAGATTGCCTCTACTGAAGATATTGACATGGTTGATATCTTCGTTGCGAACGAAAAGAACGATTCTTTTGAATAGTTATAAGAAAGAGCTGCGTAATGAAGTAGAGTTCCTCCTAATTTCTGGGAGGTCTTGAAAATTGCTTCGCTGGTATTGCTCACAAGTTTATTGATATCTTCATAAATACTCTGCTCAGTATTTTTGATTTCTTGGATCAAAGCCTGGTGTTCTCGCTCAACATCCTTAAAACCCATTCGTATGAAATCGTTGTCGGTGAGCTGTTTAAGTTCTTCACTTACTTTACTGGAGCTTGTATTAAAACATGAACGATCACCCAAGGAATTCATTGGTAGAAGTAAATCTCCCCCGTTCTTTACTTCAAGGCCATGAACACTAGCAGAAATCACTAGTGTTTCTAAAGACATCTCTCGTGATAGATCTTCTAAGACCCTATTGATAGATTGCACGCGGTCTTTGCGGATTGATATGCTGGCTAAATCATCCTCGGTATTGATGGGTTGTAAGCTTTTTTCTAACTCTAATGTTTTGATGCGCTCGGTTAAGGTCTTTTCTAGAGTTTGTATGCTATTCTGTTTTTGTAGAAGACCTTTAATCATTTCTATTCTAGAGTTTATCTCTTGATAGTTCCTGGAATCCGTTATAGATAGCTCTAGATTGCTTAATTTACCTTGAAGAGTTTCTAATGTAGCTAGTTCCAGAGTGTTTTCAGCAACAACATATGTTTTCATCTTTAAAATATTTTGCCTCAGTGTAATCCAACTAGTTAATGTATTTAAATCCTTGCTAAAGACTTCTTTTTTAGATTTAATCTTCTGAAGATTTTTGTCTATATTATCAGTAGTGAGAACATAATCTAAGCCTAGTTGAGGCGACTTGATTGGCAGGTTTTTATGATAAAGCATTTTAAAAGAGTAATGATGGGCAACAATTGACTCAAGGTCTTTTTGTTGGGTTTTGAGAGAACTTAAGGCGTCGGCGAATGGGCTGTTGGATTGACCATCGAAATTATTACCTGGGTTCAGTTTGGCTATCTTTGCCACTATTGCTATCTGGGCTTGTTGGGAGGAAGCTGGTTCTAACGCTTTCATCTCTTTAAGCAAATCAGCTAATGTTATTAAATCCTTGCTAATGACTTCTTTTTTAGATTCAATCTTCTGAATCTTTTCGTCTATATTATCAGGAGTGAGCTCATAATCTAAGCCTAGATCAGAGTTTTTGATGACTTGCTTTTTTTGATTGATGTCTTGATAGGTTAGATGATAAAGATGTATTGATGTAAGTTCTTCTTGTTGGATTTTGAGAGAACTTAAGGCGGTCTCTAGAGAGTGAACCGTTTCATTGGATGGATCGTTGAATTGACCATCGAAAATATTACCCGGGTTCAGTTTGTCTATTTCAGAGCTTACTTTCGATCGCTCTTTTTTTCTGTCAATGATCCTTTTAAGGGTTTTGATGTCATCGTGTAGCTTAATGACACTTTCTAGCTGTGTTAACTCCTTATTACAGTCTAAATCTTCAGTTCCTTGTTTCAGCACGTTCTCGACGTCTTTCTTGAGCTCGTTTATTTGATTGAGTCTTTGTCCACGCTCTTTCAGAATCTTTTTATGTTCTTCTGATAACTGAATGCTATCATAATGAGGACCAATGATATCATTGCTAAGATCATTATTAACAAGCCTAGATAGAGGCATACCCCTGATCTCTTTCTCTTCAATGGTCTTAGCCAGTTCAGAAGAGTTATGTGTTTTTTTAATACATGCCTGTATTTCCTCAATATGTTTTAATTCTAGATCTCCTGATGGATCATTATAATCACTCTCAATTCTGATGAGCTCACTGGAGTTCTTGTATAGAGTGTCTAACCCATTTTTTCCAAGGGTTATAGGGGCAAAACCAAAGAATGTTGATATGGTCGCTAGCAGTTTTGTTCTGGTGATAGGGGGTAGGGGGTCTTCCGGAAAAAGCTCCATGCCAAGGCCCAGCCAAGGAGGACGTATACCCCAGTGATGGAGTATGGATGCTGGTAATTCATCATTGAACTTATGCTTTTCATTAGACAACGAATGTTGCCAGCCCCGATAGATTTTGTTGTTCAATAAATTAAAAAGATCTATTGCTTCTTGTGATTCCTCTTGGCTGCTCTCTTCAGGTTTGTTTGTCAAATAGCTTTTATATTCTGAACTGTCCTCAAGCGTTTGTATGAGTTTATATTCATTCATTTTTTGATATAAATGATAAAGTGTTGTGTCAGCCGAACTACTCTTAAACCATCTATTAACGACATTTACCTTGAGGATTTCTACAGAAGGTTGGTCTTTATGCTCCTCATCATAAAGTTTTTTAATTTCATCAAAGGTTTTCCAGATTGCTGTTATTTCTTTTTTAGCCCACTCGTTAGCAGTTTTTTTTGCTTCAGCTTCTGTTTTTCCCTCAGCAAGAAGCCTAGCACGTTCAGCCTCAAATAGTGGCTTAGGGTCTATCATTACTTTGACCTCACCTTTATCAGTTCTATTTTCCTGAGGATGCGCATAGATCTCTTCGATGATTTTGAAAACTTCTTCTTTATCGCCGCGTGGAGGAGCTGTGGTTACAGTAAATTGGGGGGTGGTACTTTTCTTGGTCAAGTCAAAACTCAGTAGATTTGGGGTTTTGTCGTTTATTTCAGCTATGTAGGTATTATACAATGTTAACCATTTTTCAATAGATTGTTGTGGATGATCTTTTGAAAATGTTAATTGAATACGGGGGTGCTTTGGGATGGCTTGATACAATTGTCCTTGCTTGCGTTTTATTGGATGTCCAGTAAATATATTCACATTGATATTTTGGTCTGCTTTTATTTGTTGAAGCTCTTTGCTAAGGGTCTCGATTTCTTTTTCTATTTTTTCACTTTCACCTGAATAATTGAGCTCAACCACTTCATGTTCATACTGTTGTTGAGTTAATTGATCTTTTTCCTTGTTAATCTGATTATTCAAGCCAGTTTTTTTCGATTGTAGGTCTTTACTTTCTTGTTGTTTTCCTTTAAGTTTTTTTTCTGTAGTTTCAAAGGTTTCTTTGATAGCTTCATCACTTATTAAATATCCATTTAGGGCTTCTTTATGTTGTTGAAGCTTTTTGCTAAGGGTCTCGATTTCTTTTTCTATGGATTGTTCTGAGTGAGTGATATCTAACAGTTCATGTGCCTTCTGTTTTTGAGTATTTAAATCATTATATTTTTTTCCTCTTGGTGAAATTGCAAATTGCAAATTTTCTTTGTGCTGTAGCCATTCTTGATTTAGAATTTCGTTTTGTTTTTCTTCAAGTTCTTTTTCTGTAGCTTTAATGTTTTGTTTTATAGCTTTATATTCGTTTGAATCTATACTACAACTACTTGTGAATTATCAATGGTTAGGTGGTAATTTTCGTGTTTTAAGTGCTCTAGCTGCTTTTGTGATACTTTAACAACCATAGTTTTCTCCTTCAGGTGTGACAAGAATGAGATGATGCTACTACTATTTCTATCAGAAACCAAGTAAATAATAACATATGTTGTTTAGGCGGTTATTTAATATCGTTTTTACTTATTAATTAGTGTTGTTTTTATGGGTGGTTCAGACGGATTTAAGGGCGTATAATTGCCATAGTTGAATAACTATGGCGGGTGAGTAGAGACCCAAGGTGTATATAACGTTGTTGAATTAGGTTTGTTAGTTGGTTATCACCGTTGCTGAAAACCTTACTTTGATAGGACGGCTGTTAATGCATTTTAGACTTATTGAGGTGTCTGGGGTAATACGCTAACCATCATAGCGAAGCTGTTCTGGGTATACAGATTTTGTTGAAAAGGCCACACAGCTGTTTAAATAAATTGTTGATGATGATTATCACGGTAACTTTGATGTTTGGGTTGATTCGTATTGTATTTTTTGCAGAATTGTTCTAAATAATTATTTGTTCCAGAAATTTTAGTTGACCAAACATTTTTGAATCATTGTCTCCCTCGATGTTTATTCGATAGCCGTCATCATCCTGTCGATAGTTGGGTTTGATAATATTCAGACCAGTACTTATTCACTTCTTCTTGATTGTTATCATCAAGGCTTAAATTAAGAATTTCTACCAATTTTTCTTTACTTATTTCATAGTAATAAAAACTGTTTTATAGACTCCTTAATCATTATAAAATGAGCTCGCCGTGTCTGTAAAGAGACTAGTTTTAATCTCAACCCCACCTATCAAAAGGCCCTCAAAAGAGCCCTTTGAATGAGTTGGTCTAGTGTTATCTACAGGATGTTACACTTACTAGGTTTAGGTTCTTCAGTAGGACTCGGGTTGGAATTTACGCTAGAACTAGTGCCGGATTCCTGACTATCAAAGTTCGAACTTGGGGATCGATTAGTATCATCGGCATTTGGATTGGTGTTAGGTTTCCACCAATTTTTGAAGCTTTCTACGGATGTTCCTGTTAGTCCTGAGACTTTGTTAGTAAAAGAAAAGAATGAGTCTTTTGAATAATTATAAGATAGCGTTGCATAGTGATAGAAGAACCCGCCAAGCTTATTCGAAGTATCTAGCACTGCTGAGCCAGCTTTCCCTGCTATTTTCATGACATCGCCATAGATGCCAAGTTCAGTCTCTTTGATCTCTTTGATTCGTTGTTGATTGCGAGTTAGAATGTCTTCAAAACCTAATATTATAGGGTCTTTTTTTTCTTTAATAGTGCTTGAGCTGGGAGCCCCCGGACAGCATATAGCGCTATTATGTTGAGAGGGTAGGTTTTTTTGTAAAAGTATTATTCCCGCACCGGTACTAACTTCAAGGTCATTAACAGCAGCAGCAACTACCATATTTTCCATATTTTTCCATAAGGATATCTCTTTTTTATTTTGATCAATTCTGTCTTCAAGTTCTTGTATGTCGCTGACAAAGTCGTCGTCTGTTTTGTCGGTAAGTATTAAAAAAAGCGGTCGGGTATTATATGTATTCATTTCCTCAGTTATTTGTAATTGGGATCTCTTGATGTCTTGTAGGTCTGGATAATCCTTATAAGGTTTTAAAGCTTCCTCTTGAGGGTCTTTTGACAGCATGCTAAGCCACCCTCGTTGGTTAGTAAAGGTGCTTAAGAATGCTTCAATTTTGTCTTTTTCGTCATCTTGTAAGTCCCTAGTTTGTGACTTAGTTATATCTTGAAATGTTTCGTTTACGAGTACGGGGTTCATCTGCTTAGAAGGTTCATTATTGCGCTCAACAAAGTCTTGGATGGTTGTATTTTCGTCAATACCAAGAGTATTCCTTGTCGAGGATTGGTCAGTTGAGAGAAGAAGGCATAGATTTATGGCTTTGACTATATCTTCATTTTTTGACGTAACGCCAAGACCTTTGTAAAGACTTACTGCTTTTGCATTTAATTTTGCATCTAAATAGCCTTGGGCCTTTTCTAAATACCTGTGCTCCGCTCGTTGAGAAACTAGTTTGTCAAGTCCATCTTTTTTTGCTTCATGGTCTTTCATTTCTGTTTCTAGGCATTCAACTGGAGATTGTTTCAATTCCTCTATTTCTTCAAGGGTTTCTAGGTATCCTGTGAGACGTGACGCAATCAATTTATTAGTTGGAATAGAAGTCCCTTTTGTTGTTAGCTTGGATAATGCGTCGGTTTGATCTTTCTGTAGCTCGGTGATTTTCTTTTTAAACGCGCTGAGCGCGATTTTACCGCCAGTAGTAGGTATTCTAAGGCTTTTTTCATGGATATACTGAGTTTTGTCATAAGATTGATTATTTTCGATAGTCTGCTTAATATTTTGGAGGTATTGAAAGTTTCTGAGGCGTTCCTTGTTAGTAGTTACATATTCATTAAAGGCCCCGTCTTCTTGTGTAAATGAACCCTTTTTTTCTGCAATGTTTGCTGGTGTGAGATTTATAACACCCTCAGCGAAAAGAAGGGTAGATTCAATACTGGATTTCCATTCTGTGGTTTCACTTTCTGTGGTTTCACTTTCAACACTCTTGTTGCTTTGTATGTGTAGGTCAAGTGCATTTTTAGCTGCCTTGAATAGCTCATCCACTCTATCATACTCGCCTCTGATTTGTGTGAGTATCTGATTAACTTTATTGATTTCACTCTTCGTCGCGAGTTCCTCCTTATTTAGTAACTCTTTAAATTGAGTATTATATTTATCAACAAGAGAGATATTTATGGGAGGCATTTCGGTTTGATCTATCTTTTCTCTAAGTTCTGCTATGGTTTGATGATTGGCAATATCCTCTAAGATACTACTAAGCATTTTGAGTGAAGTTTCTAAATCTTGTCTTTTTAGAGATTGCTCAACTCCTTCTATCAATTCCTTGGCATGGTCTAGCGAAGTGACGTTTATTTGATGATTGCTACGGAGCTCTTCTTTTTGTGTTTCACTTCTTTTCATAAGGCCATCTAAACGCGTGAGTGCCTTACCAAGGAGTTTCATCATTTTGTGATGTTCACTTGATAAAGAAATTTTATCATAATGGGGGCCAATGATGTCGTTTGCAAGATCAGCCTTGAAAAGCCTAGCTAAAGTTGTTCCCATCACAACCTTTGATTTAATGGTCTCAGCTAGTTCAGATGAGTCATGGGTTTTTTGAATACTTTCCTGTATTGTTTGGATATCTTCCGGGGTTAGATCTACTGTCCGTGTCTCATCTTGTGGGCAAGTTGGAGTATAAAGTGGTTGGAGCGTGCTATTGGTATCTAGTGGGGGTTGATTGTTTGGAACACCCTCAATTCTAATGAGCTTGTTGGAGTTTTTGAATACAGTCTCTAACCCATTTTTCCCAATTTTTAGAGAGGCAAAACCAAAGAATGTTGATATGGCCGCTTGCAGTTGTGATCTAGTGATAGGGGGCAGGGGGTTTTCTGGAAAATACTTATTTTTTTCCTCTTGAGTTAAATTTTCCACAAGGCCCAGCCACTCATAATGTATACCCCAATGATGGAGTATGGAGGCTTCTAATGTTTCCTTGTAGCTTTCGCTCTTGTTAGAATAAGGAGGTTCCCAGCCTTTTTCATTAACTTCATCATCCAATAACACAAAAAGATCTGTTGCTTCCTTGTATGTCTCTTGGCTGTTTGCTTCAGGTTTTTTTGTCACATAGGCTTTATATTCTTGACTGTCCTCAAGCCTTTGTATGAGGGTATATTCAGACATTTTTTGATGTAAAGAATAATAGTTTGTTTTTGCTGAACTACTATTATAACTTCTATTAACGACATTTACCCTGAGGATTTTTACCCTAGAGGTTTCTTGGACTTGCTTCTCATCATCATAAAGGTTTTTAAATTTTTCAAAGGTGTTCCAGATTGTTGTTATGTTTGTATCATCTAGTAGATCAGGGTCTATCAATACTTTTACTTCACCTTTATCTGTTCTATTTTTCTGAGGATGCGCATAGATTTCTTCGATGATTTTGAAAACAGCTTCTTTATCGCCATATTGAGGGTCTGTGGTTTTAGTAAAAGTCAACGTTGTTTGCGAGGATGACTTTTGGTAGGCAGTTAAGTGTTGTTGAAGTATGGTGAACAGCTTATCTGTTTCTGTTTGGTTTTTAGGGAACGTTACTTTTACAATGCCATGTAGTTGTCCTTGGGTGGCTTTATCGAAAGCACTGTGAATTGATGCAATTAGTTCATAGTTTTTTATACAGGCGTTTCGGGTTTCCTTTATTTCTTCAAGGGTTTTGCCAAGGGCCGTGATTTTAACGCCGATACTCTCACCATCATGTTTGTTCTTTAATAGCCTCCGTTCAATCTTATGCTTACCTGTTACCTTTTTTTCCTTTTCAAGATCATTTTGTAATTTAGTTCTTTTCGATTGTATCTTTAGGCTTATTTTTTGTTTTTCTCCAAGTTCTTTTTTTGTATCTATTTGCTTTTGTTCGATATCTTTAAGTTTTTGTGATTCTGGATTCATGGCTTGTTGTAAATCTGTAACCGCTTTTTCATTAATATCATAGGTTATGTGGTAGTTTACGTCTTGTAATTGCTGTAACTGCTCTTGTGATATTTCAAAAATCATAGTCTTCTCCCTCAGGTGTGATTAATATTTAGATGATGTTACTACGATTTTTATCATAAGCCAAGAAAATAAGAGAAATAATAATATCTATTTTGTAGTCGATTGTTTAATATCTTTTTTATTTTTTTTGTTCCACCCGGGGATTGATTGTTGTGGTGTTCTGCTCAGGGTGAGTGCATTTTCAGGCGCTCGTTCGGTAAGGGTTGAGCCTGCACCAATGGTTGCATTTTCACCAATAGTAATAGGGGCTATTAAGGACGTGTTTGACCCAATGAAAGCCCCGCTTTTGATCAGCGTTGTATGCTTTTGAACACCATCGTAATTACAGGTTATAGTGCCGGCGCCTATGTTCACATTAGATTCAATGTTGCTATCACCTAAGTAGGCTAGATGGCCAGCTTTAGATGCTATGCCTAATTGAGTGTTTTTAAGCTCGACGAAATTACCTACTTTAGACTGCTCTTTGAGGTGGCAATTAGGCCGGATTCTTGCGAAAGGGCCAACACTAACATTATGATCAATCAGACTGGACTCAATATGACTGTAAGGATGGATCTGGACATTTTCGCCTACCCGACTGTTAATCAACGTTGAATGTGCTCCAATAACACTATTTTTGCCGATAGATACTGATCCCTCAATAATGACGTTAATGTCGATCATAACACCAGACTCAGCTTTAAGCGTGCCTCGACAATCAAATCTGTTGGGGTCTTTAATCATGATGCCTTGATTGAGTAATTGAAGCGCATAACGATACTGATAGGCTCTTTCTAGCTCGACTAATTGCTGGGGGGTGTTGACCCCTGCAATATCCTGCCAATCAGAGGCTTTGACTGCGGCAACAGGTTGAGGGTGGGTCTTGGCCCAAATATCAATTAAGTCAGTGAGGTAAAGTTCATTTTGTTGATTATTAGGTTGTAGTTTCGAGAGTGTTTTTGATAAGAATGACGTCGGGGCTGTGAGGATGCCTGTAAAGATTTCAGGAATTAATCGCTCTGTGTTTGATGCATCTTTTTCTTCAATAATTTTGATGGGGTTACCTGAGTCATTACGAATAATCCGCCCATAACCTGTGGGGTTGTGACAATCATACGTTAATATTCCTAGGTTGTGACCTGACGTGTCTAGCAACTGCTGAAGCAAACTTTGTGGGGTTAAAGGTACATCCCCATATAAAGTTAAGATCGTGGCCTCTTTGTCACATTGAGGAAGTGCAGTTAATAACGCATGCCCTGTGCCTTGAGGGTCGTGTTGAGGAACAAACGTAACCGGAATGTTAATAGCAGATTGAAAGGCAATGTAATGATCTGGAGGGTAAACCACTATGATTTTATCGGGGTTTAATGTTTGTGCGGTGGTGACCACTCGATGTAGTAAGGTTTGGCCTACGAAGGGAAACAATGGTTTGGGGGTGCTTGATAGCATCCTTGTTCCCATGCCTGCAGCTAAGATAACAATGTTTAATGGGGTTGTCATGTGCCGACTCCTTTACCTTACGGTTTTCAACCTTTTACATCTTGCTGAGGATATCATTTTTTATTTTTAAGCATTTTGATGAGGCGAATTTGTGCTGCAGCTTGAGATAATTCCGCCAGTGCTTGAGAGTAATCCACCTCATCTTTTTGTTCGGCAAGTTTAGTTCTAGCGGTTTCAATGGCTTGTTGAGCTGTGGCTTCATCTAGGTCTTTAGCTCGAATCGCTGTGTCTGCTAATACGGTTGTGTGGTAGGGTTGTACTTCAAGGACGCCCCCACAAATATAAAGCAACTCTTCAGTATCAGCCCCTTTAGTCGTGTAACGAATGGACCCAGCATTAAGTGGGGTCATTAAGGGTGTATGGCCAGGGCAAACCTCAAGTTCTCCCATTTCTCCTGAAGCAAAAACATGGGTAACCTCTCCTGAAAAAATTAATTCTTCAGGGCTAACAATGTCCAGTTTCATGGTGCTCATGCTAATTGCTCAGCTTTAGCTTTGGCTTCTTCAATGGATCCAATCATATAAAAGGCTTGCTCAGGAAGGTGGTCATATTCACCTTCGAGTAGGGCTTTAAACCCACTGATAGTGTCTTTGAGCGGAACATACTTTCCAGGTGTTCCTGTAAAGACTTCTGCAACAAAAAAGGGTTGTGAGAAAAACCTCTGAATTTTCCGAGCGCGATTCACCATCAGCTTATCTTCTTCAGAAAGCTCATCCATTCCTAAAATAGCAATGATATCTTTAAGTTCTTTGTACCTTTGTAGGCATTTTTGTACGCGTTGAGCTAGGTCATAGTGTTCTTGTCCTACTACCAAAGGATCTAGTTGGCGACTTGTGGAGTCAAGCGGATCAATGGCAGGGTAGATACCCAACTCGGCAATTTGACGTGATAAAACAACGGTTGCATCCAAATGAGCAAACGTGGTTGCAGGTGAGGGGTCGGTTAGGTCATCTGCAGGGACGTAAATCGCTTGAACAGAAGTGATGGACCCTGTTTTGGTTGACGTGATTCGTTCCTGAAGCTTACCCATTTCCTCGGATAAGGTAGGCTGGTACCCAACAGCAGAGGGCATTCGACCCAACAGTGCAGAAACTTCAGTTCCTGCTAAGGTAAACCGATAAATATTATCCACGAAGAAAAGAACATCTTTACCCTCATCTCGAAAGCTTTCAGCCATGGTTAACCCTGTTGAAGCAACACGTAGACGGTTTCCAGGAGGCTCGTTCATTTGTCCATAGACTAGGGCTACTTTGTCCAACACATTAGAGTCTTTCATTTCATGATAAAAATCATTGCCTTCTCGAGTTCTTTCACCCACACCAGCAAACACCGAGTAACCACTGTGTTCAATAGCAATGTTTCGAATAAGCTCAAGCATGTTGACGGTTTTTCCTACTCCGGCACCCCCAAACAAACCTACTTTACCCCCTTTAGCAAACGGGCAGAGAAGGTCAATCACTTTAATGCCCGTCTCAAAGATTTCTCTTGAGGTTGCAAGCTCAGTAAATTTTGGGGCCGGTTGGTGAATGGCTCGACGCTCTTTTGTTGGAATTTCACCAGCTTCATCAATGGGGTTGCCTAAAACATCCATAATTCTACCCAGGGTGGCTTTTCCTACAGGAACTTCTATTTGTTTGCCAGTATTTTTAACTTCAAGGCCTCGTTTCAGCCCATCGGTACATCCCATCGCAATGGTTCTGACGGTGTGGTCACCCATTTGCTGTTGTGTTTCTAAGGTGAGGTTATGTTCTTCAACGGTAAGAGCATCGTACACTTTAGGGGTATGACCCGCCGGAAACTCGACATCAATAACCGCACCTATAATTTCAACTATTCGACCTTTATCATTCATTTAGTACCCCTTAAACAGCATTTGACCCAGCGACAATTTCAGCTAGCTCTTGAGTGATAGCTGCTTGCCGGGCTTTGTTAAACATGAGCTTGAGATCATCAATAATCTCTTCTGCATTATCGGTTGCATTCTTCATTGCCATCATTCGAGAGGCTTGTTCGCACGCAATGTTTTCTACAACCGCTTGATAAACTTGTGATTCGATATAACGGTGCAGCAATAGGTCAATAACCCTGGCTGCATCGGGTTCATATAAATAATCCCACTGATGGGTTTGAGTGGGCTGCTCTAGTTTTGGTAAGGGCAGTAATGGGTTGATGAACGGTGATTGTGTCATCATGTTTCCAAAAGTATTACTGGCCAAATAAACTTGATCAACCTGCTTGTTTTCATAGGCTTGTATCATCGACTGAATGACGCCTAATAAGTCAGTTATTTTAGGCGCATCACTGAGCTTGGCAGCTTCGGATAGTACGGTTGACTTAAGGCGCTTGAAAAAGTGGATGCCTTTGTTGCCAAAAATACTAAAATGAACTTTGATTCCCTTAGTTTCTTGTTCTTGGGCAAACTTGATGACACGTTTCAACAAGTTAATGTTAAGGCCTCCGCATAAACCCCTGTCAGTCGTGACCAAGATAACGCCAATAACTTTAGGGTTATCTCGCTTCTCTAGAAATGCATGCCGGTATTCAGATTGAGCATTGGCTAAATTCCCAATGACTTCAAGCATTTTATTGGCATAGGGTTTAGCTCGTTTCATGGTTTCCTGCGTTTTTCCCAGTTTGCTCGCAGAAACCAATTCCATAGCATAGGTTATTTTTTTTGTTTTTTCAGTAGACTTTATGGTGGATTTTACTTTTTGGATCGAGGTCATACAGGGTTACCAGTTTTTGTGTTCGCACATGCTTTTTAGGATGGCTTCAAACTTTTGTTTGACTTTTTCATCCAGCTTGGGTTTATTCAGAAGAGCGGTTGTCCATTGGGCATGCTTTCCCTTGAGCTGAGTATGCAATTCTTGGATGAATAGTTTGACTTCGTCGTCTTTGACCTCGTCTAGAAACCCATTTTCAGCAGCGTATAAACTGCTGGCCATTAGCGCTACATTAAGGGGTTGATATTGAGCTTGTTTCATGATTTCAATGATGCGTTTTCCACGGGTTAATTGCTTTTGTGTGGCATCATCTAAATCGGAGGCAAATTGACTAAACGCTTCAAGTTCTCTGTATTGAGCTAAAGCTAAGCGAACACCCCCGCCTAGTTTTTTAATAATTTGAGTTTGAGCTGCTCCACCTACCCGAGATACGGATAACCCTGAGTTAATTGCCGGCCGAATACCGGCATTAAATAAGTCAGTATCCAGGTAAATCTGACCATCGGTGATAGAGATTACGTTGGTCGGAACAAAAGCTGAAACGTCCCCGGCTTGGGTTTCAATAATGGGCAAAGCTGTTAGAGACCCTGTTTTCCCTTTGACTTTACCAGCAGTTATTTTTTCAACGTAGTCAGCATTGACTCTGGAAGCTCTTTCTAATAAACGTGAATGGAGATAAAAAACATCTCCAGGAAAAGCTTCTCGACCAGGAGGTCTTCTTAATAGCAAGGATATTTGACGGTAAGCAACGGCATGTTTTGATAAATCATCGTAGATAATTAAGGCATCTTCACCTTTATCTCGATAGTATTCACCAATAGTACATCCTGCATAAGGAGCAATAAATTGTAAAGCGGCCGAATCAGATGCGGTTGCTGCGATAATGGTTGTGTGCTCCATCGCATCATGCTCTTCAAGTTTTTGGATAATTTGAGCAATGGAGGATGCCTTTTGACCAATGGCAACGTAAATACATTTGATGCCAGTTTCTTTTTGATTGATGATGGTATCAATGGCAATGGCCGTTTTTCCTGTTTGACGATCACCAATAATTAATTCCCGTTGACCTCTTCCAATAGGGGTCATGGAGTCAATGGATAGCAGCCCGGTTTGTAAAGGCTCGTCAACAGATTGTCTGGCAATAACACCTGGGGCAATTTTTTCAATGGCTGCTGTTTGTGGTTTTTTTAAGGCTGTTTTACCATCAATAGGCTGACCAAGAGGGTTGAGTACTCGACCTAATAAAGCTTCACCGACAGGGACTTCAATGATTTTCCCAGTACATTTGACCGTTTGGCCTTCTTTCAAGTTACTGTAATCCCCCAAGACGACAACACCCACACTATCTTTTTCCAAGTTAAGTGCTAACCCAAAGGACCCATCTTCAAAGGCAATCATTTCTCCATACATGGCTTGATCCAGTCCGTAAACTTGAACAATACCATCTTTTAGGTTGATAATGGTTCCGGTGTTGTGAGTTTGAGCATCCAGTTTGAGGCTCTCTATTTGTTGCCGAATAACGTCACTAATTTCGCTGGCGTTTAGATTCATAAGGTTTCTCCTGATGAACAAAGGGATTGATACATTTGGTTAATGAAGCCTCTTATTGACCCATCAATTCGGTTGTTACCATATTGAATAACCACACCACCTAACAAAGATTTATCCAGTTCTACGGAGGAATCAAATTGTTTGTGGTAACGTTTTTCCAATAAGGCATGAATGCGGTTGATTTGTTTTGAAGATAGTTCGTAAGCGGAATATATTTTTGCAGAGGCCCTACCTTTGTTGCTTTGAATAGTGTCTTTGAGTTGAGAGCTAATGCTGGGTATAAGGTTAAGGCGTTTATGGCGAGCAAGCACTTTGAGCAAGTTTTCAGTTGTTCTTGAGGTTTTGTGAAGCTTCAATAAACACGCAACGACCTCTTGTTGTTCGCACGCAGGGTGTGCGATTAGTCGAGCAATCCTAGGGTCCAAGCAGAGTAAAGCCAGGCTTTCTAGGTCCTTCTCAATGGTTTTTAGCTTGCTTTCAGTCTGGCACAAAAGGGCTTTGACATAAGGTTTAGCTAGGGTGCAGGATTGCAAAAGGCTCATATTAAATCTCTGTTAAATATTCATCGATGATTTTCTCATTTTGCTTAATGCTCATTTTTTTTTTAATGAGCGCTTCAGCGCCTTGAACAATTAACAAGGATACATGTTGATTAAGCTCTTCTTTAACAGAAATAACCTGCTGTTGAATTTCTTCATGGGCAGCTTTCAACATTCTTTGACGCTCATGCTCTGCTTGTTCTTTCACGTCATTCATGAAGTTATTGCCTCGCACTTTAGTTTCTTCCATAAATTTACGCGCTTCGGTTTTAGCTTTCTTTAATATAGTCTCAGCATCTTCTTTAGCTTGATGGAGTTGTTTTTGTGCTTCAGCTGCATCTTCTAGCCCCTGAGCAACAGCCTTGCGGCGCTCTTCGAGGGCTTGCTCGATGGGTGGAATAATGTAACGCATAGTAAGCAACACAAATGCCATAAAGATAAGCATTTCTATAAAGAGCGTGAAGTTAATGTTCATGCTAAGACCTTAACGTAAGTTTAAACGGCGGCGGAAGTAAGTGCTTGAAGGAATGGCTGAGTAAATAGAATATACAGCGCAATTCCCACTCCAATCATAGAAATGGCATCAATAAGTGCAGCTACCATAAACATACGGCTTTGTAGTAACGCGCTCATTTCAGGTTGGCGAGCTAATCCTTCTAGGAATTTTCCACCTAAGATTCCAAAACCAATGGCGGTACCAAGGGCTCCAAACCCAATAAGTAGGGCAACAGTGATGGCGGTTAGGCCTTCAACGTGGGCGATTTCAGCAATCATAATATCTCCTTAAAGTTGAGGTTAGTGTTCAGAACGGGCCATGCTAAGATAAACAATCGTTAGCATCATAAAAATAAACGCTTGCAAGGTTATAATCAAAATATGGAAAACTAGCCACACGCCGCCTAATAACCATTGAAGATAGATAGGTGTGAGTGCGATGAGAATGAAAATTAACTCACCGGCATATAGATTACCAAATAATCGCAACGATAACGAAAGAACTTTTGCAACTTCTTCTACCAGCCTAAAGGGAACATTAATAAAAAATAGATAACTAGGAAATGGGTGTGAGCAAAGGTCTTTGATGTAACCCACAAAGCCTTTAAAGCGAAGATTATAACCTAAGATAATTAAGAAGACACTGAAGGATAATGCGAATGTCAGGCTGATGTCAGCGGTAGGCACAGCTCTAAAGTGGCTGGCACCTAAGTGACCAGCAATCCAAGGAAGGAGGTCTACTGGAACCATGTCCATGAAATTCATCAGAAAGACCCAGACAAAGATAGTTAGTGCAAGTGCGCTCACCGTTTTGTCTTTGCATAAAAATGTTTCAGTCACTTGTTGGTTAACAAATTCAAGAAGAACTTCTACAAAATTTTGTTTAGAGGAGGGGGTTTTTGCTGTAGCGTGGACAGCTACCCAGCGAAAAAAGCCAAGAAAGATGAAGCCCATGATCAAGGACATAAGAACGGTGTCGACGTTAATGGTCCAAAAACCACCATTAGACCAGCTGCCATCGGTCATATTGTACTGCCAATTAACCAGATGGTGCTTAATGTATTCAATGCTGTTACTTGGATTCTTCATCGGCTTTTAAGTATACCCCATAACGGCAGCACTAACCAGTGTGCTGCAAAAAAAATCATGACACTAGATAAATTGTAAAGGCTCGAGTTCAATACAACTACCCATAAAAAAATGGTTACCCCAAACAATGCAAATTGACCTTTCACAAGTCCAGCTATCGAGGCGCTAGGCCTCGGTTTTGGTTGCATGCAGCAAAACGCAAAAGCCATGTTAGGCATCCAAAACAGGCAACTTCCTACAAACCCAGAAATTGCTATTTGCCAACTTAACAACACAGCAGCTGCAAGGCTAAGCAAACACCCAAAAGTTATACTGCCTAATAAATAAGGCATTAAGCGATCGAACTGATGTGTTTTTGCTTGCATATTCACCATTTTTCGCCGCGATTATAGTCATTATTGACACAATGTGCAACCCTTTGTCTCTAATAAAATAAGGTGGCCTTGTTTTCTGACTCAAATGGACCCGGTGAAAACAGCAAGGATGGGGGCAGTTGTCAGGAGGAAGCGGTCTGTTCTTGATCTATAAAATCTTTTATGAGAGACATCATCTCAGGGTAAAATGGGTTGAATTCAATTCGCCTAAACAGCCTGCCCTTGAGTTCTTCTGGGTGGTTGTTTAAAGAGAGTGAGCCATAAACTGTGGCTTTATTATCGCTCTTGCATTTTTCAAAAGAATCACTGGGTTGATTGTAATGGTTGCAGTTTCTGTACCATTTATCAAAACCAAATAAGGGATCATCGGGAGAATTTATACTGGCTTTATGACTGAGGTTAATAAACCTGAATTGTTGTTGTCTTTTAGGGTAGTCTTTCACTTGATAAACATGAATTCCTTGACAGCGGTTATGGGCTGGTTTTGTTCCTTGAAATAAAATAAGTTTATTGGTGGGGTTTGTGCTTTTATGACAAAAGTATTCCAGGGCTTTATCAGTATCAATAGTATCGTCGTCAGTGCTGAGAACCATGAAGGTAGGGGTTTTATTTTTTTTCAATGGGCTGATCTCATCAATCAGCCTTATGTATTCTGCAGAAAGATTGTGTGTCCAAGAAGTGTATGTTAATGGGGCATGGTCATCAAAAACATCATCGAAAGGAAATAATCGTCGGATCCAGGGGGTGAATTTAGCTGTTATGCTTTGAGCCCCTAAACCTGGGTCAATGAGTACGAGGCCCTTTATTGTAAAGTTATTTATAGAGGGGTGATGTTGAAGATAATCCACGATGAGTGTTGCGCCAGCTGAGTAACCTATCAGATAAAGGTTATCGACTTTATCTTTCATAGAGGCAATGGTATAGTTCACGCTTTTTCTCCATTGGTTTCTATGGGTATGTAGGCTATCGCCAATCACCGTTCCATGACCACTTAAAAGAAGTCCTCGCATTAATGATTGGGGGTATCTTTTGTGAAGTTCTGTGGCAATGGGCCTAAAGTCTCTGGCTGTTTTCCCCAGTCCATGGATAAAGATAAACCCCGTTTTATGACCTTTGGCTAGACTGGGTTTTTGCAGGTTGCTAGGAGAGATTTCAAAAGGAGCCGCTTGTTGGCTTATATAATCTAATGTGTATTTTGCAGGATAAGGGGTTGGGTTCTTTTCAAAAAAAGGTTTTAAAGCACTTTTTATTCTTGTTTGATTAACTTGGATATAGTTTTGAAAGGGTAAATCAGTAGATTCAGGAACAAATACATGATAGCCAGAGGGCTTAAAACGGTAATCATTAGGAATGGTTCTATAAAGTTGAATGGAGCCATATAATAAAATAATAAGCAGGATAATGAGGGTATATCGTAGGGTCTTCATAGCGCTTTTTAGCTTTTGGAAAGCTTATCATATTAGGTTAGTGGATTAGAATCCAGAAAAATGGTGAGTTTTAATTAAGATGGGCTCTGTTTTTTGATTGCAGATGCTATAAATTCTCTTATCAATGTCATCATTTGATCATAGTAAGGGTTAAAACTTGCTCTTCTGAGTATTTTTCCTCCCAGCTGGTCTGGTTCATTCAATAAATCTTCTTCTCCATAGACGGTTTTCTCATTATCATGGAGGCATATGTTCCACTTGCTCTTTTCTTCAAGGAGCTCATAGTGTATACAATTAGGATAACTTTTGTCGAAGCCAAACACAGGATGGCGGGCTGAATGTATAAGGCTGCGGTGACTAAAACTCATATAGCGGTAGTGTTTTTTGATTTTTGGGTCTGAGCGGAGATCAAAAACATGTGTTGGCTTGCATAACTGTTTGTTTAATTTGTCTTTTGACTTGAATAAAAGTAATGTGCTAAGAGGGTTGTGATTTTGATTACAGAAATAGCGAAAGGTTTCATTGCTATCGGTAGTTATGTCATCACTGGAGAGTGCTATTAGGGTTGGTATTGTATTGGGTTTTAAGTTAGCAAAGTTATTAATTAGTTGATAAAATTCAGATAGTAGATTAGACGTCCAAGATTCGTATATGTAGGGGCTTAGATCAGCTGCGATATCATAATAAGGTTTTATTAATGTTAGGTAAGGAGTGAACCTTATGAGATCATTTTTAGCTGCTATGGCTGGATTAAACAGCACAAGGCCTTTAATTTTAGGATGGGATGAATCTTTTTGTGGATGAGCGTTTATGTAATCTAAGATTAATGCTCCCCCAGTTGAGTAACCCACAAGAAATAAATCATCTACTAGGTCATTCATAGAGCTGATTGTATAGTTGGCTATTTTTTTCCATTCTTCGAAAGTTACATCAAGACTATCTGCAATGACAGTGCCGTGCCCAGAATACATAGGCGCTCTCATTAAGGATTGGGGGTAATGTTTGTGTAATTCAGCTGCCATGATTTTAAAATCGTAGGCAGTATTTCCAAGGCCATGGAAGAATATAAATCCGATGCGATGTCCTTTGGATTTTTTAGTCAAATTTTCCGGAATGGGTGGGATTTCAAAAGGGGCTATATTCTCAATAATTTGTTTTAATGAAGGGGTGTGTTTGTCAGGTTTTTGGTGGTTGAAAAGGGGGGTCAGAGCGCTTTTAATTCGGCTTTTATTGACTTGTATGTAAGTTGCATAGGGCAAGTCATCTGTTTCTGGTATGAAAGAGTTATACCCAGTAGGGTTGTATTGATATTCATTGGGAGGATTGCCAATAAATGCTTTTATTAAAAGACCTACGGCTATGATTACCGCAAGTAATATGAATGAGTAATATAATTTTCTCATCTTTTAGAGTAGTCCATTACATTGCCTGAATCTACTATGATATTGCATGTTCACTCACTTTACAAATTATTTATTAAAAAATTCAGACTATTAAATTATGCCCTATATTATTGTTAATATAGTAATAATTCATGTTTTTTTATAATTTGTGTTCTATAACTATTTTAGACATGAGGAGAAGATTATGATGGGTTATAAAAAATATATGCTAGCTTTTGTTTTGTTAGTTTCACCGTTGAGTTTTGCAAGTGCTAAGGACTGTGACAGTTTTCATGGTAAAACGAGTGATTGTGATCGAATTGGGGATGAGCTTTATGAGGAATATATAGAACGCAGCTGCCCTGTTTTTGATAGTTTAAGTGAAGATGAGGGCTGGCTGAGTGATCCTGACAAATTGGATGAAATGATTGCTCTTATGATCAAGCATACAGATTATGACTACGAACTAGCTAAGAAAAAAGTGATAGAGACTTGTAAGAAATATGATTCTTCATTGGATAGTGTGAAAAACAACCCAAAAGAACTCGAGAGTGAGTGTATGAAAAAATTTAAAATGATATCTCGGCCAGAATGGCATACCTTGGACCGAAAAACCTCTCGTGTTGATATGATGAAAGTTCTGAATTATAAACGCCAACAAGAGCTTACCAAGCATGAAAAGAGCCAACAATATAGGATTGCCTACGATGTCTATGACAATAAGAATATACTGAGTCTAAATCGATGGCTAATGGCATTATTTTGGATGGATCATCCACACCATACGGGTAAGTCACCGAGTAGCTTAAAACCCAGTATATTTATGATGAATGACGTTGATTTTGAATCATTTGAGTACTTTATATCAGCACCTAATGGTTATATACCTTGTGCGAATCCAGGTGAAGGTCAGTCATTGATGGAGTGTTCCGATATCAAGCAGCATGAAGAACATTGGAGTTATTTAATCCTATGGAAAAAAATTATCAGATGAGCTAAAGAGTCACAAATTTTCCGGTTGTGATAAGATTGATGTTTTGTATCGGTTGTTGCAAGCGGGACAGCATAAGAGTTCAAAACTAAGTTTATCCTATTTATATGGATCTTACAATCTGTGCAAGGTTCCTAAGGACTTTTTTGAGGTAGGTAAAGTAGATGAAGACTCTGGATATAATCGATATGAGCATTACACTCTTATGTTTCATGAGGAACGTTTTAAACACTTAACAAAATGTAGGGATTCTAAAGCGCTAGCAGAAAAGCGATCTTGTCTTTTTGAGGTTTTGTATCCTGAAGACGTAAGATATATAAACTATATGCCTCAGGATTTGAAGTATGTCATGTATGACAATTATAAACAAACTGTGCATGACTGCGTCTTTGAGTATGAGAAGCTGCACAAGCGTGGAGGGATATGGCAGGGCCAAGATTTATTATTTCAGTGTCATAAATTTCTCTTTTGGGGTTCTATCTATGACCGCTTTAATCATGACGATAAAAATATTGATATTGATTATCTTGACTCTAAAAACAATCAGGCTCTCTTGAATAAGCTAAAAGAAAGAGATGTTTACCTCGAGAATAGAGGGGGTATTTGTTTTGATGAATATAAGAGCCCTTAAAATATTCCAGCTCAAATGAAGTTAAGGGGATCTGGTTTAGTAATCATTCAATGAGCCAGTTTTGCAGAACAGAGAAGACTTCTTCTATTCCAGTTGATTTTTGAGCTGAAAATAGAATGGCTTTCGAATGATAGTTATCCACCTCTTTTTGGAGAGAAAGGAGTGTTTGTTTGCACTTGCCATAGCCAAGCTTATCAGCTTTATTCAGGATAATAAGGCTGGGCATTTTATGTTGAGAGCACCAATTGAGCAACCAGTGATCGGTTTCTTTAAAGGGATGACGAATGTCCATAATGATAATGAGACCTACTAGGCTTTTACGCTGAGCTAGGTAGTCATTCATCATTTTTGGCCAAGATTTTTGTGTTGCTTTCGAGACTTTTGCATAACCATAACCTGGAAGGTCGACAAGCCTTCGAGTTTCATCTAGATCAAAAACATTAATGGCTTGAGTTCTTCCAGGCGTTTTACTTGTTCTGGCTACGCTGCTTTGAGTTAGGCAGTTAAGGGTGCTAGACTTCCCAGCATTAGATCTCCCCACAAAAGCCACCTCTTTGCCGTTATCCTCCAAGAGTTTTTGGACAGAGGGAACGGATAAAGAAAAGGAGGCTTTATGCAGTAATGACTTAATGTTATTTGGTTGTTTCTTCACGATTTATGACAGGTTTGTAGGCGTTGTTTCGATAGTTTGACCACATGGTTTCAGTGTTGAGTATTTTAATCTTATCTGCCCAACCCGCTGTATGGAATGACTCTAAGCGAGCCTTGCAGACCTGTTGCATGGCTGTTGAGGCTTCTTTTAAGTATTTTCTAGGGTCAAACTCACTGGGGTTTTGTGCCATGAATCGACGAATGGCTGCGGTGGAAGCTAATCTTAGGTCGGTATCAATATTGACTTTCCTGACACCATATCGGATGCCCTCTTGGATTTCTGATACAGGCACACCATAGGTCTCGGGTATTTGTCCTCCGAACTCATTAATGATGTCTAACAAGTCTTGGGGTACTGAGGATGATCCATGCATAACAAGGTGGGTGTTAGGGATGCGCGCATGAATGGCTTTAATTCGGTCAATGGCTAAAACTTCACCGGTAGGCGGGCGTGAGAATTTATAGGCACCATGGCTTGTTCCAATGGCAATGGCTAAGGCATCGACTTCAGTTTGAGCTACAAATTGAGCGGCTTCTTCTGGGTCGGTTAGCATTTGCTCATGAGATAATGTGCCTTCTGCACCAGAACCATCCTCTTCACCTGCTTGACCTGTTTCTAAGGAGCCCAGGCATCCTAACTCTCCTTCTACAGAGACCCCACAAGCATGGGCCATTTGGACGGTTTCACGTGTAACATTAACATTGTAATTAAAGTCAGCGGGTGTTTTCATGTCTTCTTTGAGAGAGCCATCCATCATGACGGAGGTAAACCCTAACTGGATGGACCGTTGGCAAACTGAGGGAGATGCGCCATGATCTTGGTGTAAGCAGATTGGGATGCTGGGCCATTCACGTTGGGCAGCTTCAGCAAGGCTGCGGATAAATTCTGGGCCTGCATATTTTCTTGCGCCCGCGGAAGCTTGAATAATGACGGGGCTGTTGGTTTCTTCTGCTGCCAGCATAATGGCTCGGATTTGTTCGAGGTTATTGACATTGAAAGCCGGCACGCCATAGCCGTTTTCGGCGGCATGGTCCAAGAGTTGTCGCAATGTTATGAAGGCCATAATGTTCTCCTAAGTTTATTTGGTTGAAAATGAATTGCCACACCCGCAGGTTGTTTTGGCATTTGGGTTTTTAATGATAAACTGTTCACCCATGGCATCTTGTTTGTAGTCCAAAGATGCGCCTGTTAAATATTGTAAGCTTATCATGTCAATGATGATATTGACGGAAGTATCGTGTTCACCTTTGCAGCAAAAGATTTGATCCCCTTGACGTGAATTATTTTGAAATTGTAGGCCGTATTGAAACCCATGGCATCCTCCTCCTTTAACGTAGATTTGGAACATTGTCTTGTCAGGGTGGGTTTCTTCTTGGGCTAAATTATGTATTTTTTCGACGGCTTGTTGAGTTACATTAATAGGGCTTGCAGGTTGGGTTGTCATATTATTTGAGTGCTTAGGTTGCTAATATCATAGGGGGCAGCAGTGGCTGACACCGGGATGGCAAAACGGCTTGATATGAGGATAAAAAATGCCATGCCAATGATTTGTTGCTTTGTCATAAGATTCGCTCTAAAGTAACTACTGTACCACATCCTAAGTTAAATGCAAATTTAGGCTGTTTTGTTATATTAATCACTTGCTTGGTGTTTGTCTAGATGTTTTTTTTATGGGTTAAAGTAATTCATGTTGTGGCCATGACCTCATGGTTTGCAGGGTTGTTCTATTTACCCAGGTTATTTGTCTATCATGCGCAGACAGAAGACATTGAAGGAAAGAATCGTTTTAATATCATGCAAAGGAAGTTATTGAATTTTATTATGACGCCAGCAGCTCTGGTAACAGTTCTATCCGGTTGGGCTATGATTGATATGTTGCCCATGTATTTATCGAAGCCTTGGATGCATGCTAAGCTGTTATGTGTTTTCATCTTAGTACTGTATCATTTGCACTGTTATCGATTGGTCAGGTTGTTTGAGGAAAATAATAATACATATTCTCACAAGTTTTATCGTTTTTATAACGAGATCCCCACTGTTTTGTTGATTCTGATTGTTATTTTGGTGATTGTGAAACCTATTTGAAGCTGTTGCCTATCTCAAGGCTTCTGGTTTTAGCGGCCATAATCATTTGGGTTAGCATGGTTTTGATGAGGGTGTCTTGCCATGAGTTAAGGGCGGCCTCGGTTGTTCCTTGGGGGCTTTGAATGTGTTGTATGATTTCTGAAAGAGGGGCGGCTTCACTCAAGGTGCTGGCTGCTTGTAATGAGGCTTTGGACCACTTTTCTGAAGAGGCCTTATCTAGACCGAGTTCCTGCAAAGACGTTTCAAGTGCAGAGGCAAAAGCGATAAAATAGGCAGGACCACTCCCAACCACTGCCGTGAATAAGTGAAAGTCATGTTCTGAATTGACCCAAAAACATTCGCCAATATCATTCCAAAGGTTTTCAATAGGCCGTTGTTCTTGGGGGGTGACTTGGGGGGAAAAAATGGCCGTGAGGCCTTTTTTGTCTTGGACGGCAAGGTTGGGCATTGATCTTAGAACTTTGCTGTGATTTAATTCTTGAGTTAGCTGTTGATGAGAGATACCTGCGGCAACACTCATTACCCAGTTGTTGGGATGAAGGTGTTTTTTCAATTGCTGACATGTCCCAGGAATATCGTGAGGCTTAACGGCTAAGATATAGGTGTTTTCTTCTGATTTTTTAATGTTGTTTATGCCGTCAATATCTGTGAACTCAGAGAGCGTTGTACTTTTATGAACAACGGCAACGGAAAACGATGATTTCCACCCATGGGCCAATGCTTGGCCCATGGATCCGAAGCCAATAATAACGATCATGAACTGGTGGCAAGCTCAATAATAGACGGGCTTCCTTCAAGAAGGGTTTCAGAAGTTTCAAAGCGTTTAAAGTTCTCTTGAAATTGTTCGATAAGGATGTTGGCTTGATCGTTGTAGGCTTGCAATGAGCTCCACCCATGCTGAGGGTTAAGGTAATGGTCTTCAAGGCCAGGAAGCTCGGTAGGAACAGATAGATTAAAACCACTAAGAGTTGTGGTTGGAGCTTTGAGAATGGATTCATCGGTGATGGCATTAATGATGTTTCGGGTGGTCGTTATATCAAAGCGCTCACCCCCTTGACCATAGGCTCCACCAGTCCAGCCAGTGTTAACTAAGTAGACGTTAGCTTGGGTTTCGCTGAGCCGTTTCATTAATAGTTCAGCATACACTTGCGGGGGTCTAGGGAAGAAAGGGGCACCAAAACAAGTGCTGAATGTGGGTTTGATTTCTGAGGTTTGTCCCATCTCGGTGCTTCCTACAAGAGCTGTATACCCGCTTAGAAAGTAATAGGCAGCTTGAGTATGGGTTAATGATGATACAGCAGGTAAAACACCGTAGAGGTCGCAGCATAAGAACACAACAGACTTAGGTGTTGGGCCATGATTGCTTTCAATCCTTTGGGTAATGTGTGTTCGTGGGTAGGCTGCTCTTGTGTTTTTTGTCAAAGAGTCATTATTGAAGTCAGGTGTGCCGTCTTCAGTTAAGAATACATTTTCCATGACTGCGCCACGTTTCAGTGCTTTCCATATGACCGGTTCTTTTTCTTTGGATAGGTTGATGCATTTTGCATAGCACCCGCCTTCAAAGTTAAACACACCCTTCGGACTCCAGCCATGCTCATCGTCTCCAATAATGGATCGATTGGGGTCGGATGATAGGGTGGTTTTTCCGGTTCCAGATAACCCAAAAAACAGTGTGACATCAGAACTGGTCCCCTGGTTGGCAGCACAATGCATAGGTAAGACATCTTTAGGGGGTAATAAATAATTTAACACAGTGAACATTGATTTTTTCATTTCACCGGCATAACGCATGCCAATAATTAATACCTTTCTTTTTTCAAAATTGATGAAGACTCCTGCTTCACTATTTGTTGAGTATAGGTTTAAATCAATGTTGAAGTTGGGGGCACTCATAAGCTCCCATTTTTGTGATGACGGGCCTTCAAAGGTTTTATCTATAAATAAGTTTTTTAAGAATAAATGATGCCAGGCTAATTCGGTTCGAACATTAACGCCCACCCCAAATTCTTTAGAGGCGCCCACTGAAAAGTCACTGTTAAAATGGTTGCGTGTGTGTAGGTAATTTTCGGTTTGTTCCCAAAGCTCTATGAATTCTTTGGAAGAAAAGGGTTGATTGACAGAGCCCCAGTTGACGGATGATTTTGTGTGGCTATCTTCAATGATATAACGATCCTTGGGAGATCTTCCTGTTCTTTGACCAGTTTGTGTAGTCAGGACGCCGTCTTTGGTTGTGACACCTTCTTGGTTTTCTAGGGCATACTTCTGTAGATAGTCCCTGGAGGGGTGATATGTTACACTGGATGGTTGAATAGACATTAAACGGGCTCCTTAAGGTCTCATATGGCCGTCATGATACTCATAGATAATGAAAAGAGCAAGTTCAAAAAGGAATATTATATTGATCAGGGTGAATCATTGGCTAGGTTTATCATAAGGGGGCAAGGGTCAGGGTTTTTAAGTCAAGCTTAAGTCTGGCTTTAACTTTAAAAGGTTATGGGGACGGTAGAGCTTGGTTTAGGGCGAATGGCATGGGGGGAGGAGATTTTTCCCATAATGATATAACATGCCCTCCTAGCCCTGAACCTGTGGGCTTGCAGGCAATAGCGCCAGCATTGATAAGTGTGGAGATATGGTGTTCTGTTTGGGGGTCAATCAGTCCCCACTTAGAAAAACAAGTGTGCCCGTATAAGATGCATTTTTTTAAAGACTCAAAGGAATCGTTTTTAAAAGCATCGATGCCAAGCTTGGTGGCTTCTTCCATGAGCTTGTCAATGGATTGACTGGAGTCAAATTGTTTTCTAAACCTGTCTACTTTTTCGACACATAGGTGGGTTTTGCTTTTTCTGCCAGTATAACTTATGTAGAGGTGAAAGTGTTTGTTAGGAAGTGTTGACCAGTTTTTGTTTTGGTAAATTAACCCTGTTGTTGCTAAACAGCCAGCGATATCAACACCGCTACTTTTTCCATGAAAGTTGTGTTCTAGCGTTTGTGCAGAATGGAATATGTCATGGTGAGAAACCCAGTTATGATGAGCAGCCCATTTTGCTAAGATACTGCATAGCGCTCCGGAAAACCCCAGGCCTTGCCCTATGGGGATGCTATTGTTAAATTCTAAATTTTCAGCAGGGGTGTTATGTATTCCTAGGAGTTGCTTAAATTGATGAATGAGTTTGTTTAGTTCCTTAAGGTGGTCATGATTGCACTTAATAGTGAATTGGCTACTTTGGTCAATAGAAAGTTTGAGTGTGAGGTTGGGGACAGGAAAAACCAGTGCTGGGTAGTTAAGAATAACACTATGTTCTCCGCTTAGTATCCATTTAGCATGAGTTGTTAGGTAGGTCATGGGCAATGGTTTAGCTTAATAACAAGGAATAGTCAAGCAGGGTTTCTTGAATTTTTGTCTATTGAGTTTTAAGGTCGTTTCACTGAGGGGGTGTATGTGTTTGATGTGTATGTATTATTCTTTTTGTTGCAAGTTTGTTGTTATTTGTGCTAAAATCGCTTGGAATAAACTTACAATTTAAAAAGGTGGATAATATGTTACGTGAATCAATTTATAATGTTGGGTATCAACTTTTTCAACTCGGAGTAGGTGTAGCTGCAGCTACGGGCACATTTGTTGCAACTCAAGGGTTGGGGTTGCCTGCACAGTACTTTCTTACTGCAATAGGTCTGCTCGCAGGCATCAGGACGGCTCCTCTTATCAGCAGGGCTTGTTACAAAGCCTACGATTTATCATGGTCTATGATGTCAGGCGCATTTTCTTATGTGGGGGGACTGACTGATAAAGGTTATTTTCAACTCGGATTAGGTGTAGTAGCAGCTTGGGGTACATTTGTCGCAACTCAAGGGTTGGGGTATATTCCTGCACAGTATGTTCTTACTGCATTAGGTTCAGTCGTTGGTATAGAGGCGGGCCATTATATCGGCAAGGGTTGTTCCACTATCTTCAATAAATCAAAATCTATGATGACAGGTGCCTTTTCTTATGTGTTTGGACACACTCAAAAACCTGAAGTTAAAGAATCTGTTAAAGAGTCAATACTTGATTTGAAGAGTGAGGCTTATACCCCAGAGAAAGAGATAGCCGCGGCAACGATGAATAGATTTATTAGAGGTGGGTTGGTTCGAAATCGAAACAATCCAAGATATCAGTTTATAGCTGAGTTCGAAGATAAAGATAAGGCTAAGGTCAAGGAAATTTATAGTAAGCACATTCAACTTTTAAGCAAACTGGGACAGAGTTACTGGACGGAAGACACAAGCACGGAAGACACACGTGACAAGTCTTCTGTTTTTACGTTTACTAAAGATAAGCAACCCTTACCTACTCTTGACAATCTCAAGGCTCTTATCAACAAGAATGGCACTGATCATGCAGTCAAGTTTTTGGACAGTGCACTTGGGTACTCAGCTATGTTTGACGACATTAAAACAGAAGTCTTCAATGTGCTAGGTGCTGCTCAACCTGCTGACTTTCAACAAGAAGATGGTCTATTGGCTACAAGTGCTAAGTACCTTGATAGTGCTCTTAACTCTGTGCTTAATACTAATATCAACACGGCCAAGCGTTTTAGTACTCCAACAAGCCCTATGAAGAAGAAAGCTAAGGGGAGCAATAATACAGTTTACCAACAACTAATCTCTACCTATCCAGGGTGGAAACACTACAAGGATCTATTTAATGTTGATGCTAGCGGCCCTTATTGTAGTAGCTTAGAGCAGTATCTGCTTCCTTTCTTTGGCATACGTAACAATATAACAAGTCGAGAGCAAGTAGATAATGTTTTAGCGTCAATAAGCACATCTACACCTGATAGCAGTAACATAAACACTCATTTGAGTAGCACTAGCACTAGCGATATTGGTAGTGATGATGGGTTGAGCACGACACCACCTGTCGAGGCAGCATCTGTTTCATCAGTGAGTTTACAACTTGATACAACCAAGCCAGGAACTGTTGACAGTAGCGATGATGAATCTGTAGGTAAAAATCTAACAGATAAGTCTAGAGCAGCTTTAGCTCAGATAAGTAGCAATGGAAGTAGCAATGGACCAGGTTTGTTTGATAATAGGACGATTGTTAATGAAGATACCCAAAAAAATCTGAGACAGCAGCTTCCAGAAAGCCTCCTACAGGCGATTAAAGGGAATCAAAGATCTGCTTCTCCGACTGGCTTGCAGACATAGATTAATGTATTAAAAGGTAAAGTTTGATTTATCTTTTTAAGGAATTAACACCTTCGTCAATATTACGAGGGTGTTTTTTTATGTGATAGGATATTGTGCTAAACGCAGGGAATGCTTAGGTTTTTTAACCAAGGTTCAATGGGCTGGTCTTCTCGAAACAATAAATGAATATTAGGGCCGGCATCTACGGTTATTAAGGGACCATCTTGATCAATTTGCCATTGTTGATACAATTGATTTAAAACCTGGATGGATTGATGATTAAGATAATAAAAAGGCGGTGAGGATGTATAAAATAAGGCATGCATATCCCAAAATTCTTGCCAACATAACTCAAATGCTTTAGGCCAATCTTGAATTTTCAATGCAGCTATTAGTTCATCTAGTCTTGCCTGAGCCCTATCAGGTCTTCCAGTGTTTAGAGCGCTGGTTTGAATTCTTAGGTGGGCCTCCGATGAGGATACCTTCTTGGCTAAAGGGTCAACCATTACCACGTAATGCTGTAATGAACTGTAGGGCAAATTTAGCTCGGAGACATGATCCTGGCTCCAAATAGCAAAGGGTTGATAAAAAGATCGACACGAAGAACCTGACCCCATCCGGCTTAATTGAGCTTTGATTTGGGTTGTGGGTGTTGCGCTAGGCTTCATGTCTTGGACAACTTGGGCAAAGCATTCAGTCAGGGCAGCAAAACTAGAAGCCGAACTCGCTAGCCCGCAAACTCCTGGAAAATGGTTGGTAGAAGTTATTTCAAATTTTTCCTGAATACCAAAATAATTTTGCAAGTAACTTAAGTGGGCCAAAAATCTTTTTGGGTCGAGGTCTTTTCGATCAAAGCGATTAGATTGAGCTACCTTCAGAGATACTTCAGTAGAAAACTTGGGAGAAGTGAATGATAGGGAGGCATTAGTAGGCAGCTGTTTTTTCTGTTTGCCCATGTATTTAATTAACGCTATGTTAGCTGGCATGGTAGCAGTCCACTCAGTCATGACAGTTTCCTTTAAGGGTTAAGCCCGATGCTAATTGAGTATGGTCGGCAATGATCTCTACGCGTTCAGACAACCACTGTTTAATTTGTGTGTGCGAAGGCCTGCTGGTGATGAGTAGGCAAGTATCCCGACCTTGAGCTCCGCAGCCTTTTGCTGCCAAGATACCTTCATGTTTTAATTGGGATAATAATTGTTGAGTCTCAAGGTGGCATAAGTTGAGTTTTACCATGGTTTCATGAAATCGTTGAATGCTTTGGATAAACTCTTTAGAGTTTTTATCCTTAATGGCTTGATGCGCGTGCTCGACACAGGTATGTGCCTCTTCTAAGTCGGGCAAGGTTGTGGTGTTGAGCTCTTGGTGGGTAGCGCATTTCTGACCTGTCCGAATTAGGATAAAACCAAGGTCATCAAAAGGCCAAGAGTAGGAGTGAATTCGACATTCTTGTGTGTCGATAAACGTTAACCAACCATTGTATTGACCGATGAGGTCAGCCCCGCTTGGGGGGATGTTGGTGGTGTGTACATGGCGATAGATGTGTAAGATCTCATGGAGTGATTTTGGGGTATTATTAATATGATCTAAAGCTGTTTGAGTTAATAGAAACTGAGCACTGGAGGCTCCCAGTCCTCCTTTTTTTTGGTGAGGATCCTGCCACTCCCAGCTATAATTTGAGGGCCACTGTTCTTCGAGACTGATGAGGTGGGGCTCATGAGGAAAGTTACCAGGTTTTGATTCTACTCTTAATTGAAAAAAAGGTTCTGTGAGTATGACAATAGCTTGAAAATGTTTCAAAACTGAATACTCTCCAAGACAAAATGTTTTACTAGGACAGGTTAATATCATCGGTTATCTTCTGTAACATGTTTTGTGCGCAAGAGGCATGGACATAACCTTGCTTCTTAAGCTGATTGTGCAACAAAGGCCGTAGTTTTTTTTGTAGACTAACATCTGCAGTGGCTGTTCTAACTAAGTTCTCTAAATGCAGTTTCATATGGCCCATCACAATGCCTTCTCCTGCCAAGGCAGAAAGAGCTGCTAGGTTTTGCAACAACCCGGCTAAAGTGGTTAACTGTGCTAAATGAGCCGAGCTTTGAATGCCCATTAAGGTGAGGCAAAGCTGAGCCATGGGGTGAAGTTTTGTCACGCCCCCGACTCGACCAAGTTGTAAAGGAATAGCGAGCTCGCCATGTAAGTAACCCGATTGATAATGCCATTGCGAAAGCCCTTGGTAGGAACCCTTTCTAGAGGCATAGGCATGGCAAGCTGCCTCTACGCTTCGCCAATCATTGCCCGTGGCTATCAGCATACCATCAATGGCATTCATGATGCCTTTATTATGTGTGCATGCGCGGTACGGGTCTTGTTGTGCAAAAACAGAAAGGGTGGTGATTTTTTGACCCAAAGCTTCAGGGCACTTGACTTGAATAGTTGCTCGGGTCAGTGAGTGATCAGTCAGGTTGGACAAGATAGCTGTTTGTGCTTGGATATTGATCTGATCTTTGATTTTATGTTTGAGCCATTCACATACTTGGTTGATGAGGTTAGCCCCCATGGATTCACAGGTGTTTATGGTAAGGTGCAAAACTTTACCCATGGGAAGAGTTCTGATGTCTATGGACTGAAGGCCTCCTCCTCGTTGATGCATGCTAAGCGCAACCGTTTGGTTGGCTTGGTTGATCCAGGCTTGTTGGTGTTGTTTGATGAGGTCATCAAAGTTTTTAGGGGGGTTGGTAAATAATAGTTGTCCAATGCCCCCTGAACCTTGCTGTTGGACGGTAAACTTGCCTTGGCTACTAACCCATTTTGCTGCTTTATTAAGAGCCGCTATGATAGAGGTTTCTTCAACGGCCAAGGTTAGCCATTGAGTTTGATTATTAATGATTAAAGCATGACAGATGCCAAGAGGTAGAGGAAAGCAGCCCACATTGTTTTCAATCAGGTGGTCACAGATCTCAAGCATGGACTCGGAAGAACTTGTGGATAAGAGCTTGGACTCTTGGGTTGTTATCAAGCCTTCTTCAACCAATTGATGAATACGTTGATGGCGGGTTAGGGTGTAAAAAGCAGTCATGTTAGATACCTCGGCCAGATTATAGCTATTTTTTCATGAAATAGAAAGTCTTGCATTTATATTAAGATTCTTGCTAACCTGTTGGCATGAATGATTCTAAAACAACATTGATATTGGTGGATGAGAAGGACTCTCCTCAGGGCACAGGTGAGAAGCTTTTGGTTCATCAGAAAGGTTTATTGCACCGTGCTTTTTCTGTGTTTATTTTACGCAAAAGGTCGGAGTTAGAGGTTCTTTTACAACAAAGATGTGATGAGAAATATCACTGTGGGGGGCTTTGGGCTAATGCCTGTTGTGGTCACCCACAACCCTTTCAAAAGAATAAAGAGGCGGCAGAAGAGCGGCTTTTTTATGAAATAGGGGTTAGGTGTGAGCTTTCAAAGGCCGGCATTTTTCACTATTATGCAGAGTTTGACAACCATCTGATTGAACATGAAATAGACCATGTTTTTTATGGCTATTGGGAGGGTGAACCTAAGCTTCATCCAGAAGAGGCTAAGGCCTATCGTTGGGTGAAGATGTCAGATTTGGTTAAATTATTGGGGCAGCCTGATACAGGGTTTGCTGTGTGGGTTAAACCTGCACTGGCAGTGTTAAAATCACATTTAATGGAGTAAAGGTATGGATTTGGGTTTAAAGGGGCAACGGGTTTTAATTACAGGTGGTGGCACGGGTCTTGGCGAAGGGATTGCCAAATATTTAGCTAAGATGGGGGCCCATGTTATTTTGTGTAGCCGTAATTTGGATCGATTGACCAAAGTCAGCAAGGAGATTCAGAGTGCTGGAGGTCAGGCAGAAGTTTATGCTTGTAATTTGAGAGACCCGCAAAGCATCCAAGAGATGGTAGACGCCATTATGCAGAAGCCTTTATTTGCATTGGTAAATAATGCTGCAGCAAACTTTGTTTCCCGAACTCAAGACCTTTCACCGAATGGTTTCCATGCTATTTTTGATACGGTTGCTGTGGGAACTTTTTTGGTGACGCAATTAATCGGTAAAGCTTGGTTAGACGCTAAGCAACCAGGTAGAGTTGTTTCCATTACAGCAACTTATTCTGAAGGAGCAGGGCCGCATGTTGTTCCTTCAGCTATGGGCAAGGCTGCAGTGGCTGCGATGACACGTTCTTTGGCTGTGGAGTGGGGCAAGGATAATATTCGCTTAAATGCGATTGCTCCAGGCATGATCCCGACAACCGGTGCTTGGAATAACTTATTTGCAGCCGTGGCGGGCGATTCATCCAATCTTTCGATGGACCAGTGGATCCCCCAAGGCCGATTTGGCCAACCTGAGGAACTTGCCAAAGCCGTTGCATTTTTAATCAGTGATGAGTGTTCATCGTATATTAATGGGCAAGAGCTTTATTTGGATGGCGGGATGCACCTTGCTTCTGGAGCGGGGGCCTTTTATGATATATTCCGAAAATTTACGCCTGAACAATGGAAAGCTATTAAGGCTTTTGGTCAGCATAATAAGGGGGCCCAATGAAAGCGGTTGTTCTAGATCGTGATGGGGTGATTAATTATGATTCAGAAAATTACATCAGAACACCCGAAGATTGGGTTCCTATTGAAGGGAGTCTTCGGGCCATTGCCAGATTAAATCAGGCGGGTTACCTGGTCGCAGTTGCAACCAATCAGTCGGGTTTAGCTCGAGGGTATTTTTCAGAGCAAACATTGGGGCGTATTCATCAAAAGATGACACAAAAACTAGCGAGTGAAGGCGGGTGGCTGGATAGTATTGTTTGGTGCCATCACCACCCTGATGATGGCTGTGGTTGTCGCAAACCAAAGCCTGGCCTTTTAGAAAGAGTCCTTGCTGAGTGGAAGATAAAACCTTCACAGGTGTCATTTGTTGGTGATAGTTTACGGGATATTCAGGCCGCATGGTCTGCAGGGGTAAAGCCAGTACTGGTTAAAACAGGCAATGGAGTCAAGACCTTTTCCAGTCATTGGGAAAGACTTCAAGGGGTTGCTGTTTATGATAATTTAGAAGATTACGTTTCTGATTTATTGGCTATGGGTGGACTTGAACCACCGACCTCAGCATTATGAGTGCCGCGCTCTAACCAGCTGAGCTACATAGCCAATGGAAGTATTCTGTCTTTATGCGATTGGAAAGTCAAGGTTATTTCTTGATTGTCATAACAAACTATCATCAAAAACAGGTGAAGTAGAAAGGAGTTATTTAGGTTGTTGGGTTTTGGCTTTTCAGGTCCAAGTTTTTATGATGTGTAAATGAAGTTGATTTTTCAAGAAGAGAGGTGCAAACTTTTGATGAAGCAAATTTGCAAATGAGAAGGCTTGTTTGTTATACTCAACTTAGCATGGAGATCAATATGGTACGCCAAAAAACAAGTGATACTAATTTTTTAGGGGTTAGTAAATATGACATAAAGAAAGATGAAGAGTATATGAATCTTGAACATACTGATCATTTTACGCACATTTTAAATGTTTGGCGACAACAGCTCATGGAGGAGGTAGATCGTACGGTTCACCACCTTCAAGATGAGAGTGAAGAAAACCCTGCAGATATTCTAGACCGTGCTGTTCAAGAAGAAGAAAGGTCTTTGGAATTAAGAACAAGAGATCGAGAACGTAAATTACTTAGTAATGTAGAAAAAGCGATTAATCGTTTGAAGGATCGTTCATTTGGTTATTGTGATAATTGTGATGCAGAAATAGGCATTAGGCGATTGGAGGCTAGGCCAACAGCAACCAAGTGTATAGATTGCAAAACCTTTGATGAAATTAAGGAACAAAGAGATCAGTTATAAGGAGGTATACGGATGTTGAAATTAACCAGTCTTGTTTTATTGTTAGTGGGTGTTTTTTTTGGTGTGGTGAGTGCAGTTCAAGCCCCTCAAGTTAACAACGTTTTATTGGATGTGGCGAATCAAGCTAATATTTTATTGATGTGGGTGATTCAATCCCTTGCGGTAGCTGCCTTGATAAAATATCTATTTGAATAAGAGTGAAGAATGAAAAAACAGCCTAGCTTTTTGCCTATTCATGATTTAACTCCAAGCAGAGAAGGTGTAGGTTCAAACGTGGAGGATATCTTAAATGAACTCCATAACATGCCACTTGGCCATAAGTTTATATTGAATAATATTAGCTGTGCTTGTGTGGGTGAGTCGGGCGAGGATGCAAACGCTCAATATACATTGCCTGTGGGTCAGGGAAAAATGATATGCTTTCAACCCGGTGAACACTCTGATCATGAAAAAATAAGAGGATTTATGACTAAACTGGGGGCTTCGTGTATCCGTCCGTCTAAAATTAAAAGACATTCTCCAGTGGGTATACTAACTGGGACTAACGTACCTGAGCAACCCCCTTTTAGCCATTTTGTCGAAAAATTTAGTGCACACAACTTCTTTAATTTGATGCAATCTGTGGTAGGTAACCCTTTTCTAAACTCAAAAGAATCTATGCCGAAACCTTTACGTGTTAATGATGATGTCTCAGAAGATTTTTATCTAATTCAAGCATTGACAACAGCCTTTTCTTTTGTTGTGTTAGCTGTTTTTAGAGGACTGTTTTTTTCTGGTGTGTGGTTGGGTCTTTTGGATGGCATGATGTTGAGTGTTTTTTCACAAACCTTATCTTTTGTTTTTCATCAAAATCAGTGGTCATTGGATAGTCACGGACTGTCTGATATCAAAACCGCATTGTTCAATCAAGTTGTTTGGCTAAAATCGTTGATAGAACAGGTGCCTAGCGAGAAGGATAAATCACAATCTCTTCAAGAAGATGAACTAATAAGGGATTCTAGTAGCTGGATCAATTGGTTGAATGATTTAAAAGAGTCCGCAATAAGAAACCTTTTAGTGTTTAGTTCTGTTTCGAGTTTAGTCAGTATTGTTGGCCTTAGTTTAGGACTTTACTCTAGGGCTTCTTTTCCTATAATAGGGGCGGCTACTCCTTTATTATCTAGACAATTTAACCGGTTGCCACAATGCGTTGTTGGTTTTAGCCAAGCTATTGAGAGAACAATAGGTTTGGAGCCTAAATCATCTAGATAATACAATCGCTGCTTGAAATGGATGATATGTTTGAAGTATAGTACTACTAATTAGGGGTGCCGATGACCAAGCAAGACGAGCATGATTTTGAAAGTGGTTTGAACTTTGTAGCTGCTGTTTGTTTGGCGACTCTTGTAAGGTTAGTTCTGATTTATTTTTCAGTTTTAGTTGTACCACTTGTTGATATGCTGTTGTTTACAGTGTATTCACAGATGTCTGTTTCTTGCTATCAGCATTTTGTTCAGGGCGAAGCAACAAGAAAGTCAGGCCCCAGAGGGCTATTTGTTGATTGGCACAAAGATATCATGAGCAACTTGTTGCCAGCAGGGGGGGTAGATTTATCTATATTGTGGTTGTTAAGTATGGCGGGTTTATCTGTGTCTAAATCTAATATAGGTCTATCTGTTTTAGGTGCAAGCTCTCCTTTAATTGCTAGCCATATTAAAGAATATGTACCAAGGGCAACAGAATATGCCCAGAATATCTACCAGAATTGTGTTGGAGTAACTGCCAAAAAATAGGGCCCATAGCTCAGTTGGTTAGAGCAGGGGACTCATAATCCCTTGGTCGTAGGTTCGAGTCCTACTGGGCCCACCATTGTCGTCATTTTCGTCGATTATAGGGAATAAAATCAAAGAATAAAACGGGATAATATGGGGGGTGTTTTTATGTTTGCAATTGCTTGCTTCAGGCTTATATCGGACGTATACTCAGCTTATATGAATAGTAGGAGTAGGTTTGGACTTTCATAAAATGCAGGCTTTGGGTAATGATTTTATCATTATTGATGATGTAAAAAATCCTTTAAACATCGAACAGATCCAATCACTGGCATGCCGTAAAACAGGGGTGGGTTTTGATCAGTTATTGGAGATCAAGCCTAATATTAGTCAACATCAAGTGGATGTCAGTATTTATAATGCTGATGGATCATCTGCTCAAATGTGTGGCAATGGTTTAAGATGCGTTACGAAATATTTGATTGATCATTATCAATACCCGAACCAGTTTGTCGTGGAGATTAATCAACGAAGTTACCATGTTGAAAAAATACATGATGATGAATTTGCTGTTAATATGAAGGCCCCGAGCACCTGTGCTTTTCATGAAAAAAATGATATTCCTTATGTTCTTGTTGATATTGGTAATTTGCATGCTGTTGTGTTTAAAGAAGTTTCTAATAAAGAGTCTTTGTTCAAAAAACTGTACCATAAGCATAATTGTAATGTTCATTTTGCAGAGCTTCACTCGTTATACCGCATGGATATTAAACCTTATGAGAGAGGAGTTGGGGCAACATTGGCGTGTGGAAGTGGAGCGTGTGCTGCTGTGTGGGCTGCTTATCAGTTCTATCAATTAGCACCCAAAGCACATGTGATCATGCCAGGAGGCGAGGTGATGGTGTCAATTAATGTCACCACTTCAGAACTTTGGCTGCATGGCCCCGCTGAATACAGTTTTTTTGGTCAAATAGATGAAGGCTTATAATTAACAGGTAATAGGGTATTGTGGTTTTTATCGAGGGTGAGCTCCCGGGTTAGGTATTTGACTATTGGATCGATTGAGAATGAATACGCTCATAAAGATAATCGTTGCACCCAAGTAAACATTCCATGCCAAGGATTCATCTAAAAACATTCTTCCTAAAAATATTGCGACCACGGGGCAGATATATGTTGAGATAGAGACAAATGATGCACTTGATTTTTTCAATAAAGTATAATAAAAGACCCAACCTAAACTGCTGACCATACATAAAGATAACAAAGATAGCCACGTACTATATGATAGGTGTATGGCATCCATTGGGTTTTCAAATAGGTAGGTAAAGGGGATGAGTAGTATTCCAGAAATAATATGTTGAAGGGAGCTAAGCTGGATAGGGTCGTACTTCATGAGATGTTTCTCACCTAAAATGAAGCCAACACCAAAGCTCAGTGACATGAGTGTTAGCAGTAGCCTTCCAAGGGCGTTGCCTTCTACCATATCGTAGTAACTAGTCAGGAACATGATAATAATGCCCGATAAACCTAGTAAGACACCAAAAAACTGGTTTCTTTGAATGATCACTCCTTTAATGAGCACGGGGCCAAGAAGAATAGTGAACAGGGGAATAAGGCCTTCTAGCACGCCTGCTGTTGCACTATTGGAGTAAATTTCCCCATAACTACAAAGGGTAAATGGAATGGCATTGGTGAAAATGGCGATAAGAATGATTGTCTTTAGCGGAGGCATGACCCAAGGGACTTTACGTGTTTGTGCTAACAGTAAACATAAAAAACCGCTACAAAAACATCGTAGGTTAGTTAAGGTTAAGGGCGACATGTTACCGTCAAGACAAACCTTGATAAACATAAACCCTGCGCCCCAAAAGAGACCGATAGAAATTAAATAAATTAGTTTAGTCCACTCTCTCATTTATCCCTCTGACTTGATTTTCATTACACCACCTATACTATAGGCACTAAAGCTTACTATTTAAAAGAAATTTGTCAATTATTTTCTTTTTTTTCTTATTGTTGGTGGGATATTATTGATTAAGCAGATATGATTTATTGTTGTTTTTGATTTGAGTGATTAATCTATTTTAATGGGTCTATTATCTCTGAATAGGGGGAGGCCGTTATTTCGATGTTTTATGTTGTTAATTATTGAATATAAAAAATATTGTAATTTAAATTAATTGACGGATGGGTTGATAGCTGTAATAATACAGTTTAAGTTGCATACGTGAAGGTAATCGTCAGTGTTTAATTTTTTTCTTAATGGCCTTTATTGTCTATGCTTGCCATATCAATTACAAAGTTATCAAGCTAGCAATAATGATATAAAAGAAGGTGGTGCAAATCAACAAAACGCATTCCTTTTTATCCAAAGTATTAAAATGATAAGAGTATTTGAAGAAGTTTTGATTGTGTTGGGTGTGGGGATTAATTATATCATTTGGGTGCCCATCATCATTGAGCTATTGTCGACTAATCGTACCATGAATTTTGTCGACACAGTCAGCACAGGTGTTTTTTTAATTCCTACCAGCTCGTTTTTGGGTTTCTATTCGATTAATAGATGGGTTAATAGCTTTTTTGATCATGTATTTCCCACAGCTATTGATAAATCATCGGATATTGCGTTGGAAAATCTATCGATAGTTCAGCGATTAGGAAAAATAATTTATCAGACTAGACAATTTGTTTTTGATTATCTCAAGACATATTTTTTTATGACTCTATATGTTCTGTTGATAGTTATGTCTATTTATGTGTCCTATTTCAAATCTTTTTCATTTTCATTGATATGCTTGATTATTGGGCATAGCATCATGGGTCTTAATTATTTTGGGTTAATTTCTAATTCATATAAAGAAAATGTTCTCTTTAATGCACTTATGTGGGTTCAGGTCTTATCTATTCTTAAAAGTAAAACCTGGTTAAGATTTTCCATGACACTGTTTATATCTTTGAACGAGTTGCAGGTTGTTTTTTTAAGAGTCAATAAGTCGCTTCGATCTATTTACCGTGTTGTTGGTAACTATGTAAGGTGGTTAATTAGCTTGTTTTATTTGGTTTTCTATTTGTCGATTTATAGCCTTTCATACGTTATATCAACATTATGTAGTAAGTATGCAAAGGTTCTCTCAGGGGATATTTCGGCTGAAATTGAATGGACAGAAGGGTTGCTGGTAGAAGTGGTTCTTCTTAGGTTAGATTGTATGAACTTTTTGAGTCCATATTATTCTAAAAATTGTCCAGAAATCATTCAAAAGGGGTTATCTTATGTATTTTTGTTAATTCGCTATTTAGAGGTTGTGACTTGGGTGTTTGCATTAAACATTCTTGATTTTACATTAAAGATGATATGGAATGATTTAATTGTTTTTACGTATGAACAAATTAGTATTTTTTATTCTACCTTTGACTGGTCGGCAGTATTGGACAATGTTAAAGAAAAAATTAGCAGCAGTCAGGTTGTTAAGTATGCCTATTTGATTCATGTTTACTTGAGGTCTATTCTTTATTATATACAACGATCTTATCAATCTTTCAAGCCTTTTCATAATAAGTGTCCACGGGGTTTATTAGAGGATATTGAGCAGATAGAATACGAGGTGGATAATTTTGTAATAGTAGGGTATATTCATGATAATATTGCTAAACTATCTCAAGAAATAGCTTGTGATTTTCCTCAAAAATTGCTTGATGAATCTATTGAGCACTTTAAACATATTTTGCAAAATCGTAACCTAGAGAAAGACTGGCAACATTATTTGAAGGCTGAAATTGGTGATCGGGACAAAAAGCCAATTGACCTTGATTCGATTTCAGAAGAATTTAAGGCTAAGTTAAAGGTAACTAATCTAACTAATACGGAATCATTTACCGCAAGGTTTAATTATCTTTTAATGCTGTTAAATAAGATAAGAGAAAAAGATGATGAAAAGTTTTATTTTGGATTTCGAGCTATTTTAGTGAAATTAATTTGGTGCCCTCCTGCTGTTTATAGTGAAATTAACTATTCGATAAGGAGTATTCTTTCAGGAAGTGTATCAGATAGAATAAATGAAGCAATGTTTCATCACCGTGAAGTTTATTTTAACCAAATAACAGGAAGGAAGTTGGTTTCTGATAGATCTTTAAAAGATATAGACACTTATTTTAATCAATTTTTTGATATGCCCGCAGGTGGTGATAAACCCCTATTTATAAAGAATATAATCAACTTGCTAGATAACTATATAGATAAGCATCAAATTGTTAGTTTTAGTAACCTCCTAACAGCTGCTCCGCAGTCGAGTGATTATGTGTACAAAAGATTATCAGATACCTATGACAACATAATGACGTGGGGTGAAAAGGTTAGTTTTGATGAAGGGTTCAAGGAGGATACTTTTAAGATCTTTAATCTTGTTAATTATTATAATGCGTGTATTAGTACAGTGATATTAACATTTCCAATGAAAACACTGGATCATGATTTCCATGAAGCTCAGTTAGCTAAGATTTCACTGGGTTTAGATTTAGGGGTTCTTAAGGAAACCTATTTTGAACAGTGGATTAACGTTGATGCCCTTAAAAATACCCGGACATACCCTGCTTTACATCTTTCTTATCAGGCGCAAACCTCAGTGGATGATTTGTTGCTTTGTCTTAGAGAGCAGTTTCCAAAAAATGACGAAATATTAGATGTTTTAGGGCAGGGAGGAAAACACATAAGCACGAATGGAAACGCAATAATCAGGGATAAAGATGAGATGGTTGAAATATTAAAAAAACAACTGCGGAGATGTGAGAATATTGAGGGTTTACATTATAACGTTGAGGATTTAAATTATTATGTTATTGCTTATTTATGCAGGGATAAAACTAGATTTATTTTGGAGATGTTAAAGATTGAACACGAGGAGAATCCTCTTCTTGAGGGCGTTGAATCTATTCAATGCTTGCAAAGTGAAGGCCCATCGACCCTATTTACAGATAACCCTAATTTGCGGGACGCCTATTTCCTTTTAGAATCAGCCAAAACAGCACTCGCAAAAAAGACATATCAATTAAGTCAAAGTAATGAAAGTAATTGGCAACTCATTAAAGAGGTGAAAACAATAGAAAGAGAAATCAAGAGGCTTAATCAAAAACATCAATGCGATACCCATGATTTCTCAATTAAGAAGGCACTTCTTTTAGAGGGCATTAAAAAATTTAGTGATATTTATGATTTAGCTCAACGACTGGTCCCGATAATATGGCTATTACATAACGGAGTGATTCGTCCTAAGAGCTTTAATGAAGTGGCCTTTAAAGAAAATATTTCTATTAGCGATTCAATTTTTAGTGTTTTAGATACTTTGAAAAAAGCCATTGTTGAACCCTGTGTGATCATCATAAGTTCAATTTTATATGAGCACAGGAGGCTTGTGGTTGAGGTTTTTTCCATTCCATTGGTTCAACGCTTGATAAGCATAGGTTTAATCGCTTCTGTTGCCATAGTATCTTTATACAACCTAACACCAGGAAATTTTCTCGCTTACCAGCTTGTTTCACTTTTTGTGGTTCAAGAGTCTTTGTATCAGGCTTATCAATGTGATAGTTTCTTGGAAAGGGTTCAATGTTTTTTTTGGCACCCAAAACCTTTTTTCTTATTGACTGCAAAAATAAAGGCGTATTTGAATAAGAATAAGAAGGACCTTGTCGGTTGGACTCCTGATTGGAGTGATTTAGGCTCATTAGCTTTGTGTGCTTTTCCCCCTATAAAATCAGCCTCAATAGCAAGCCGAGTTATGACTAACTGTATAAGGCCAATGGTACCTTTCTTCTGGATAAAATATCCTCCAGAGGCGCCTCAGGGCAAAAGATAAGGGGTGTTCAGTTAGCGTTTAAAAAGAAGGGTATGTTTGGGTTTAGGAGAATTTATGATGGGTTGGAAACAAAGTTTAAAAGAGGTCTTCCGCTGCCCTAAGGACCTGCTTCGTCATCTCAACGTTGACTTAGCTACTCTAGCTTTAGACATCACCCCTGAGTTTCGATTAAGAGTGCCTAAAGAGTTTGTAGATTTAATGGAAAAAGGCAACCCTACTGACCCTCTGCTTCTCCAGGTTTTATCCTCTCAAGAAGAGCTACAATCTTATGATGGTTTTGTTAAAGACCCCCTTGATGAGAGTTCTTTTCAGCCTATTCCCGGAGTTATTCACAAATATAAAAACCGTGTTCTGTGGGTGTTATCTGGAGGGTGTGCTATTCATTGTCGGTATTGTTTTAGGCGACATTTTCCTTACAGTCATCATCAGTGGGATAAAAATCAATGGAAGAACGCACTGAACTATTTAGTAGATCACCCTGAAATTAACGAGGTTATTTTGAGTGGAGGAGACCCTTTGATGTTATCTGATGTTGAGATTCAAGGTGTTTTTGATAGGTTGTCTCTTATCTCGAGTGTGAAAACAATAAGGATCCATACTCGATTACCTGTGGTTATTCCCAAGCGTCTTACCCCATTATTGTGTCGTATTTTTGACAACTGTAATACTAAGTTAGTCATTGTTTTTCATATTAATCATCCGAATGAAATAGGTGATGAGCTGGTTTCTTCTTTACAGTCGTTACCCAGTCATGTTGTCAAGCTGAATCAATCAGTGTTGCTGAAAGGTATCAATGATGATGCAAATGTATTGGCTCATTTATCGATGAAGTTATTTCAGCAAGCTATTATGCCTTATTATTTACACCAGCTAGACCCTGTTCAGGGCGCTGCTCATTTTGAGGTGCCGTTGGCTAGAGCCCAATGTATTTATCGAGAGCTAGCTGCTGCAGTTTCTGGGTATTTGTTACCTCGATGGGTACAAGAGTTGCCCAATCAACCGAATAAAACTCAAATCACTCTCGAATAAAGGGAGTGGTCTTTTGTGATGGAGGGGTTAAGATGAGAGTTGGGCCTTAGATAAGTCTCCAGTATTGACTGCTTGGGTAAAAGGTCACGATTAGATTGTTTATGGTGAGCAACTCCTTTAATATAATACTTTATTGATATTGAATGGAGAAACAAAATGGCGTCTTATAGCACCAATGAAATTAGAGGAGGGATGAAAGTCTTAATTGATCATGCTCCCTATGCAGTCATTAATAATGAGTTTGTTAAGCCGGGTAAAGGGCAGGCGTTTAGTCGCATAAAGATGAGAAATTTGAAGACACAAAGGGTGGTTGAAAAAACATATAAATCTGGAGAGTCTATTGAAAAAGCAGATGTTATGGACATTGAAATGTCATTTTTATATCGTGAAGGGGATGAATGGAATTTTATGAACTCTAAAAACTATGAGCAAGTGAATGCGACAACCGATATTGTAGGAGAGGCTGTGCGTTGGATTAAAGAAAATGATGACTGCTTAGTAACCTTGTGGAATGATGAGCCGATTACGGTGGCATCCCCCACTTTTGTTTTTCTTAAGATTATTGCGTGTGAACCAGGCATCAAAGGAGATACAGTTTCAGGGGGTTCAAAAGTTGCAACTTTAGAAACTAATACAGAAATTAGGGTGCCTTTATTTCTGAATGTAGGTGATGTTATTAAAATAGACACCCGGACAGCAGAGTATGTCAGCCGTTCAAAATAACTTGAAGCAATATGCTCTATTTATTCAAAAACTACGTGCATTTTTAGTTGATAGGGGGGTAACGGAGGTGCAGACGAAACACCTTGTTCCTTTTGAAAACCCAGACCCTCAGGTTCAAGCTATTCAAGTTGATTCTCAATATTTACATTCGTCACCTGAGTTTGCGATGAAACGTTTGTTAACTCAGGGTTCAGGTGATATTTTTCAGTTGTGTCATGTTTGGAGGCAAGAGGAAGAAGGAAAGTGGCACCGTGATGAATTCATCATGTTGGAATGGTATCGGGTTGGTTGGTCGCTTGAAAAGCTGATAAATGAAGTGATTGAGCTGGTGAGTGAATGGCGGATTTTTACTGTTAATAGAATTTCTTATGTTGATCTATTTAAGAGGTTTTTGAAGATTGACCCTGTCAATGATTCTTGTGAACAGATGTTAAGAATATTGTCGTTAGAAGAGACCTGTGATTGGAGTCAAGATATTCTTTTGGACTATGCTTATTCAACTAAAATTGAGCCTACGTTACAAGGGCTGTGGGTGATAGAGGATTACCCTGCCTCCCAGGCTGCTTTAGCCAGGCTTAAGCCCGAAGATAGTTCTTTGGCTTTAAGGTTTGAGATTGTTATCAATGGCGTAGAAATTGCTAATGGTTTTGATGAGTTGAGTTGTCGTAAAACTCAGCGATTAAGGTTTATCAATCAAAATAAGATTAGAAGAAGTAGAGGTTTGCCAGAAATCCCCATCAATGAGTTGTGGCTTAATTCATTGGATCATTTACCTGCCTGCAGTGGTGTTGCTTTAGGGGTTGATCGTTTGTATGCATTGAGTCACGGTCTGCCCATGGCGGGCTTAGCAACTTGTTGAATGGCACATTTTAGGTTAGGGTTTAAACCGTTTGATAATTCCTTAAGATTGGTTGATAGTCGTGTTGCCATTTTTTCTCTTACCCATTTTTCTGATCTTTGATGTGTGACTTGTCCAAACCCAACGTAGCCATGAAATTCTCCCCCATGAAAGTCTTTATTTAACTCATCAGAATGGTCAGTGTCGATAAATTCGAGTGCCCTTATTTGCTCAAGTTTATCACTGGTCACTTTCAAGCCATAGAATTGATCCGTAGGGTGTTGTACTCGACACTCAAACATTTTTTTCATGTTTTCAATATCTTTATTTGTTATGATTTTCTTAGGGCTGGGTTTAAGAAATTGACATTGATAGTTTTGTTCCACTTGATGATTAACAGCTTCATTGGTGCTAGATATCAGTTCTTGTTGAATTATCACAGGATGTTTGACTAATTCTTGTGTAATGTCGTGTGCTTCCTTTCTTTTTGCATGGGCTAATAAATCGCAGTCAAGATATTTTTCATGTTGGCTAACAACTTTTGTGAAGATTGTTTTGTTACCGCCGTCTATGGCTGCAACAATGAGTGCACGATTGATATCAGATTTGGAGTCTTTTGATGGGTGAGTTATTGGGCGTATGGATAACAGTGTGTTTGAATTATTTCTTGGGGGGGAAGATGATGAGCTTTGTTGAATGACGACTTCGTGTGGTGATTCATTGTTGTGTCTTGGTGATTTAGGAAGATGAGCGGGAAAGAGCCCTATATTATGCGAGGGTGCTGTTTCAGGGGTGGGTGATTTTTTTCCGGAAGAAGAGACCGTCGTCAAAGATTTAAGGGCTTCTTCTGAAAGATTATTAATCGCCTCAAACATGGTTGAATTGCCTGATTCAGCTGCAGCAATAAGAAAATCATCATTCTTGTGAGTAGGGGCTAGTTTATTGAGTAGACTGAGATTCCCAGATTTAATAACTTCAGCTATGCTAAGGTTATTATGTTTCAGGGGTAAAAATTCGTAGTCTGTATCATGACAGGTAAAGTTTTCTGTTTCTGTCAACCACTCTACAAGTTTGGCACCACCTTCTTTGTTTGAAGAGGTACATGCTTTGAGTAAAACTTCTGGTGCTAATTTAATGCAGGATTGAATGCTTGATTTGTAAAGGTTTTCAAAGTCACGGGCTAAATGAACATTATGTTGAAGAAGCGGGTTGAGTAAAGCATCGGGTTGACATGCTACTAATATAGCAAGCACTTCCTTAAAAAAGTCGAGGTCTCCGCTCATAGCAGCTGCTTCCATAGATTTTTTATCAGGCAGTAGAGGGTTATGATTTTCGGTTAACCCGTTGAGGAGCTGATGAACAAATTCAATATCTTTGATAGCAATTGCGCTGTGCAAGCATTCTTGGGGAAGGGTGGGATAATTGGTTGAAAAGTAACCTTTTCCATAAGAGCAAACTGTTTTAAGCATATCCATGCTAATAGCGGCGGCCTCTATTAGGCACATTTTACTAACTTGCTTGTGTATGCTAGATTCATACGTAAAGAATGCGAATGAAGAAGGGCGCGTGTGGTCGAAAATATACTTAACCAATTGAGAGTTACCTGACCGAATAGCTTTAAAAAATGTTGTATTACTAGGTTTAATTTCCTTTTTGTCTTTTTCCTTAGAGGCTCCGTTTTGAGAGATTTTTTTATAGGTCTGTAGATTTCCAGATTCTGCGGCAGCTTCTAGAGTGAATAGGTCTAGCTTTACACGCGGCATACGAGGGTTTGGGTGCTGAAATTGTTTTTGGAGTAATAAGGCTTCATCATAGTGATTATTTTTAATGAGTATATCCATAATTATTTTTAGTTGAAATGAGTTGAATGTTATTCGATTGCTTTTCAATAGTTCAACAAAGTCATGAAATATATCAAATCGGCTATCGTTGGTCACGCTAGCTATTTTTTCAATAATTTTATAGTGATGCTGAATGAGTTTATCGGTGCCAACTTGATCGATGATGCCATTAAGAGTCAATTTTTTCTCATCAATATAATTTAAAACTGTATGGAGTATAGATTCATCATGAGCTTTTAAGAGAACTTCATTAGTTGCTTCATCATGATCGGTTTTTTGTATATCATCTACGCTTTGATTGAGGTTGAATGCTTCTTTTGATAAGACGGAGTTGGCCATGATTTCGTTGTTTAGCCTAAATAAAGCAGATTTTGCTGCAAACTCTATTTGGGCATATAAACTCTCTTTGGAGGACTGAGTCAGGTTATCTATATCTTGGTACTTAGTTGAGTTTATGTTCAGTAGGTTGGATACTACTTCTTCTTTTTGTTGCTCACTCAGCTCACTAATAGCTAAATAATTGACGATTTGACTCAAAGATTCATACAACCAGGGGTTGTGTTTTTCATTAAGTTCTTTTAAGCAGTTGAGCAAGCCGTTTCTAGTAAATGATTGATTTCCTGTTGTTTTGTGTTTGAAGTCTTCTGATGTAAATCTTGTTTCTGTTTTATTATGAAACCTATGTTTAGGGGTTAACATAAGAAACCACATTAACTCCTTTGAGAAGTTTGATAGTGTTGTTTCGTTTTGCTTTCGTGTTCTATAATAGGTTTGATCACTGACATATTTGATTGTTGGAGTAAGGTTTTTAGGCGTTTCATCTTGTGACCATAGTCTAACTGGCGCACCTGTAGGAAGGGTGAGCTCAGTTATTCCATTTTGTTGTGTTTCCAGGATTTTTTGGCCGTTAATTAGCCACATGCCATCCTGAAGGTATTGTCCAGAAAGAGTGGTTGACTCGTGTCGATAAGTAAGTTTTTTTGATGAATTAAGGTATTCAATTGTTAACGTTGACAGAGGTGAGGGGTGGGAGGTTATGGTCGTCTGTTGGTTACCATAATCTGCCTTTGTGTAGGTGTTATCTTTTGTTTTAGTTACTTGTACAAAACAAGGTTCATTGGTAGGCATGGCATAGAAGATTTCGCCTAAAATGCCTTTGAAGTGGCTGGTTAAGATATCAGTGAACCAATCAATAGGAAGTTGCTTTAAAAATATAGACGGCTGGTGTATGACCCTTGCTGGCAGCATTTCAGTCAGGTGTTGGATGGAGTTGGGGTCGGGTTTGAGTTCATTATTATAGATTGATGTATAGCATGTTTCTTGTAATAAAGGATGCACCATATAAACTTCTTCTTTGCCTTTTGTTCCCCAAATGTTGTGGTGAGAAAGGGCGGTGGATGGGTCTATAGATGTTATAATGGACTCAAGTATATGAAGGGCGTTGAAATCCGCGGTAGGTCTAGATTTAATTGAAAGGTCTTGTCTGTATAGCTGTTCAACTTTTAAGCTGGCTTGATATAAGGCTTCTTGCATGAGGAAGTGGCAGGTATGAAAATAGGTTTCTAAATCCGATAGATTCAAAGGAAGCCCATCATCTTTATCCCCAGGCTTGCTATGGACGTCTTTAGGAAAAAAGGGTGTCACCCTGAAAGTAGAGTAGGTAATAAATTGATTGGGGTGTCCAGTGGGCTCTGGTGAAAATAACCCGGAGAGAGCTCGCGAGATAAGTTTGAGGTGGTTACACGATTCTTCAAACTCTGGTAATTGCTCGTCAGTAAGGTGAGCTTTCTTGAGATCCATCATGGCATAAAAGCCCGTTGCATTCTCAGGAAATTTTTGTACGTAGAGAGGAATATTACGTTTAAAAAATTCAGTATATACTTGGGGAGATACGATGATTTTTTGAATGATGGCTCGCAGATACAGCACATTAAGTTTATAAATTTCACTGGTATGTGTTGGAATCCCTCCACCAATAAGAGATTTGATACTGTCAAGCAAGAGTTCAACATATTCTTGACATGACTCTTTTAGAAATTTATTTACCCAAAAATTGGTATCTGAGGGAAAACGCCTTGATGTGTCTTGCTTATGTCCATGCATGAATAGCAGTCCTAAAGAGTTACTAGCAAACCCAATGTAAACTATTTGTTTTATTATCAACTACAAAAAAATAAACATATGTGGGTTTCGCGTTTATTTGGGTTTTATTTGTAATTTTGCGCACTGACTCTGTTTCTTTTTATTGTTTTTTACTATTTCTTGCTGATTTTATTCCAAATCAAAAGGGCTTTGATGAATAGGAGCTAGGCCGGAAGTGTTGTGGGATATTGTCTTGGGGTTGTAGGATGAGTCTTTAAGTGGTTGCTTTTTATTGATCTTATATAGTTAAGGGCTGAAAAGTTGATGTGGGGGTTTGAGTGGTCGAGGGTATTCGTTGAGAAATGAGTTTATAAAATAAAAACTATCAGTTACATGTGTATGATAATAAGGGGTATATTGAATGATAAAAGAAACCAACAGCGCTTGTTTATTAAGTGAAATATTGAGCAATCAAACTATCAACAGAACCATCACTCAATAGGGTTGCCATTAAACCCCTATGAAATGAGGGTATGTTTATTATTTAACTCTCGCATATTAGGTGTCATCTAGGGTAATTAATCTTAGCCAGAAAAGTATTTAAAGATAGCCGTATAAAAGAATTAAGATTGCTAAGCAAGTCATAATTCACTAGAATAACATGCTATTAACAGGTAATTATCTATGAAACTGGTTACGACAGCGTTAACTTATGCTAATGGCCCTGTGCATTTAGGGCACATGGTGGAAGCTATTCAAGCAGATATCTACTGCCGTTTTCTACGCTTTTGTAAGGAAGATGTCATTTTTATTTCAGGTTCAGATTCTCATGGTACGCCAATCATGCTGCAAGCCAATAAATTAGAGACATCTCCTGAAGTTTTGATTGAAGAGATGAGACTTCAACATGCAAGAACATTCAGCAGTTTTGATGTAAAGTTTGATACTTATCATACAACACATTCTGATCATAATAAATCGCTGACTTATCAGGCTTATGATTTGCTAAAAACAAAGAAAGTTATCATTGAAAAGACGATTGAGCAGGCTTATGACAGTGAGCGAGAAATGTTTTTGCCTGATAGGTTTGTTAAAGGGAATTGTCCAAAATGTGATGCCAATGATCAATACGGAGATAATTGTGAGAAATGTGGTGCCAGTTATCATGCAACTGAACTGAAGAATGCTTATTCTACACTCTCAGGTAATCCACCGATTACCAAACAGTCTTTACATGATTTCTTTGCGTTGTCAAAATCAGTCAGTATGCTCCAGCAGTGGCAACATAATTCACGCCTTCAGCCGGAGGTTAAAAACAAGCTTTCTGAGTGGTTTGATCAAGGTTTAAGTGATTGGGATATTACTCGGGACCACCCTTATTTTGGTTTCCAACACCCGGAAAGAAAAGATCAATATTTTTATGTGTGGCTGGATGCTCCGATAGGTTATTTTGCGGCGGTAAAAGCGCTTGATGAGGAAAAGGGGACGGATTATCTTAAACTCTGTTTACAGAGTGACAGTGATTTAGATGTTATCCACTTTATCGGCAAGGATATTGCTTACTTTCATGGGTTATTTTGGCCGGCTGTATTGAAGGAGTGTGGTTGGAAACAACCCAGTGAGTTATGGGTTCATGGTTTCTTAACAATCAATGGTCAAAAAATGTCAAAATCACGAGGGACCTTTATTTTAGCTGATGATTATCTGAATGTCTTACCTTCAGATTATATGAGGTATTATGTTGCGAGTAAATTGGGGGATTCAATTGCAGATATTGATCTTAATTTAGACGACTTTAGGGTAAAAATAAATGCTGATATTGTCGGTAAGTTGGTCAATATTGGCAGCCGGTGTGCTAAAATTATTCATCAGTCTTTTGGGGGTTGTTTAGCGAATAGTCTGTTGGATGCAAGTCAAGTTGATGCTATTAAGAAGGCTTTGCCCAAGATGAAGTCTTGTTATGAGTCTCGGCAATTTTCTCAGTTATTACGACTGGTGATGCAGCTTACTGACGGTGTCAATCAATTTATCGATCAGCACAAGCCATGGAAACTCGTGAAAGAAGAAAGTACGGTGGAGGTTTCTCATCAAGTCTGCACGCAAGCGTTGGTATGTTTTTATCAATTAATGGGAGTTTTGCAGCCGGTTATGCCGCGTTTAACACACAATGCTTTTAATTTATTTGAAACTAGTCCTGATTCCTGGGATGATTTGACTTTTCAACCCCTAGGTCAAACATTAAAACCATTCGAAAGGCTTGCAGAAAGAATTACATCTGAACAGACGGATAGATTATTAGAGCCGCAGGAGGGTTGATGCCAACAAAAGATCAAGTTGAAGCATTATTACCACAAACCCAGTGTCAGAGATGTGAATACACGGGGTGCTCTCCTTATGCCGAGGCGGTAGCTAATGAGGGGGCGCCAATTAATAAGTGCGCGCCTGGAGGAGCCTTTGTTTTAGAAAAATTAGCAGGCATTCAAGGGAGAAAACCTACGCAGAAAGAAATCGATGGCTTGGAGTCAGAGCGTATGTGGAAGGCCTATATTGATCCTAATCGTTGTATAGGGTGTTATAAATGTGTGGATGTTTGTCCAACGGCAGCCATTGTTGGGCACAATAAATCACTGCACGGGGTTTTGGAGGATCTTTGTACTGGGTGTGGTTTATGCTTGCCAACCTGTCCTATGGATTGTATTGAAGAAAGAGATTCTCATGAAACCTTAGAGGGGCGTTGGGAAAGAAAAAATATTTTTCAAAAAGCTTATGAAGAAAAACAACAAAGACAAACCAAGAAAAAGAATGAACTCAAAAAAACTCAAACCAAACTTAGGCAGAAAAAATCGACACGCGAAGAAACCTTGGCGGCTCGTCAGGCGCTTTTTCAACAATGGGTTAGTAGTGAATGAACCTTACAAAGCGTTTAGAAATTTTTGAAATTTTACAAAAGTTACACCCAAGCCCAACCACAGAGCTTACGTATTCAAATTGTTTCCAATTGCTGATTGCTGTGATGTTGTCTGCTCAAGCAACGGATAAAAGTGTGAATCTAGCAACTCCAGCCTTGTTTAAAGCAGGGCCCACCCCGAAAGATATGCTTGCATTAGGGGAGACTGCTGTGATGGATTACATTAAAACGATTGGGCTGTATCGAAGCAAGGCTCGAAATGTCATTAATACTTGTCGCTTACTGATTGAGCGACATGATGGCAACGTTCCAGATACCCGAGAGAAGCTTCAAAATCTTCCTGGTGTCGGGCGTAAAACGGCTAACGTGGTTTTAAATGTAGGGTTTGGGCAACCCACTATTGCTGTAGATACACATATTTTTCGTGTTAGCAATCGAACGGGTTTGGCCAAGGGTAAAACTCCGGATGATGTTGAGAGTGCATTAGAGAAATGGACACCCACTAAGCATAAAATGAATATTCATCATCGGTTAATTTTACATGGCAGGTATGTGTGTATTGCAAGAAAACCATTGTGTGGTGCGTGTGAGCTTCATGATTTATGTGAGTATAAAGATAAAAGGTAATGGTTAAATGAGAGCCCGGGTGTTTTAAGATTGTATCTACATAATATCATAAATAACTGATAAACATACTATATTGTACTATACGGTATATAATAGGAGGTAATGTTATGATTTTTTCTAAAATACAAAATAATTTTATTGTGTCTTTGCTTAGTTTTAGTTTATACGCTTCAGCTATGGCTACAGTGAACGTGGGTATACTTTTGGGTTTTACCGGTCCAATTGAAAGGTTGACTCCTGATATGGCAAAAGGAGCTGAGCTTGCAATCAAAGAGGCGAATGACTCAGGTTATTTCTTTGACAATATTGAGGCTATTCGTAAGGACTCAACGTGTGTTGATTCATGGAAAGCTGTTAGTGCAGCAGACGTGCTAAGGAGGTCCAATGTAAAAAATATTGTTGGGGCAGATTGTAGCGGTGTTACCAGAGCTGTTTATCAAAACGTTATTTATCCTAACAAGATGATTATGATCTCGCCATCAGCTACATTACCCGAGTTTAGCCAGACAAAATATAAAGATTTATTTAGAACGGCAGTTTCTGATGCAAAGCTAGGAGCTATTCTGGCGGAGATAACAAAAAAACAGGGAATAAAAAGTGTAGTCATTTCTTATGTTAATAATAGCTATGGACTAGGCATGCAAAAAGCCTATATAACTTCCGCTAAGAATCTGGGTATAAAGGTTTCTTCATTTCCGCATGAACAGGGTCAACCTAATTATTTAGCACACCTGTTGCAAGTAACAAATGAAGGTGCGGAGGCGCTTATAATTATTGGTTCTCAAGATGGGGTTGGTAAAAACATTCTATTGAAATCACTAAGCGTAAATGCTTTTGATCACTATTTTCTATCAGACGGCCTAAGATCACTTTCGTTGGCAGCTGCGGTAAAGAAATATCAAAAGGGAGAGACTATCACTGTTGTATCCCGCCCCGTCGACTCTACTCTAGATTGATAAATCATCAAAAGAATTTTCTAAGTTGGTTAAGAAAAATAGAGCGGATCAAGACGCCCCTTTTTTTGTGGAGTCCTATGATGCATCTGCTATTATCATTTTAGCCATGCAACAAGCTAAATCTGACAAGATAACACCTGAGGATATACGGTCTGTTACCAATGAACCAGGGGTAAAAATTTATCGAGGGGAGTTAGCAAAAGCTTTAAAGCTTATTAAAAAAGGAACGGCTGTGAATTATGAAGGCAGTTATGGCCTTAATTTTGACAAGAATGGTGATGTTCAAGGGTTTTTTAAAGAAGAAATCATAGTGAAGGGTAAATTTAAAACTGTTTCATCTGGAAAAGGGTTTTTTAAAGAAGAAATCATAGTGAAGGGTAAATTTAAAACTGCTCCATCTGGAAAGAAGTGATTAATCTCTTTCAGCGGGAATTGAAGTTAGTTGGGGTGTTTGCTTAATTTATGTAGTTTGCCTTTTAGTTCATTAATTTCTTTTAGGAGAAGATTATTCGTTGACCAATTGATCCAAGGGAGTACCACTGAATTAATCACTAAGCATATTGCCATGAGCGATATTCCTATATCGTTGAATAGTCTAGAAGGTTGTACAAGAACCATAGTCAGGCCCACAAGAACAAGGAGGGTTAAATGCTTTTTGGTTAATAATATCATGATTTTAAGCCTGGTTATTATTAATATATTTTTAACATGTAATTTTATTTTTGTCAAGTTTATTATGTGTTTACGATATTTGCTCAAAGTGAGTTTTAAATCGATTATGCAGCCAGAAATAATGCTCAGGTTGAGACAGAATAACGTTGCTTAATTGATGGTTAATAAATTGAGTATCTTCTTCAATATTTCCTGTTAATTGAGGATTAAGTGGGGGTTCCACCATGAGTTTATAGGTGCTGGGAGTTTCTTTAATATAGGCTATTAATAAGGTTGCATTTGTCATGGATGCTAGTTTGGCAGGGGCGGTAATGGCTTTTGTTTTAACCCCCAAGAAAGAGACATCGGCACAATTTTTGTGGATCATATATTGATCCGGCAGCATGAAAATAGTTTGGCCTTTTTTGAGCGTCTTAATAATTTTTAGGGCTTCGGAGGATTTGATATTGAAGGCTCCGCGAGATTTGATAATAAAGTTTTCTATCTTCTGTTGTTTGAGAGGTTTGTAGATGTAGTAACTGGGTTGATGAAGGTTTTCTATAAGCAGTTGCCCTAATGTTTCTGCATGATTAAAGTGCGGGGTTAAAATAATTAACCCTGTTGAGCTTTTTTCTGCTGAAGTTAGATGATGGACGCCTTCTAATTCAATTTTTTTACCCCAATGACTAGAGGGGTGTTTCCAGATAGTCGATATTCTTAAGAGAGATGTGGTAACAGACAGGATGTTTTTTTGAATGAAATCTTGAGTTTTTTGCTCATTCCATTGAGGAAAGACCAGCTTTAAATTTTTTTCGAGAATGGCTTTTCTTTTTCTAGGTAAAAGTTTAAGAATCCATGGAGATAATCTCTTTGCGAGGACTTGGTGCACATGAAGGGATGCGTATGAAAAACTTTTCCAAAGTAAAAGTGCTGTATTTAAACCCATCGAGATGGCCAATCTTTTAAGTATTTTCATAGAATTTTAAGTTGTCTGTAAAACATTTATTAAGTATATCTATAAGGCCAGCAGGTTTCAAACATAGCAAGGTTTTTTTGTTAGGGATGATATTAAGAATCGGTATCATTCAATGTTAACTTAATTTATAATGCATCATTATTCGGGAGGTGTTGATGAAACCTGATTACATGCTTAGTTTTTATGTGCCTGAGGATTCCTTGGATTCAGTTAAATCTGCTTTATTTGCTAAGGGTGCAGGGAAAATAGGTTCCTATGATAGTTGTTGTTGGCAAGTTAAAGGGAGGGGGCAATTTCGACCGTTAGAAGGGTCAGTACCCTCGATTGGGAGTTTAAATCAAGTCGAATCAGTAACTGAGTGGAAGGTAGAGATTGTTTTGGAAAAAGCTATTTTGTCTGAAGTTATTGCAGCGCTGAAGGCTTCCCATCCTTATGAAACCCCAGCTTTTCAGGTAATTGAATTGGTGAGTGTATGATAAAACTTAGGCATTTGGCATTTATTTTAGGTCCCATTTTAATGTTTTATAGTGCTACATTTTGTCTTCCTGCAGGGGTAGCTTTAATCTACGGAGAGCCGATTTATCTAGCTTTCTTATTTTCTGCGTTTGTAACCTTTATGTTAGGTTTTTCATTACACTATTTTGGTGTTTCTCCGGGGTTTTTCCGGACGCAAATGTCTTATTTTATAGTGGTGTTTGTTTGGGTGTTAGTAGGGTTATTATCAATGATTCCTTTTATCATCCTGGGGATAGGGTCATGGGTGGATTGTTTTTTTGAAGCCTTTTCAGGTTTAACAACTACGGGGGCAGAGGTTTTTTCTGATTTGGATACGTGGCCTTATGCTCTTCGTTGGTACCACCAACAGTTAGAATTTGTTGGAGGTTTAGGTATTATTACGGTTGCTGTTGTTTTAATTGCATTTACGGGATTGGAAAGTCAGAGCCTTTATCAAATAGAAACCAAAGAAACTAAATTGATGCCCCGTGTGGGTTCCACTGTTAGAGTGATGTTTATGATTTACTTTACATTGTTTTTATTTTGTTTGTTGGGTTATTATTTTGCAGGCATGACTATGTTTGAGTCTATGTGTGAAGCCATGACTACCGTTTCAACGGGAGGTTTTTCAATTTATTCTGATAACATGGCGCATTATCAAGATCTCTTTTGGGTGGGCCCTATGGCCTGTGTTGTTATGGTATTAAGTGCTTTAAGTTATCGGTTACACTATTACGCAATCATCGGGAGGTCATGTCGAGTCTATATACAGGATGAGGAAAATAAGAAATATTTATGGTTTACCTTGAGTGTCGTGGTCGGATTGGTTATGTTTGCACCTCATGATATAACTTGGAAGGTCATTCAACAATTTATATCGATGATAACGACCACGGGTTATTCTTTTGATACTTATCTCGCTTGGCCTAATATGTTGCTGTTTATCTTTGTGTTGGTGAGTTTGGTTGGGGGGTGTTCGGGTTCAACCTCGGGAGGCATTCGAGTTTTACGTTTACTGTCCTGTTTGCGTGATGGACTAAGGTGTTTGAAGCAGATGATTCATCCTAAGGCGATACAAAATGTATCGATTAACCAGAAATCTGTTTCGGAGGCTGCGTTGGTTATGTTTAGGGGTTTTTTGGTTTTTTATTTGATCAGTTGGGTTGCACTTCTATCAGTTCTTTTGCTTTTAGGGTTGGATTGGCAGACAGCCCTAGCTTCATTGGCAGCTTGTTTATCTAATACAGGGGCTGCTCTGGGATCTTTATCCAACGGTTATGGTCTATTATCCCCTTGTGTTAAATCTGCGTTGGTTGTTGCGATGGTGGTGGGCCGTGTTGAAATTATGGCGGTGTATGTGATTCTTTTGCCCTCTTATTGGAGAAGTTAAGTGGCCGATTTTATTTTAGTAGATGGTTCATATTATGTGTTTAGAGCCTTTCATGCTTTGCCCCCTTTATCGAATGATAGAGGAGAACCTACAGGGGTTATTTTCGGTGTGCTCAATATGTTGCGTAGAATGATTGTTGAGAACCCTCAATCTCAAATTATTGTTGTGATGGACCCTAAGGGAAAAACATTCAGGCATGAGAATTATGCGGAGTATAAGGCCAACCGAGACGCAACCCCCGAAGAGATTGTTTTTCAGGTTCCTTTATTGTTAGAAGTGATTAAAGCCACGGGGTTGCCGGTGGTGGTTCAAGAGGGTTTTGAAGCAGATGATGTCATTGCTACGTTAGTAAGACAAGTGGCTGAAATAGACAAGGAGGTTGTGATTTGTTCGGGGGACAAAGACCTGGCTCAGTTAGTGACTGATAAAGTCACTTTATATGACAGCATGCGTCAGCGAAAAATGGGTCCAGGTGAGGTTTTTGATCGTTATGGGGTTAAGCCGTCACAGATTTTAGACTATTTAACTTTGATGGGGGACACTTCAGATAATATTCCGGGGGTTCCAAAAGTGGGCCCTAAGACAGCTGCAAAATGGTTAAGCCAGTACCAAACCATTGAGTCAATTATTGAGCATCAAGATGATATTAAGGGAAAAGTTGGAGAGTCTTTTCGAGAGCATGTTCATCAGTTAGGTTGGGTGAGGGATTTAATTAAATTGGAATATCATGTGAAAGAAGTCAATTTACAGGGTATTAAGTTTTTACCGCCGGACAATAAGGCGTTGCTGCATTGGTATCAACGTTTTGGTTTTCGGCTATGGATGAAAGAGATTGAAGACTCGGGCGATGAGGGTGTGTTGAAGGTGGAAATTATTGATGAGCCTAAGAAGTGGGGGAGTTTATTATCACGATTAAAGAAGGTCCAGCAGTTTGCATTTGATACAGAGACCACGGGTTTAGATATTCATACGTTAACATGTGTGGGCATGTCTTTTGCTTTAGAAAAATCGAAAGGGTACTATCTTCCGTTAGCACACAAAGAAGGAACACAGCTATCTTTTGACTTGATTAGAGAGGGGTTACAGGAGTTGTTTAAATCCCAAGACTTATCCGTGATTGGGCATAATTTGAAGTTTGATTATAAAGTTATGAAATCCATGGGTATTGAAATCCATGCTCAGTTGTTAGATACCATGGTGGCCGCGTACGTTTTGGATAGTTCGCATACGAGTTATTCTTTAGATAATGTATCTAAGCGGTATTTGGGGCGTTCGACGACCTCTTATTCTGATTTAGTGCCCAAGGATCAAACCATGGCGGATGTTTCAATTGACCAGGCTGCGAATTATGCGGCTGAGGACGCGGAGGTAGCGTGGTGTTTAGCCAAGGAGTTAAGTGTTTTACTAGAAAATAAACAATTAATGGAAGTTTTTAATGCTATTGATACCCCTTTAATTGAAGTGTTAGCTGAAATGGAATACATGGGGGTTCGTGTGGACTCTGCATTATTGATGCAGCAAAGTCATGAATTAGCATCTAGAATGGATTTTTTAGAGCATCAAGTTCATTCATTTGCAGGCAAGGTTTTTAATGTACAATCTACCAAGCAGCTCAGAGAAGTTTTGTTTGGTGAGATGGCTTTACCTGTCATTGAAAAAACACCTTCAGGCGTGCCTTCCACATCTGAATCAGTTTTACATGCTTTAGGCAAGGATTATGAGGTTCCAAAATTGATTTCAGAATATCGGCAATTGGCTAAATTAAAGTCAACTTATGCTGATGGCCTTGTTCGTGAGATTAATACGAAAACTCAGCGGATTCATGGATCTTTCAATCAAGCGGTGACGATTACAGGCCGATTATCATCCACTGAGCCTAATTTACAAAATATTCCCGTTCGAACTCAAGAGGGTAGAAAAATTAGAAAAGCCTTTATACCTCGCCCGGGCTACGTTTTATTGGCCGCTGATTATTCACAAATAGAATTGCGTATTATGGCTCATTTTTCGAAAGATAAAGGTCTTTTGGAGGCCTTCTATCACGATCAAGATGTCCATCAACGTACGGCAAGCGATGTTTTTTCTGTGCCCATGAACGAGGTCACACAAGGTCAGCGAAGACGGGCAAAGGCGATTAATTTTGGACTCATGTATGGGATGTCTGCGTTTGGGTTATCTAAGCAATTAAACATTACTATTGATGAGGCCAATGTTTATATTAAAGCTTATTTTGAGCGGTACCCTGGAGTTAAGGTGTTTATGGATGTTTCACGTGAAACGGCTCGTTCCAAGGGGTACGTGGAAACTCTTTATGGAAGAAGGATGACATTGGCAGGGATTAATGATGACAATAGGGTGCGTAGGCAGGCAGCTGAAAGAGCTGCAGTTAATGCCCCTATGCAAGGAACAGCTGCCGATATTATTAAGAAAGCGATGATTAAAATTAACCGTGATATTCAGCATAGCCAGGATTCAGTTAATATGATTCTGCAGGTTCATGATGAATTGGTTTTTGAGATTCATGAGGATGTTCTACTAGCTTGGAAAGCGAGTATTTGTGACTCTATGGAACAGGTTTGCCACTTGGATGTACCGCTTAAGGTTGATGTTGGGTACGGGGATAATTGGGATCAAGCCCATTGATACTCAGCATTATTATGTTACTGCTCGATGGAGTTCGCTAACTTTATCCTTGATTTTTCCGCAAATACCTAAAAGGTATTGATCCATGTTATCATTCTCTTTTGCATCAATCATCAGTATTGGACAAGGGGCATGACTTTTTATAAATGACTCATACAGTGTATTTAAGTAATCGATGTATTCTTTTTCGATAGATTTTTCACTGTCTCTTCCGCGTTTGGCAATCCTGTTCATTAGTGTTGGGGTGTCTGCTTGTAAATAAACAAGAATATTTGGTTTGTTTATTTTATCAAGCATCAGTTCATACGTTCGTTGGTATACGCCGTACTCTTGTTCAGATAAGTGTTTGAGCATTTTTTGAGCTTTTCCAAAAATGTGGAAATCTTCATAAATGGTTCTATCTTCTAGCACAATGCCACTAACTTTTTGAATTTTACTTTGTCTTTTAAGCCGGGCATTCAAAAATTCAATTTGTGCTGTGAAAGCATGTTTAACAGGGTCCTTATAAAAGGCATCTAGAACTTTGGGGTCAAATTCTTCTGGGAATACATACAAGTTTTTTTCTAATTCATATGAATTGCACATAGATAGTAAAATCTCTTTCAATGGCGATTTTTCGAGCGCTTCAATCAAGGTTGATTTTCCAACACCAATATTACCAATAATTGCAATTCTAAGATTCTTCATAACTTCCCTTAATGTTAACAAGCTAAATTAACAATTAAGCTAAATTATGTAAACGAATGATTTCTTTAAATTGTAATATTATTCATTATCATTTGCATAGAGTTCTTTTTCTCTAAGGGGTTGCCAAGACCTTTTCTTATATTTTTAGGAGACTTTCTTTTTCTTGGGTGAGGTGCAAATTTCTCGCCCTACGATTTTCCTTTTTGGGCTAAGTTTTTTCTTAACTTTAGGTTCGATGGTAGGTCTTGCGTAGAAAATACTGTGTTGAATGAGATGCTGTGTAGAGTGTTTACGTTTTCTTTGAGAGCTATTGAGTGTGGCGGTAGCAATGGTAAAACTTCTCGCTTCATTGGTTCTGATGTGATTTCCAAGGCAAGTGCTGATGCCTAGTTCTCCCCCTGATATCTGACTTTTTATAATCATTTGGTACGGGCCAAAGTACTGGATTAGTTGAGCTGCTGTTGTTTGATAAAACCTGGCAATATGATCCATATCAAATATACTTCCAGCCATGGTTAATGTTCTTTTTTGCGGGTTTAGAATGCACTCCTCTTTGGGTAATTGATGCCAGGGTAGGTTAAACTCGGGGTGTTGTTGTAAAAAGCGCCTAATGTCAAAAGAGGCTAATAGGGTTGATGTTGTCACGCCATAGGTGAGAGCAAAAATATCTAAGTTATGGACAGCATAGGTGTCATTTTTCATTAAGGCTATGGTGCGATCTTCTCGATCAATATTAATCTTCTCTGTCGGTAATTGCGTAAAGTGAGTGTCATAAGCAGGGTGGTTGTTTTTTAATCGTTTTAGTTGCTGTATGGAGGGTGTGTAGGTGTTGAAAAAAGAGGCAAGAATATTATTGTTCTTCATATCAACGCTTGCAAAGTAACAGGTGCTTATAACTTCATGATTATCTTCGGCTCCATGGATTAAAACCCATTGACATAGCTCGATGTTTTTAGATTGAGTGGCTAAGACAAGTATGTTGGGGTAACTTAAATAATATAGGGGATAAAACTTAGCAATCAAACCATGAAATGGAGATGAAATACTCAGATTAGCTTGGTTTGCTTTTACTGTTTCTAGGTATTGACTAAGTTCTTTGTGAGAGGATAATCTTGCTCCCCTGCTCAATAGCAAGCGATATGTTTTGAGATTTCCCGCTTTGACGGCCTGAAGTAACGGAGTCATCAGGTTGATATCATAGCTTGAGGGGTTAGCTCCTTGAGAGAGCAGCCAGTCACACAGAACCAGTTCTTGGTGAATTTCTTGGGGTGAGCGTTGATCGAATGGGTCCTCTGAAACAGCATAATGGAGTGCTGTTTTTAGGCGTTCGTCTTCATCATTAATCTTGACCCCGGAGGGGTATTTTAAAAGTTGTTGGCAGGCATGAAGGTTGCGTGTTTTTACCGCTAGGTGGAGTGCAGATTGGTGCTGGGAATTGGGGATGGAGATGGCATGTTTCTTGAGTAGAATATTAACAAGGACAAGGTTCTTATTCTTAATCGCCATGAGCAAAATGCTACCATTTAATGGGTGAGGTAGGTTGATATTGAAATTATATTGTATGAAGTGAAGACAAAGGTCCGTAAGGTTTTTTTGAGCGGCTATGTGAAGTGCATTTTCCTCAGGTTTGATAGGTTTTTTTGAACTTAAAGGCAATGAGTTTAGATCGACATAATTATTTTTTAAGAGCCATTTGCAGATGTGTGTTCTTCCGTATTGAGCCATGTAATTCAGTAGAGGTTGTGAAGATAGTGGAGACCTTTCCAATGGGTCTGCGCCCAGTGATATAAGGTATTGAGTAAAAGCTATATCAATATGATGGTTTTTAGCAGCAAGAATAAGAGGAGGGGTGCTGTTGATTGTTTTGATTTCACTTAGAATATACCCCAGGTCAATAAGGTTTCTTACCATGCTTAGATCGTCATTTTCAAGAGCTCTAACGAGGGAGTAATAGGTCATATTTAGGGCAAGCAAAATACTTATTGTATCGTTTGCAGTGTTTTGTGTCTATGCTTGCCCCGCTCTTTTTAGCCGTCTCCTGGGTATAACTAGTAGGGGGGGTGAGAGATCAATCATAATGACCTAATGAGAGGCAAATAACGGCCGATCATTTTTTATTGGTTAAATGAGTTTAATGTATCGTCAATTTAGCTTAAGATTGCTTTGTTTGTTAGTTTATTTTTGATGGTTTTTTATGCATAATAAACGAGCTATCATTAAATGAGTTTTGCTGTGAGTCACAAAGATTTAGCCAATGCTATTCGTTTTCTTGCTATCGATGCTGTTGAGGCAGCCGGATCTGGGCATCCGGGTATGCCAATGGGGATGGCTGATATTGCGGTTGTCTTATTTAAGCAGGTTATGAAGTTTGACCCTGCGAACCCAACCTGGGTTAATAGAGATCGACTGGTTGTTTCCAACGGTCATGGAAGCATGTTGCTTTATGCTGCCTTACATCTGGCAGGTTACCCCATATCCATCGATAACATTAAACAATTTAGGCAGTTAGGTTCACCGTGTTGTGGCCACCCTGAACTGGACCAGTCTTTGGGCATAGAGACAACAACAGGGCCTTTGGGGCAGGGTTTCGCCAATGCTGTTGGGTTGGCTATTGCCAGTAAGATGGCGGGGGCTGAATTTGAAAGCCAGCAGAATCCGCTGATTGATTATCATGTTTTTGCTTTGGTGGGTGATGGTTGTATGATGGAAGGTGTCGCTTCTGAGGCAGCTTCTTTAGCCGGCACGTTAGAACTATCGGCTCTGACGGTTTTATGGGACGATAATGGAATTTCTATTGATGGAGAAACTCAAGGTTGGTTTACAGAATCTGTTCCTCAACGTTTTGAGGCTTATGGGTGGAATGTTAAAAAAATTGATGGCCATGACCCTGAAGCCATTGCTGAAGCTTTAGCTTGGGCAAAGACTACGCAGGGACCTACGTTGATTGCTTGTAAGACACATATTGGATACGGTTCAAAGGTTCAAGATACAGCAAAAGCTCATGGATCACCGCTCGGAAGTGAGGGTGTTCAAGCTGTTCGTCATAAGCTTAAGTGGACTCATCAACCTTTCGTTATTCCAGAATCCATTTATGCAGCATGGTCTTGTCAGGATAAGGGGCGGCAGTATTATCAGGAATGGCATGAGAGGTGGGAGCAATTCAGGCAGCAAAAACCAGGTTTAGCTCAAGAATTAGAAAGAAGAGGACGGGGTGAAGAACACCTTGATTGGAATAAACTTAAGCAGAGGTGTCTTCTGGCTATTCAAGATGAACCCCAATGGGCCACTCGACAATGTTCGAACTGGGTGATTGATCAATGGCATGACTTGTTGCCAGAATGGGTTGGTGGATCTGCTGATTTGACGGGCTCCAATTTAACTCAGAGCAAAGCAGTTTCAGTGTTTACTGCCAAAAATAGTAAAGGCAGATACCTTCATTACGGTGTTCGAGAATTTGCGATGATGGCCATTGCAAATGGGCTTTCCTTATCAGGACTATTCAGGCCTTTTTGTGGAACTTTTTTGACGTTTTCAGACTATGGTCGAAATGCCATACGAATGGCGGCTATGATGAAGCTTCCAGTAACCTATGTGTTAACACATGACTCGATTGGTTTGGGGGAGGATGGGCCAACACATCAACCGATTGAGCATGTCAGTAGTTTGCGGCTGATCCCAGATTTGGATGTGTGGAGACCAGCAGATTTGGCAGAAACTTGGGTTGCTTGGCAATCAGCGATTCAGCGTACAGGGGCAACGGCCTTGGCACTATCTCGGCAGGGGTTGCCGACGCTTAGCAAAGCACCCGATTTTGATGCTATAAGCCGGGGGGCTTATGTTGTTTGGGAGTCAAGTCCTCGTTTTGACTGTATGATTTTGGCAACAGGTTCTGAGGTTCATCTAGGCGTAGAGGTCGCTAAAAAACTATGCAGGGAAGACTTCCATGTTAGGGTGGTTTCAATGCCTTGTTGGGAAAGTTTTAAACGCCAACCTCAACCCTATAGGCAGCATGTTTTACCTGAGGGGGTTTCCTTTCGAGTAGCGATTGAGGCAGGCAGTTCTGGTTTGTGGCATGAATGGGTGGGTTCAAAAGGTATGATATTTGCGTTGGATGACTATGGGTGCTCTGCACCTGCCTCCAAGGTCTATCAATTTTTTGGGTTGACGGTGAATGAAATTTTTTCAAAGATAAGAGATAAATCTGTAAATTTTCAAAAGTAAGTAAAGGAGATGGTATGAAAACACGAATAGCTATTAATGGTTTTGGTCGGATTGGTCGAGGTATTGTAAGGGCGTTGTTTAGCAAGCCCAATACAAGGTTTGAACTGGTGGCCATCAACGATCTTTACCCGATTGAAACGCTGGCTCATTTATTGAAATATGACAGTGTTCATGGCAGGGCTCCCTTTGAGGTTAATATTGAAGGTGATTTATTGGTTGTTAATGGTCATAAAGTAGAAGTTACGGCGATTAGGGAGCTTAATTCATTGCCATGGGCCCAACATGAAGTAGATGTGGTCTTTGAGTGCACGGGGCTATTTGCATCTAAACCTAAAGCCAAAGGGCATTTGCAAGCGGGGGCTAAAAAAGTGATTATTTCTGCCCCAGCAAAAGAAGTGGATGCTACCATCGTTTATGGGGTTAATCACCATGTTTTAACGGCTGAGCATTCAATTATTTCAAATGCTTCATGCACGACCAACTGCTTAGCCCCAGTGGTTGCACCCATTCATCGGAAGTTTGGTATAGAATCAGGTTTGATGACGACAGTGCATGCTTATACGAATGATCAAAGTTTAACAGATGCTGCTCATTCAGATTTAAGAAGAGCAAGGGCGGCTGCTTTATCCATGATTCCTACAAAAACAGGTGCGGCGGCAGCCATCGGGTTAGTTATTCCTGAACTTAAAGGAAAATTAGATGGTCTGGCTATTCGTGTGCCAACCGCTAATGTTTCTATGGTTGATGTGACCTTGCAATTGTGTCATGACGCGACAGTTGAGAGTGTTAATGAAGTATTAATTAAGGCAAGTAAAGGAGAGTATGCAGGGGTTTTAGCTATTAATACTGACCCTTTAGTTTCCATTGATTTTAATCAGCATCCTGCCTCAAGTATTGCTGATTTACATCAAACACGTTTAATAGGAAGAACGCTTAAAGTGATGAGCTGGTATGACAATGAATGGGGTTTTTCTAACAGGATGCTGGATACTGCTCATGCCCTCATGATGGCTCAATATTCTGAGGTGAACCGTGCACCTTGACCGAATACATCATAAAAACGTTATGGTTCGGGTGGACTTTAATGTCCCCTTGCATCAAGGTAAAATTCACAATACTCGACGCATCAGTGCTGCTTTACCAGGGATTCGTAAGCTTTTGAAGAATGGATGCGCTGTGATTTTAGCCACTCATTTAGGAAGACCGGAGGGAAAAGACCCTTCATTAAGTACTGCGGTGTTGTTGCCTAAATTAAGAGATATGTTAGCAGAAGATATTAGTTTTGTTGATCAATGGCCAGGTTATCGGGATTGGGAGAAAGGTAACGTTTATTTATTAGAAAATTTAAGGTTTCATAAAGGTGAGCTAGAATGTGATGATGCCTGGGTTAATGATTCCTTAGAGAATATTGATGTTGTTGTCATGGATGCATTTTCATGTGCTCATCGTAAACAGGGTTCAATATGGGGGTGGGTTAATAAAGAGTACACGGTTCCAGGAATACTTTTTGATCAAGAGGTCAGGGCATTAAAAAAAATTATAGATCATCCGAAGCTCCCGATGATGGCGGTGGTAAGTGGTGCAAAAATTAGCACTAAAACAAAATTAATTGAAGTTTTACTAGATCGGGTGGATGTTTTGGTTTTAGGGGGAGGTATTGCCAATACCTTGTTGAAAGCTAAGGGGTATCAGGTAGGGAGGTCTTTAGTCGATAACGAATTAGTTGATTATGGAAATAAGGTATTAGAAACAGCAAAATCTTTGAAGAAGACAATAATATTGCCAACCGATGTCTGTGTTTTAGGAGCAGATAAAAATTGCCGTACAGTGAGTGTACATGATATTGATGCAGAGGATACTATTTGTGATATTGGCCAGGAGACTCTTCAGGAAATCATCCAACATTTAAAGGGTATGAACACAGTTCTTTGGAATGGCCCTTTGGGTTTATTTGAGGATGAAAGGTTTAAAAAAAGCACGGTAGATTTAGCAAGGGCTTTGGCAGATCACCCGGGTTGGACTGTGGTGGGCGGAGGCGATACTATAAGTGCACTTGATGCTGAGGGATTGCTTAGCTCAATGAATTATGTTTCAATGGCAGGGGGGGCATTTATGAGTTATATTGAACAGCAAGGTCTGCCCAGTGTTACCAAGTTATATGAAAACAAGAAAGCTTTGGAGAAATTTTTATGAGTGATATTCAAGAGTCTGCTTTTTCGGATAAAGATAATATAGTTAAACAGAAGGGGTTTTGGGCAAATCGACCGTTTTGTAGAACTAAAATTGTCGCAACGCTTGGGCCTAGTGTAGATGATGAACTATCTATGATGGCTTTGATAGAGGAAGGAGCGGACGTTGCTAGAATTAATTTTTCGCATGGCGAATTAGAAGAGCATGCTCGAAGGGTTCATTTGTTTAGGCAGTGCGCAGAAAAGATAGGGCGTGTGGTGGGTGTTATTGCTGATTTGCAGGGGCCAAAACTCCGGATAGGCTCTTTTATCAAAGACAGTGTTATATTAAAGGAAGGCAATCTATTTTGTTTGGATTTTGACTGTGGTGAGAATGAGGGGGATGAAAAAAGAGTTTCCATTTTTGAAAGGTCATTACTGAATGATCTTTCCCCAGGGCATGTTTTACTTTTGGATGATGGGGCTGTTAGCTTAGAGGTGATAAAGGTTACTGACCAATTGATTCAATCTAAGGTGCTAATAGGTGGAAAATTATCCAACAATAAAGGTTTAAACCTGAAGGGAGGGGGGCTTTCTGCTCCAGCTCTTACCGATAAAGACTATGATGATTTGAGTGAAATTGTCAAAATGGATTTTGATTACATAGCTTTATCTTTTGTTAAAAAAGCTCAGGATGTTGTTAAAGCTAGATCTATTTTAGAGGGCAATAAATCTGATATGGGGATTATTGCTAAATTAGAATGTTCTGAGGTTTTAGAGCATCTTGATGAAATTATTAAAGTATCGGATGGCATTATGGTTGCCCGAGGAGATTTGGCTGTTGAAATTGGTGCGGCAGCTGTTCCAGTGGCTCAAAAACAGATGATAAAAAGAGCTCGAGAACTTTCCAAACCAGTTATTGTTGCGACCCAAATGATGGAGTCGATGGTGTATTCAAAAAAACCGACAAGAGCAGAAACTTCTGATGTTGCGAATGCTATTTTAGATGGTGCTGATGCTATTATGATGTCGTCTGAAACAGCCGTGGGTAATAACCCGGTTTTGGTGGTTAAAACAGCGACAGATATTTGTCTAGAAGTTGAAAAGCATTTAGGTAATTTAACACCCACTTCATTCAAAAAAGATCACTTTTCATATTTCGATGAAGCGATAGCCATGGCGGCTATTTATACTGCATTAAGGATTGATGTTGCGGCCTTAGTTGCCTTGACAGAGTCAGGACAAACGCCTCTTTGGATGTCCAGAGCCAGGTCTGATCTTATCATTTTTGGGTTGAGTCGATCCATTCGGTCTTGTCGAAAAATGACGTTGTTTCGAGGAGTTATTCCTGTCTATTTTGACTCCAATAAAAGACAATCACACCGGCATGCGCACGAAGGGTTGAATTTATTACATGATTTGGGTTATTTGTCTCTAGGAGATCATGTTATAGTAACCAAAGGGGATAAGGTTGGTTGTATAGGTCAATCGAATACGTTAAAAATCATGAAGGTGGAAAAGAATGGGTAGTTGGAGTGAAATACTTTTTATTTTATTAGCCTTGTTTTTAGGGTATTCTCTTTATCGGTCCGTCAAGCATAACCCGGAGCTTTACAGTTCTGAGAATATGCATAAAAGTTTGTGGACAGTGGGGCTGTTATCGTTGGGTCTCATGGCGTTTATAGGGGTATGTGTATTGATGTTGAGGGCAGGGTAATGTGGCCATTTAATCGACATAAGAAAAAAGATTCGATCAGTTCTTTATGGGGTGTTTTAGAGGGGTCCCCGTTTTATTTGTTACGGAAACATATGAAAGCTTCAGTGAGTTGTTGTTCTTCATTGGATCTATTTATGCAGGCAGCTTTTGAGGGGGATTGGGAATTAGCAAAAAAACATCAATTAGAGGTGATCAGAATGGAACTGGTTGCAGATCGTTTGAAGAATAAACTAAAACTACATATGCACAAAGGTTTGTTGTTACCTGTTTCTCGATCTGATTTACTATCCATTCTCACGGCTCAAGATAATATTGCTAATACAGTCAAGGATATTGTGGGAATTATTTATGGCAGACGGATGAGCTTTCCTATGGAGATACGCAATCACCTTACCAGCTTTTATAAAACATCTATTTTAGCTTGTAATCAAGCTCATGAAATTGTTGATGAAATCAGTGACCTTTTTCAATCAGGTTTTAGTGCCAAGATGATTCAATCGACGGAAGATATGATATCTAAACTGGATGAGATTGAAGAAAAAACAGACCTGATTCAAATTGAAGTGAGAAAGGTGCTCTTTGAGCATGAATCTAACATGCCTCCGGTTGATGTGGTATTTCTATATCAAGTGATACAGGATATTGGGCATCTTGCGGATTGGGCTCAGAGGGTTGGTGCGAAATTGTTATTGTTATTAGCTAGATAGTTGGTTTTCGAATGAATTCTAAGAGAGAGAAATGTTAGCAGATCCTATTTTAATTGTTGCTGTTATTTCAGGGTTTTTAATGGCGTGTTCTATTGGTGCTAATGATGTTGCCAATGCGATGGGTACCACAGTGGGTTCAAAAACTCTGACAGTGAAACAAGCCATTTTATTGGCAGCTATTTTTGAAGCATTGGGTGCTATTTTAGCGGGAGGTCAAGTGACGACCACTCTCAGAGAGGGGTTAATTGATACACATGCTTTTATGGTAGATCCAGATGCCTTGGTGTGGGGCATGTTAGCTTCACTTTGGTCATCAGGTACTTGGTTGATTTTGGCAACCTATTTTGGTTGGCCGGTGTCAACAACACACACCATTGTTGGAGCAGTGCTTGGTTTTAGTTTTCTTGCACTAGGAGTGGATGGTATTCATTGGCATATGGCGGGTGTTATTGCCATCTCGTGGGTGGTTGCCCCAATTCTTTCTGCAGGGGCCGCATTTTTGTTGTTTAAAATGTTACAAAAGAGCATCTATAATGGAAGAGACCCTAGAGAAAGTCTTAGTCGAGTACTTCCTGTTTTGGTGTTTTTTAGTCATTATTTTATTGTTCTTATGATTTTGAATAAAGGTTTAAAACCTTTAGGCTTGCATATTCTATTTTGGCAACAGCAAGTGATAGCTTGTACCATTGCAACTATCGGAGCAATCGTTGCTTATCGATTATTTATTAAATTAATTCAGCAATATTCAAGTGAGGATCATCATAAGATTTTTAAGGTTATTGAGAAAGTTTTTGGCATATTGGCTATTTTTTCGGCGGCTGTTTTAGCCTTTGCGCATGGATCTAATGATGTTGCGAATGCTATTGGGCCACTCGCAACAATAGTAGACGTACTTCGGTTTGGCTATGTTATTCCTTCAAATAAGTTGCCACTTTGGGTTGTTTTATTGGGTTCGTCTGGTGTGGTGGTTGGTTTAGCCGTATACGGTTATCGTATTATGGAGACGGTGGGTAAAAGAATTACTTATTTATCGCCCTCAAGAAGTTTTTCTGCACAGTTAACAGCTGGCATGATGGTTCTTAGTGCTTCAGCTTTAGGCTACCCTGTTTCAACCACTCAGATATTAGTTGGCTCTGTTGTAGGAGTTGGTTTTGCTGGAGGTATTGAGGCGCTTAATCTTAAAGTAGTGAGAAGTATTTTCTTATCGTGGATGATTACTATTCCTGTGGGGAGTATTCTATCGATGGGGTATTATAAACTATTTGAAAAGGTTTGGGGTTAATGACTACCTATGTTATTGGTGATGTTCATGGGTGTTATCGCAGTTTGTTATCACTCTTGGAGGCTATTCATTATAACCCTGATGAAGATGAGTTATTGTTTTTAGGTGATTTAGTCAATAAGGGGCCTTCGTCATTGGAGGTTTTAAAACTAGTTCGAAGCCTCCCTAAAGCCAAATCAGTTTTAGGTAATCATGAGTTTCATTTGCTGTTAGCCTACGATAGTTATCATGAGAAAAAAAGTATGGGTTCTTCGAAATGCCTTCAACCTATACTAGAGGACGTTGATAGTGAAGATCTTATTCACTGGGTTCGCTCATGGCCACTTGTTTTATATGAAAAAAAACACCATGCGTTGTTGTTTCATGCTGCCGTTGATCCAGTATGGAAGCTTGATGATATTCTGAAATATTCTGCTGAAGTCAGTGAATTTCTTGGCAGCGATCATTGGAGAGAGTTAATTAAGAATAAAAATATTCAGCAAGGCCACAGAGTTTGGAGGAATGATTTTACGTCTATGGACCGGTTGTATACACTAGTGAATATTATAACTCGAGGTCGATATTGGTCTTTGGTTGACCAAGCTTATGATTTTCATTGTATATTAACTCCCGGAGACCAGCCTATTTCTTTATTGCCTTGGTATGAATTAAAGCGTCAACATGATAAGTCTTTAAAATTAATTTTTGGCCATTGGGCTTCATTGAAAGGCAGTATTCAAACAGATCGTTTGGTTGCTTTAGATGGTGGTTGTGTCTGGGGAGGTAAGCTTTTGGCTTATAATATGACGACTAATAGGGTTGTTTCGGTTGAGGTTCTCCCAGAAGAAGTCTATGAAAGGAAAAAAAATGGAAATCAATGAAAGAAAACGTTTAGCTGCTTTACACTCACTTAAACATGTTCCTGATGAGGGAGTTTTAGGGGTAGGAACAGGGTCTACTGTGAACTATTTTATTGAAGGCTTGGCTAAAAATCCAGCACAACCTGATAGCATTGTCTCCTCTTCTCAACAAACGACTGATTTGTTAAGACAGAACGGTTATGACCCTTTGGATATTAATCAAGTGACTCAAATAGATGTGTATGTAGATGGCGCTGATTTTGTTAATCAAAAGGGAGTCTGCATTAAAGGTGCCGGAGGAGCCATGACTCGTGAGAAATTACTGGCTGCTATGTCAAAGACTTTTATTTGTATTATTGATGATTCTAAATTATGCACAACCTTTCCAGAGGATGCTGTTATTCCTGTTGAGGTGTTAGTTGAGGCTCGAAGTTTTGTTGCTAGAGAGATCACGAAGAAAGGAGGCTTTCCTCTGCTAAGAGAGGGGTTTATATCAGACAATGGTAACCCTGTTTTAGATGTTTATGAGCTTGATTTGTTAAATTTAGAAAAGACGACGCATTGGTTAGATCGGATATGCGGTGTTGTGGGCCATGGTTTATTTTTTGACCAGAAGGCAGCTAGACTCATTATAGGTAGAGAAAAACAAGTCGAAGAACTAAATTTTTAAGCGACCTTTTTCTGATGAATATTATAAGCGATTGCTAAGAGACGGGAGATAGCTCTTTCATGGGCTTGCGATTGTCAAAATCATCTTCCTGGTAATGCCAATGACAACGAGGTTGTTCTCCAGAAACCCATGATAGAATGATCTCTTTATTATTATGTTGACTATGCCAATGAATAATTCCTTTTTCAATATTGATGAGTAGGCAACCTTGATCTTTCAATATATCAATTTCATTCTGTACAGTAGAAAGCATGATTTTTAAACTTGAGATAGTATCAATAGATTCATTATCGTATTCATCCATATCGTCCATATTATTATGAAACTTAATGTTTTTAGTTCGTAAGGTTTTAAGGCAATTTTGTATGAGTATATTGAGCTGTTGTATCCGAATAAGTTTTGCTTTAACTTCCGGAATCATTTGCTCAGCTGATTCATAGTTAACATGTCTGCGATTAATATTAATCATGGGATTATTCCTCATTTACTTGATCTTTTTATAACTTTTTATGGGCATTGTCAATATCTAATGTTACATATTTATTTTTAAATCGATGTTTTTAATTGTTTTTATGGATATATTGCATTCAGCAGTTTTTTTGCAGACATCGATGATATGTGTAAAAATATATTGATTTTAGCGTGAAATGTCTTTATATTTACGCTTTATCGTGAGATAATTTAAAAATTAGTGCTAATAATTACTTTTTACGTACATTATGGGGGGTGTTGAGTGGAAGTTGCTATAATTCAGGAATATTTAAGATTAAAAAAATTATTAAAGGAAGGTTTTGTACCTGACAAAAAATTAACTCATTTTTGTACAGAACTATTTTCCAATAAAGGTATGCCTTGTAAGGGCGATATTGTCCTTAATAGTGAGCTTTCATGGAAGGCATATAAGTATTTTCATGGTACAAATAACAAGGAGATTTCGGCTACAATATCAAACCTTATCACTCAGAAAAAAACTACCATTTTTTGGACACTCATTGAAAATTTTTTGGAAGAAAGCAATGACAAAGAATTTAATTTTAATTGGACAACATTGCTTGGAAGCTTAGAGAGGGCTACTCGTTCTTATAATAATTTTTTAGTGTTAGATAACCTACAATATCTTATTGAATATGAGGGCAATGAATTTATAAAAAACGTTCTAAAAGAGGTTGATCTTAAGGATAAAGAAAGCCTTGATAGCAGTTTGATTGATGCTTTAAGTAATGAAATAAAAAGAAGGGGGATAAAGGATGCTAGGATTGAGTTATCTTTAGTCAACATAAAGCATTTGTATTTACATCAAAGGATGAGTGAAGTCTGGGCAACACTGTCTATAATTCATCCAGATTATAAGTATGATGCAATTAATCATAAGGTTTTTATTCTTTTTGATACTTGTTTGGTAGACTATTCAACGTTTACAGTCAACGATTCTCTTCTTAACTTATCTAAAGTACCTGGTGTTCATTTAGGTGCAAGCCGTGAAACAGTACAAGAAATTACAAATACAAGTACTAAAAATAGTCCGGCTAAGTCAAAAATATTTCAGCAGAGACAAGGTGTTTCTTTGGAAGTCAGCCCAATTGTGGATGCCCTCTTGAAGGAGGGTGGTGATTTATTGATGAGCTCTATAGAGGGTCATGAGTCTTTTAAAAATTTACGTACTATCGCTTTCGAAGATAATGATTTAAATGTTGCTAGTCTTGAAATTAAGCGGATGGCAAACACTATTCTAGACCTTATGTACAATCACATTGAAGGCAAGAAAAATAGCGCTAAAGCTGTTGCTGGATATCAAGCTGCTCTTGATCGTATTGTACACATAAAAACACTCCCTTTTACAGGTTCTACAACCTTGGTACACATCATTGATCAGATCAAAAGAGATTTTGATCGAAAAAAAGTTATTCCAGTTTTTACTCAATTTATGAGTCAGCATAATTTAAGCTTTCAAAGTGATAGGAAAGATTTTGAACAATATATTAAGGGGTTATTTGACCGTGTAACACCAGAAGATATATTGCGTTTTGAAGATAATTATAACTCTAAAGCCACTCAAATCGACGGGGAGAAAGAGGTTGCTGAGAGTGAGATTAATGCTTATTATCATGGCATATTCGATCACTTTGTTGCTGATGAAGCTAGGAATGTTTTTGACCAGGCTATGAAGGAGAATACAGGTATTGATATCAAGCCTAGTTCTTTTTGTTTACAAGAGCTTCCTGCTGGCATAACCGATTTTATTGAGAAAAAGCTGGGATTAGGTGCTCTCCCTTCTCGGGATAACACATACCTTTCTCGATGTTACACCAAGAACACTAATCCGAGCTTTACAACACTTTCATTGAAAGATGATTCGTTAGAAGATCGGCGTGCTAAATTTTTGACTACGTTGAGAGAAAAATGGAGCGTAAAGTGGACTAATATGCATTTAAGAATGCAAGTGTATAACAAATCTCAATTAGACTTGGGAAAAGAGGATGTTTTAAGCAGCTTGAAAGGTGGTTTAAAAGGTCATACGAATTATGATTTAAGGGGTTTAAGGTCTCACTTGGGTAATAGATCTCCTGATCTTATAGAAATCTCAAAAGAAGAAAGTATGATGACCTTGCAAGCTAGGGGTGTTAAGGATATTGATAAAAATAAGATAGAGCAGAGACTTAAAACTGCGAGTCAAAGAAGGGATGCATTTCAGGTTAAGTTTCAGAGTTTTATTAATGGGATGAAGTTTGAAGTTAATGGAATGAAATTAAATGTTGCTGGGATGGAAGGAAATGACTTTGATGCTAATGATTTTTTAATGCTTTATTCAGCATGCAAACGTGGGCTTCCTTTAGTGACGGTTAATACCAAAATTATGAAACAGTGGTTAGATTTTTTTGGACCAGCTTTTGCGCTTTTATCTATCGATTCTGGGGGGCCTAAAATCATTCATCCCAATCAGTTTTTAACAGACTACCATTCTCACCGAGAAGTTTCTAAATTTTTGGAAACTAAGTTTAGAGTGAGCGCTGATGATATTAGTGAATACATTTATTCAAAAGCAGTTGATGATTATAGCGATTTTATGACTAAGCATTTGACTCAAGGTTTAGATGAAACTATTTCAGAAGTTGCAAAAACATCAATTCAGACACTAGGTCGCTATTTAGTTCATCATTCAATCATTGAGAATACTACTTGTACGGATGTCACTAGTTTATCTAAAGTGCTCACAACTAAGGTTAAAGATGCCAGTCATAAGTTTGAAGTGATTAATATGATATCAGATATTATGCAATCTAAGGGAATATTGACGGAGTGTAGGCGGTTAGCAAAAATCTCAAAAAAAGTGGAAATTTCACCCAAGAGCCCAGTATGTTTAAGCCCCACCAGGAAGAAGACTCCCACCGAATGTCCAGGATCAGACGGTAGAAAAGGCGCAAAACTTCTTTTTACTCCTCCATCTTCCCCTTCGAAGCGACAGCCTCTTAGTGATCCAAGGAATAAAAAAGCAAAAGATGATGAGTTGTATCCTTATAATTTTCCTGTAAATGTAAACAAGAAACTTTTTGCATTCTCTGATGAATCTGGGGTTTTACACCCCCGAACATTCCCTCTGGATGAGGGTAAAATACTCGTAAGATAATATTTGAGCCTTCTAACGGAGCCAGGGTTCTAAGGTGTTTACCCCCCCAATCCCCTGAGGATGAGGCGAAAATACTTGTAAGGTCTTGACATTGTTAAAAATTAATGACACTGTTGATAGCATTCTAAAATGAGATATGTTTTGTGAAGTGGGCGAGAGAGTTAAATGGATTACTTCCAGTTGTTGTTGACCTTGAGACATCAGGGTTAGATTATCATCAGCATGCCATATTAGAAATGGCGTGTATTTTTGTTGATTGTGGTCAAAGATTATCATTATCTGAAATAGTGTTCCATGAACATGTTACTCCCTTTGAGGGGGCAAAAACAGACCCACAGGCTATGGAGGTCAATCGAATACCTTTGAAGCACCCTTTTCGTTTTGCAAAATCTGAAAAAGAAACGCTGACGTCTTTGAATGAACTGTTGGAAAAACAACTGAAAGAACAAAAATGCAGCCGAGTTATTTTGGTAGGACATAATGCTCATTTTGATTTGAGCTTTCTTAATGCTGCGTATCACCGAACGGGTATTAAAAGTTTCTTTCACCACTTTTGTGTGCTAGACACGGTAACTTTATCTGCAGCCTTTTTGGGTGAGACGGTTCTAGCTAAAGCACTTTATAAGTCAAAAATAGGTTTTGATCCTGAATTAGCTCACGGAGCTTTGTACGATGCTAAACAAACAGGAAAACTATTTTGTTACCTTATGAACTCAGTTCGCACTGATCCAAAACCTTCTTCAAAAGGGGGAGTGTAGGCTTTCTTTTTTCTATTAAGCACGTATCAATTAAAGAATCAATGTGACTAAAAAGCTGAGTGTTATCTCTTGAGGTGTGGTGAATTAGGTAGTGTATTAATGAGTCAGGTATTTCAACACCCAAGTGTAGTGATCGGCATTGTAGTGCTTGTAGTTTCTCTTCATCGGTTAGTGGTTTAAGAGGTATGTACAGCATGGCGGATAACCTGGATTTTAAGTCAGGAAGGGAGTAGGGTAACGTTTTTAATGTAGGCCTTATACTGATGGCTAAATTGGTGCCAGACTCTTGACATTTATTCAATAAATTAAAGATATATTCTTCATGCTCAGGGTGGTTCATAATCATATGAATATCATCCAGGCAGATTAAATCACAATGTTCACTGCCATCTAGCATTTTAGATAAGTCATGGTTTAAATTGTTAAGAGGCCAATATTGACAGCGCATGCCATGGTGGTAGCTGGCATTGCAGAGAGATTGTAGAAGGTGTGTTTTTCCATAACCCCGAGGCCCTTGAAATAAAAAGGTTTGTTGGGATTCTGATAAGTTTAGGGTTTCTGATAACTTGATGAAATTTATTTCATGACTAGAAACAAATGTTTTAAGTGTAAATTTGCTTCTATTTTGAAAGGGGAGTAAACCTTGTTTTAAATTAACTATCATCATGAATAAACTTTAAATGCGCAATAGCGTCGGTAAATATGGGTGAATTAACGGCAGGGGTTAGTGTCTCCAGTTGGTTGATGTTTTTTTCTAGCTCAACATCACTCGTACTTCCAGTAATAGATAGGAGGATATGATTTTTTTGAGCTTGTTTAAGTGTTATTTTGTTGATGTTTTTTAGGGTTCTTAGTTGATGAACGGTTTGTGTTAAGTTGCTGTAATTTTCTATGTTAGATATTTCAAGTAAGAAGGGTTTGAAGGTGCTTAATATTGGCTTAGGGGTTGATGATTCAGTTGCGTACTGATCCATAAGATGGTCGATGCTATCTTGAAGTAATGCACTAAGGTCATTGGCGGGTTGCTCCCAGTTAAGCTGACGATATTGATTAATCAGACTCCATTGACTTTTATACCCGTGAGCATCTTTTTGAATAAGAGCAATGACAGTATTATCTATTTGATAGCGCTGACTGGCTTTCCATAGCTTTGTTTGAATAGCATCAGTGTCAATATCTCTGATGAGTTGTTCGGTTTCAATGTCATCAATGGGGAGTATGATTTCAATGCCCCTTAATTTGGCTTGTTTGAGTAAGGTTTTTGCATAAGGTTTTTGTTGAGTGATCAGTTGATTTGTTGTGTCTAGAAAAACCCAGAACATGGTGGTGGGTTTCAAATTATTCCATATTTTGTAGGGAGTTTCCTTGATCAAAGTTTGTATGGTGCTTTTTTTAAAGGAGACTTCAATATATTCATTTCCATTGCTATGATGTTTTTTATAAGTATGAACATATTGATCCGGTTGTTGTAATGCTAATTTAACATTTTCTGATTTTGTAATATCAGAGTGGCCGCTGGTTCGAATAAGAATGTTAGAAAGGGCAGTGGAAAAACATGTGTGCATAGGGTTTTTTTCTTGAGTGTTCAATAAGCATTTGTCAAAGAATAATTTATTGGCCATTGCTTGGGGAGGAAATAGAATAAAAAGGATGGTTAGCAGTATTTTAAGCATGTTGGACTCGTTCTATATTAATGTTATTGTATCGATTTATTGGGGTGGTTGGCAACTATCTATTAAAAGTGTTAAAAAATAACGAATAAGGTTATTTTTATGTTGACTACCTGTTATTAAAAGTGCTAATGTATACGAATATTTTTGTTAATCCTAACTGATTGATTGAGAGAGAAATAATATGGTAAGATCCGAATTAGTTACAGCTTTGACTGTTAATTTAAATGAACTACCTCCTAAAGATGTAGAATTTGCTGTGAATAGCATATTAAGTATCATGGGAGATATTCTAGCCAATGGTGGTAGAATTGAAATCCGAGGTTTTGGTTCTTTTTCTTTGAGGTATAGAGCCCCTAGAAAAGCTCATAACCCTAGAACAGGTGAAACTGTTGAGACAAAATCAAAATACAGACCTCACTTTAAGCCAGGCAAAGCTTTGCGTCATAGAATTAATGAAGCGAAATCTAAGACGACTATTAGAAAGAAAGAGCGTCGTACTGAAGCTGAATCAGCATAAAAACTGTTAAGATCGATCGAATAAAAAGCCTCTAATTTGATAAGAGGCTTTTTTATCTGAACATAAGCTTGTTTTTTAACTTTACGCGATTTTCATCAAGTTGAGTTATAACGTGCGATTTAATTTAAAAACTAATTTTATTTAATACGTTAAGTCATTTCTTAGATGTGGCGTTTTGTGGTGTCAATTATCTAGATTTGCTAAGAGCAGTCCCAGTGGTATAAAACTTCTGAGAAGTTCTTTTTTTTCAGATTGCTTTCACTTATAAAAAAATTAGCACAACCAGCGTCTCCCCACCAAATATCATTTTTACGGTCACTGTCTATTTGAAGAAGAAGGCATTCTTTGTCAGTATTTTTAGAGTATCTAGGATCATGCTGTGCGAAATTGGGATACCCCCCAACTTGGTGTACTGCATATTCACTGTCGTCATCAGCAAAATAAGTTTCAGTATAGGCTATATCAAATAAACCCAAGTCATATTCTGGTGGTATATTCACTAATTTATCAAAACGATAATCTCCTGTGGTGACAAACATTTCTTGTTTGTGAAAGGCTAGGGCATACTCAGAAGTGGGCTCGTTAAAAGGACAAAAATCTTTCGGAGGGGGTAATAAATTAAGGTTGGTGATTAAGTTTTCTTTCTGAATTTCAGGATAATAGATTGTCCTGAAGCCGTTTTGTTTGGTGGGATTATCATCATCTGCTCCGAAGAAATTATTTTTTGCTAGCCAAAATTGTAGGATGCCTTTTTCTGGAAAGAGCTCTAGTTTAGGCATTTCCTCAAAATTAATTTGCGCCAGTAGGTATAGGTTTTCTTCAGGTCGAGTCCCAAGAGTGGATTTACTTGCTTGAGGGGGAGTTTGTCCTTTAGGAAGGTATGGGGTGCCTAGAAATTTACTGTTCCATGGGGTTAGGGTGTTAGATTTTTTTGCTTTGATTTTCATGTAGGGTTTGATTGTAGAAGAATACCAATGTTTGTTGTTTTTAACAATATCATAATATTCTTCCTCTTCTTTTAGAGAGTCAGACATGAATCTAGTTAAATAGTTTTCCTCTTTGCTATTGGTCATGGTATTTTACTCGGTTGAGGGCCAATAAATATGTTAATATGATGCAGCACAGAGCAATATAGTTAGACAATAGGATCTGTGATGCCTTTTTGCCCTTGATATTTTCCTTTACGATCCTTATAAGAGGTTATGCAGGCTTCATCTGATTCCATAAATACCATTTGAGCAACACCTTCATTAGCATAAATATAGGCAGGAAGTGTGGTTGTATTGGAAAACTCTAAGGTTACATGACCTTCCCATTCAGGTTCTAACGGGGTGACGTTGACAATAATACCGCAACGAGCATAAGTAGATTTTCCTAAGCAGATGCATAATACGTTTCGAGGAATGCGGAAATACTCTACAGTTCGTGCCAGTGCAAATGAATTGGGCGGAATAATACAAACATCGCTATCAATTTCAATAAAGCTGTCACTGGAGAAATTTTTAGGGTCAACGCAGGCGGATTTAACATTGGTGAATATTTTAAATTCATTGGCTACTCTAACATCATAACCATAACTAGATAGCCCGTAGCTAATCAATTTTTTTTGATCGGTATCAACCTTGATTTGTTTGTCAACAAATGGCTCTATCATTTTGTTGTCTAGAGATTTCTCTTTTATCCAGCGATCTGATTTTACAGTCATGTTTAACCTCGATTTAGTTATTCAATATATCCTAACAAAATACTGAAGTGACGGCCATGTCTATCTTGAAAATTTTTAAGACCTTCGGGTGATCGGGTGAAAGTAGGTGGGGGGTTTATGATACAACAACGTTTGGAAATTTATGTAACGTATCGAGTGGTCTTAAGCTTAGTTTGCTTGCCACTCTTAGCCCTAGCCATTTTGCCTGAGTTTCTCCAAGGTTATGGCTCCAGGGGATATCCCCTAAACGCTCAATGCTTGGATCAATTAAATGTGTTTTAGATTCTTTAAAAAGAGGGTGGTGGGTATGACATGACTCGCAGTGAAAACGAGTCATGTTTTCAATCAGTCCAAGAACAGGTATGGACATCTTGTTAAACATTGCAATGCCTTTAATAGAGTCTTCAACAGCTAATTGTTCTGGGGTTGTGATAATAACGCAGCCAGACAGAGGTGTTTTTTGAGTTAAGGTTAATTGAATGTCGCCAGTGCCAGGAGGCATATCAATGATTAAATAATCTAATTGTGGCCAGGCAGTTTGAGTTAACAGGTGTTGGTAGGCTTGAGTCACCATGGGGCCTCGCCATATCATGGGAGTGTCTTTTTGCATCAAAAGACCTATAGACATTAAATGAACCCCTTCACTATAGATAGGGATGCATTGTTTTTGGTCATTGATCTCGGGTTGTTGGTGAAGGTTGAAAATTGAAGGTATGTTGGAGCCATAAATGTCAGCATCTAATAATCCTACGCTAGAGTTATGTTGAGCTAACCCTTTTGCTATCGCAGCGGATATTGAGCTTTTACCAACCCCTCCTTTGGCTGAGCTTACAGCAATAATATTTTTAATATTAGATAAAGGTTTTAAGCTGTTTTGTGTTTGATGAAATTTAACCTTTTCAATAATGTTTATCACGATAGGATCTGAGCAGTGTTTGCTGAACTCTGTTCTTAGCAAGGTTTCAAGGTGACGGTAATGGAAACCCATTTCGAGGTTCAGCTGGAAGGTTTCTCCCTGTTGAGCAAAAGACCATGATTGGCAGAAATTATACAGGGGTTGCAGGAGTCCGGGAGGGGTCCACGCTTTTAACTTGTTTTCAATAAACATGCCATAGGATAATGTATTTTAACATGATATGGAAGGTATTTATCATTATAAATTAGTCTTGTAAGGGAGGTAAAAGACTTTAGATTGCTTTTTTTAAGGATAAAGGCCTACTTTGCTTGGATAAAAACGAGCACAGACTGCTTTGAGCCTCTAAGGCAAGTGGAAAATCATAATGAATGAAATTATGAGCTCCTCCAGGAAAAATATGTGAAGCAGCTTTATTTTGGCTGATTAGCCATTTGTGGTAGAGGAAGATGGTTTCTTCTGTTAATAGACTGAGTGTGCCAGTTAAGAATAATGCTGGGCAAAGGCGCTCTAGAGGAAGAGAATGTAGCAGGGGGCTAAGGGGTGATGATAGCCGGTCAGAATACATCGGGGTGTAAGCATTTAAAAACATTTGTAAGCGGTTTCCATTTAAATCTATATGATGGTTCGGGTGGGTAAGATTGCGATCTTGACTACAATCAAATAAACCGTTGACAGCAAAATAACCACTGAATTGACTGGGGCTTTTTTCGGGTAAAGTTTGAATGAGAGCATGCAGGGCTAGATTAGCTCCTGAAGACTCGCCCCCAATGAGAAGCTGTTCGCAATTAAACTCTTTTTTTACATTATTTATCAGCCATTTTGCGGCATTAACTGCATCAAGGTGTGCGGCAGGATAGATGTTGTTAGGAGCCATTTTAGTTTCACAACTTAAGATGGCTATCTGGGTGGCATCACTTAATGAACTCAAATATTGATCATAGTGAGCGGGTTTTCCTAGACAGAACTCTCCGGGAGGAAAATGCAATAAAACTGCATGAGGTTGGGATGGGCTATAAATTCTTATAGGAATATTACCTTGAGGTGAGCTAATAACTTGATTGATCGCTCGAGTTGAATATTCTCTTTTTTGTAAGGGGTATTCATTTTCAAATTTTCTCATAGCGACTATGCTTTTGGGGTAGTGAATTTGATGTCGATAACCCAGAAAAAGGGTATTTAACTTATTGTTAAAATTATCTGTATTTGCAGAAGCGTTCGCTTTTCTAAATTCAGAATATTCCATAATTAACCTCTAGTTTTTACGGTAAGTTAATTATAGAATATATTTTGTTGATTTGTTCGATTAAATATGATTTTATTAACAATAATGGTTGTTTTAAGATGAGTAACATTTGGGTAACCCGCCCGGAACCTTATGGGCAGGCATTAATTCGTTTTCTTAAAGAAAAGGGATATCAGCAGGTAAGTTATTTTCCTTGCTTGGAAATTATTCCTTGGCCATTAATGGGCTGGCCCAAGAGTGATTGGTTGGTGATTACCAGTCAGCAGACAGTGAACATATTACATCAGCAAATTATGGGGTATCAAGGACCCATTTTTACAGTCGGCCCCCGAACAGCACAAGCCTTAAAAAAACTTAAGTTGGATGTTTTCTACCCGCAAAAAAATTATACGAGTAAGGCCATGTTGGATGAGTTGTTTGAGGAAGGCTTCCCCAAAGGAGTGGGTTTGGTACTGGATGGTGTTCCAAGAGAAACGAAACTCTTATCTCGGTTGCTTGCTAAAGGGTTAGATTTTGAAGTTCGTTCTTGTTATCAGAGGAAGGCTGTTCACTGGAATCATCAGCATGAATTATGTTATCAACAGGGTAGGCCTGATTATGTTGTTTTAACAAGCTACCAAAGTCTTCAATCGTATATTAATTTAGTTAAATCTAAGCCGTCTCTGGATTTTAAATTAATTAAAACAATTGTTGTGAATGAGCAAATGTTGGGTTTAGCTTGTCAGGAGGGTATAGAGGTTGTAAGCTTAGCGGAGGGTCCAGAGGCTGTGAACTTGCTTAAGGAGTTAAAATATGACCAAAGATAATGCTAAGTCATCAACTTATTATGGTTTTTTGCAGGGATTTTTACGAAAAATTTCCTGGGTTGTTCTGTTGGTTGTTTTGCTTTTAAGTTCTTATCAGATAAGAGTTTTTTATCAGTCGTTTAATCAGATGAAGCACGAGACACAACAATTATCTCAACGGTTAAATGACTCGCTTAAGAAGACCTCTGTCACTTTGAATTCATCTCGAAGCTCTAATTTTAACAAACTTTCTTGGATGGCGTTAACCGCTGGGATTGAGTCAATGTCACAAGACAAATTGGAGCAATTAAAAAACTGGATAGAACAGCACCAGGTTCCCTGCCAAGACATGATGATTAAGTATGTGGATGGGCAATTGAACGCTAGACATTTACTGGGTCGTGCCCATAAAGAATTTAATGGTGTTGAGAGTGTTCTTCAGGATATGGAAACAACAACTCTATCGAAAAGAGTTAGCAACCCTACCGAAGAAGCTTCTTTTAAGCTCTTACCAAGATGGGTGGCCGCACTTAAACCTTACATTAGAGTATCTAAAAGAAAACCCCAGAAAAATGAAGTTTGGTTGAACTCAACAGATTTAGTGGCTCTAAAATTAATGTTATCGTTACAGTTTATTGAAGCTAAACAATTTTTGTTTTCTGGAGACCATCAAAACTTTTCTAAAAGTTTACAAAAGATTGAAGGGGCTGTTAGCCAATATTTAGGAAGAAGCGTGGCAGCAGAGCAGTTGCAGAATATTATTGATGAATTATTGACCATAAGTCGACATGGAAAGAGACCAGCTTCACAAGAGTTATTATCTTGCTTGGTTGCAGAGGAGTTTTGATAATGTATTTTATCGTTCTTTTATTTTTGACCATACTTACCTTAATAGGTTTAGGGTATTTTTCACTGGCACATTTAGATGTTGCTATTTTAGTTGGAACGGATGGTTTTAGGTACGATATTAAATTATGGCTATTAGTTTTGATCTCTTTGGCGGTTGTTGCTGCTATTTACGCTATTATTCAGTGTGTTATTGTTTTTTTCAATCTTCCTAATTATATTAGAACAGCTCATAAAAATCATCGCCTAGGTCGTGCAGAAAAACTGCGCAATAGTGCGTTGCAGGAATTAAGCTTGGGTTGTTGGGAAGAAGCTGAATATAGTTTTAATAAGGCCTCCAATTATGTTGATTCGGATTTAGACGGGCTTGTGGCAGCTTCATGTGCTGTACATGCAGGACGTTTTCAACAAGCGAAACAGTATCTCAATCAGATTCAATTGCCTGAGTATGAACGATGGTTTAGAGATGTTTTAGAATTGGATTGTATGGTTTATTTGGATCATTTGGAATCAGCCTTAGATCGTGGTTTGTATATGGTCAAAGAGACGGGAGAACCTGCAACAGTTCGTCGGCTGTTGTTAATTTGCTACAAACTAGATCGATGGGACGCTATGTTGGAGCATTTAAATTTAGCAGTTACTTGGTTTAATCGGCATTTAGATCATGCAGACACCAAGGTCTGGGTACGGTCATTATTAACGACGTTGATAGCTTATCCTGCGGAGTTTAAGCGTACTTATAGGATGTTGAATTTTCATTTACAAAAAGACAGTATGGTTGAATCACTCAATGCTAAGTTTATTGGAAAAACGGTGTCTGTGAAAGCCAAACTTGAGTATATAGAGAATATATCTAAGGGCAAAGTTCAGGCCATTTGGGTTGATAATTATGCTGAAGAAATTATGGATCCTGCTCGAATGCTTAAAGTGGCTTTGGGCTGGCAAGAGAAAGAACCGGGTATGCCAGAAATCCATCGTTTGATAGCTCGTTGTAATCGAGAGCAGGCTGTATGGGAGGCTGCTTTCCAGCATTACCATAAAGCAATTCAGATCAATAAAGATTCGTCGGTAGCTTTGGAGTGCCTAGACATGTTGGTGGAAACACAACAATTTTCTAATATCAATGTGATTCTTTCTGAGTTTAAGAGTTAGGCTGTTCTCGTAAAACCCTTCTTAACACTTTACCAATATTGGTTTTTGGTAAGGCGTTAACCATTTCTATGTCTTTGGGGACTTTGTAGCCAGTTAAGTAGTTGTGACAATGTTCGTCAATACTATCAAGATCGAGTTTGGGTTGAGTGGGCACAATGAAGGCTTTAATGTGTTCATTACCATCTTTATCCTTGACCCCGATTACACCAGCTTCAACGATTTCCTCGTGCAGGCTTAAGATATCTTCAATTTCACTGGGATACACATTAAATCCGGACACGATAATAATATCTTTTTTTCGATCGATCAGTTTAATAGAGCCATTTTTCAATATTTTGGCAATATCCCCTGTCTTAAAATACCCATCCTTTGTAAAAGATTTTTTGGTTTCATCTTCTCTATTCCAGTAACCTTGCATCACTTGTGGGCCTTTGACGCAAAGTTCTCCGATAGCTCCTTCTTCAACCTTTTCTCCTGATTCATCCACAATGATAATGTCTGTATTTGGGACGGGTTTTCCGACATTGGGAGCAAATTCTTTGGTATGCTTGGTTAAGGCAACGACAGGAGAGGTTTCAGATAGGCCATAACCTTGTTGGACGACACAGCCGGTAACTTGATGCCATTTTTTTGCTGTTGATGTCAAGGTTGCCATGCCTCCGGATATGGTGGCTCTTAATGAACTAAAATCAATGTTTTTAAATTCAGGGTGTTGGAGTAATGCATTCATTAATGTATTTAAGATAGGGATTCCTTGTACGGGTCTTTTTTTAAGCAAGTCTATGAGTTTAGGAATGTCTCGAGGGTTGGTTACTAATAAGTTACACCCGCCGTTTCCCAGCGTGATTAATGAGACAGTCAAAGCAAAGATATGATAAAGAGGCAGGGCAGTTAAGATGGTTGATGGTTCCTTATAAAGGTCTTTCGGCATAACAGTTTCTGCTTGATGAATATTGGCTAGTAGGTTTCCGTGAGTTAACATAGCCCCTTTTGATACGCCGGTTGTTCCTCCAGTATATTGTAAAAAGGCAATGTCTTCGACTTTACTATTATGCTCTTGCCATTGGCCTATAGGGGTTTCGAATGAATCCTTTAACCATAGGACTTTAGGTAATTGGTAAGGCGGAACCATGCGTTTGATATATTTTATAACGGCATTAATAAGCAATCTTTTGGGTTGAGGAAAGCAATCACCTATTTGGCTAACAATGATGTTTTTAAGGGCGATGTTAGGGAGTGATTTTTCGAGTGTCAGCGCCATGTTTTCTAGGATGATAATATGTTGAGCCCCTGAATCATTAATCTGATGTGTAAGTTCCCTGGGGGTGTATAAGGGGTTGACATTCACAATGGTAGCACCTTGCATTAATGCAGCTAATGTGACGATAGGTTGTTGAAGAACATTGGGCAGCATGATAGCGACTCGATCACCAGGTTTGACACCTATCTTTGAGAAATAAGCACCAATGTGTCTAGCTTTGTGATAAAACTCATCATAGGTTAAGGTTGTGCCTAGGTTCTCGTAGGCGATATTATGGGGTTTGTTTTTCACACCCTGATGAATGAACTCGACGAGGTTACTGATATTGTTTTTTGATTCCATAATTCATGCTCCTAACTGGGTGTGATAAGTATAGGACATAATATGGGAAATTTCTGAGTTAGATGAAATATTAGGTTGAAGAGTCTTTTTTTGAAGGAGGTGACCAAGGGGTAACAAGTTTTCGGGTTTGAATGGATTGTGCTCCTAGAAGGTCTTCTATTATTGATTTTAATATTATTTTTGATGACTTTAGTTCTTGTTGAGTACGTATCTTACGAGCAATAAGAGCCTGGATGTGTTCTTTAGGAATGCCTTGTTGATTGGCGGGGCAAAGACCCTTGGTGGGGTAATATTGGAAGTGAGAGACATGATCTGCCAGCGATGTTGGAAGGCCATAGCCTAAGGATTGTATCAGGGAAAGTTCAAAATACCTTAAGGAGCATTCATCTTCTTTTTGGGTTAAGGAGTTTAGGCATTTTTCATAGGCTGTGAATACACTTTGATACGGGTCATAAACGGGAATTAGTTTGCAAATGAGTTCATTAAGATAAAGCCCCCAAAGTAGTTGCTTTCCTATAAGAGGGGGTCGCACGGTTTTGATCTCTATACTTATTATTTGTTTTAAGTCGCCTTTGCCTTTCCAGGTACAAATAATGGGTATGTATAGTTGGTATAATGATCTTTTTGTGTTTTTATGAATCCCATGAACAACGGCGTTTAAACGACCGTATTGATAAGTAAATATGTTGATAAGTCCGCTGTGTTCTCGGTAGGGTCGTAAATGCAATACGTACCCACGATCAGTGAAGGTTGATTTCATACAATTTTATAAAGTCTCAAATTCGTTGACGAGTGTAGTTTAATATAGGCAAAAAAGCCTAAGGTTGCGGCAGGAATACCATCGGCCAGTACAGCCCCTAATAAATGGTACTTAGGAATGAGTATATAGCTTAAAATCCCGATGGACAATACACGTAAAAATATGGCTTTGGATAACCATTTTTGATGACCTGAATAAGCAATAATATCCAAGCATTGTCTAAAAAATACATAAATACCAAAGAGGACTGCGGCTAAAATAAGCTCTTTTTGGGCGATAACAAATTGTGGGCCAAACCATAAGAGAAGGTTGTTGCCGAATGCTAGACAACACCCTACAATCAAAATAATACAAAAAATGCGAACAATCTGGCAGCGATTAAGCATCAACTGTAATGTCCTTTCTACCGGTTTTTTCGGGTTATGAGGTGATATTAGGGGCCTTAAGAAAAACTCTATGGGCTCAGTGATAACATAATAGCTGTATGTGATCGTGGATATAGCAGCAAAATAGCCAACAATAACCTCATTAGGGCTGAATATTTCTAAAGAAGCCATGGCAATTGTTTTGGTAGAAATCAGTAAGATGGAGACGAGCCAAGTGGTGCGACTGAAGCTATACCAGTAGCTAGATTCATCTTTAGGCTTAGTTTTAAAAATACGTTTAAGTGGAGAAATGGCCATACTCCATTGAAGAATAACAACTAAAAATAAGGATGTGCCAAAAAGATAAAGGACAATGTTTTCAGTAAGGCTAATGCCTAGCGCTAGGGTTGAAACAGTAATGATATAGTATATAAAGGGCATGGAAAATTCAGTTGGTATCATTGATTTTGCATAATCTTTTCGATATAGGTGGAATAGTTTCCCTAATTTAAAGAGGGCATAGAGGGGGACTAAAAACAGTATTAAATAGCCCGGGTGATCAAGGTTGATTGTTGGCCACTGGGTCAACTCTAAATAGCTAATGACTTGAATAGCGCTAGCCAGAATAAGTGTAATTAAGCTGCCAGCTATGAAGATATCTCTTAGCCAAAGTAAATAGCCATGAGCTTTGTTGGGGCTTTTTTCATTTTTATAGCGTGAGAGAAAGTAGACTAGGTTGTAATCTTGTCCAAATAAAACAATGCTGTTAGCCAGAAAAAGCACCCTAATAGCAAGTTTAAAATTACCAAATGCCCCAGCTCCAATAGAGGTCGCAATGAGGGTATCAACAAAATACTTAATAATATAGCCAATCAAGGTAATGGCTAATACCATTAACATACTGAGAAGGAGTTGACGTTGCTTCATAATGTAACCTTTTGAATATGTAGTCTAAGGTCAATGGCTTTATTCCAAATAGACTGCAACTCTAAACGTGAAGATTGACCAATTTTTTTTATCATTTGTCCTTTGTTGCCAATTAAAATCTTTTTTTGACTGGCTGTTTTTACTTGAATGGCAGCATGGATGTAACATTGGTGAGGTTCTTGGGTTAGTGTTGTTAATTTTACGGTAGTTTGGTAGGGAAGTTCTCGATTAAGATTGAGCAGGATGTGTTTGCGTATAATTTCAGTAATTTGCTGTTCATCCGTGAGTGTCGTGGTGCGTTTGTCATCTGCGGGATAAATGAAAGGAGCCTGTGGAAGGCTTTCTTTTAACGTTTGTAAAAGCGTGTCGGTGTTTTCTTTGGTTCTAGCTGATACGGGAATAATGCTGACAATATTGAGCATCTTTTCCAAGGCGTTTATTTTGGGGAGTAATTGGGAAAATGATTTGATTTGATCAACCTTATTGAAGACGACAATGCAAGGTTTACCTTCTTTGCTTACAAGCTCAGTAATCCGGTCATCTTCATGAGTCCATCGGCGAGCTTCGAACATTAAGATGATAATGTGGGCATCAAAAATGGCTCGATGAGCCTGTTGGTTCATGGATCTGTTTTTATGGTTGTAGATCTTCTTATGCAGCCCTGGGGTATCAATAAATACCATTTGATAAGGAGGTTCTGTTAGAATGCCCTTAATTTGAATTTCTGTTGTTTGTGGTTTTGCTGTAACGATGGAAATGGACTTTTGTAATAATGTGTTCAATAAGGTTGATTTCCCCACGTTTGGACGGCCTATGAGAGCGATGTTGCCGGCGTATTCATGAGTCATGGTTGTTCTCAATGAGATGGAGCATGTTTTCTGCAGCGGATTGTTCCGCATCTTTTTTATTGACACCCTTACCTGTGGTTGTTAATTGGTGTTCATTGATGTTACAACATACGGTAAAGTAGGGAGCGTGATCTGGCCCATCTTGTTGTTGAATTGAGTAGAGGGGTAATTGAAGTTTATTGAGTTGACACCATTCTTGCAGTTTCGATTTATGATCTTTGAGTGCTTTCTCATCGATTGTTTGAAAGGCCTCTTCTATCCATGGCAACACAGTTTTTTGACAGGCTTCTAAGCTCCCATCTTGATAAATTGCGCCAATAATGGCTTCGACTGCATTGGCTAGGCGGTGTTGATCTCTTTGACCTCCTTGTTTTGGTCCAATAACAAGGTGTTCGCGAACGTTAATCTTTTGAGCAATGTTATACAGAGTTTCTCGATTGGCTAATTTAGATCGGGCTTGAGAGAGAAACCCTTCATCTTGGTTGGGGTACTTTGCATAAAGCCAGGTTGTAATGATAAAATTTAATATGGAGTCACCTAAAAATTCTAGCCGCTCATTGTTTTCTTGGCTGCTACTTGAGTGTGTCAGTGCAAGAGATAGTAGTTTGGGGTTGTTGAATTGGTAGTTGATTTTAATCATTATAGTCTTAAGCCAATGCGGTTCCAGTGGATCGTCCAATGGAAAGCATCCCAGTTCATGATAACCATAACAGCCTTCCCAATAAGATCTTTTTCTGGGACAGTTCCCCAGGCTCTTGAATCACCACTGTTATCTCTGTTATCACCCATCATAAAGTAGTGTCCTTCAGGTATTTTTGTGGTGAGATTAGGGTAGTGGTCTTCGTAAGGGTTTAAAAATATGTCATGGTTTTTACCATTGAGTTTTTCAGAAACTCTGATCACTGGCAGGGGGGTTGGTAGGTTATAACGATCAATATCAGTTCCGATAAATTCTTGAGGAACCAGTTTTCCATCAATGAATATCTTTTTATCTTTATAGGTAATGGTTTCTCCAGGCAGTCCGATGACCCGCTTGACAAAAATTTGATAAGGGTCATGGGGGGGTCTAAAAACGACAATATCCCCTCGCTTGGGGTGGCTAACTTTAAGAAGTTTTTTGTGTAAGACGGGCAGACGTAAACCATAGATATATTGATTGACGGCCAAGAAATCTCCGGGCATAACTGTGGGCTCTAAAGACCCAGTAGGAACTCGATAAGGCTGAATAACAAACGAACGAATAATCCAAATAACGAGAACAATCCAAATAAAAGATCTTGCAAAATCAACAATTTCTGTGGGCTCTTGTTGGTGTCTATGTCGGGTTTTTTCTAAAAGGGTACGATCAAGGGTGGCAACAACCAATAAAAATAGTGTAAAGGTTGTTAAAAAGAGTTCAACACCTGCATACGTAATGATAGTTAGACAGGTTGAAAAAACAGTGACTCTATGAATTTGCATCAACCAGTTAGGGTCTTTACGTTCATGGGAACATTTCATAAATCCCCAACAACTTGTCGCAAAAGATGTGGCTGCAACATAAGGTAGAATAATATGTAACATAACTTATCCCGAATATAGTTTAGTTAAGGGTATCATATGAGCCCGGTTAGGCAAAGCCAAATAAGCATTAATCATCCTTCATTTTCAACACGGCTAAAAAGGCATCTTGAGGGATACTAACCCGACCAACCTGCTTCATGCGCTTTTTTCCTGCTTTTTGTTTTTCAAGTAATTTTCTTTTTCTTGAGATGTCTCCACCATAACATTTTGCTGTTACATTTTTGCGCAGTGCGCTAATGGTTTCTCTTGCTATAATTTTAGACCCAATAGCGGCTTGAATGGCAATGGGAAACATTTGTCTTGGGATGAGCTCTTTGAGTTGTTTACATAGTTTACGACCAAAGGGGTACGCTCTGGTTTTATGCACGATATTGGATAAAGCATCAACCTTCTCTCCATTGATCAAGATATCAAGCTTTGAAAGTTCGGCCTGTTCGAACTCGTGAAAGTGATAATCCAGGGATGCATACCCACGGGTAGAGGATTTTAATTTATCGAAAAAATCGAGAATAATCTCATTCATTGGCATTCGATAAGTCAGTGATACTTGTGACCCGGTATAATGCATGGATTGTTGAATGCCTCTTTTTTCGACGCATAAGGTAATCACCTCACCAACATGGTCTTGGGGGGTTAGAATATTGGCTAATGCAATGGGTTCTTTCCATACTTTTATTTGATTGGTAGGGGGGAGCTTGGATGGGCTATCCACATAGGAAACTTCTCCTTTGGTGGATTCTATTTGGTAGATAACGGTCGGTGTGGATGTTAGGATATTAAGGCTGTACTCACGTTCAAGACGTTCTTGAATGATTTCCATATGAAGTAAGCCGAGAAACCCGCAACGAAAACCATGCCCCAATGCTTGTGAGTTTTCAGGTTCAAAAAACAATGAGGAGTCATTGAGTTTTAATTTTTCTAAAGCCTCCCTAAAAGCTTGATAGTCTTCGGAAGAAGTGGGAAACATACCTGCATACACTTGAGGGGTGGCCTTATCAAAACCAGGCAAGGATTGTAAACAAGCCTGATGTGTGTGTGTAATGGTATCTCCAACAGGTGCTCCATGGATGTCTTTTATTGCGGCAATGCAAAAGCCAACTTCACCGGTGTTAAGTTGGGGGAGGTTGTTAAGTTTTGGCGAAAATGTGCCAACAGAGTCGACGGTGTAATGCAACCCTGTGGAGAAGATTTTTATTTTATCACCTTTCCTTAAGGTGCCATTCATGATGCGAATTAAAGAAACAACGCCCAGATAGTTATCAAACCAAGAGTCAATAATTAAGGCTTGGAGAGGTTCATCAGGTTGTCCTTCAGGGGGGGGGATTTCTTTGACGAGTTGTTCTAATAAATCTTCAATACCTTGGCCGGTTTTGCCGCTAACCGCTAGAGCTTGTTCGGCTGGAATACCAATGATATTTTCAATTTCATTTTTAACGCGTTCAGGGTTGGCTTGAGGAAGGTCAATTTTATTCAGAACAGGTAGAATCGTTAGGTCTTGGTCAATAGCGGAATAACATACAGCGACGGTTTGAGCTTCAACCCCTTGGGCTGCGTCAACCACTAGCAGGGCACCTTCACAGGCAAAGAGTGACCGGGATACTTCATAAGCAAAATCAACGTGGCCTGGGGTATCAATAAAATTAAGCTGGTATTCTATGCCGTCTTTGGCTTGGTAGTGTAGGGTGACACTTTGGGCTTTAATGGTGATGCCTCGTTCACGTTCAAGATCCATTCCATCCAGGACTTGTTCTTGCATTTCCCGTTCTGATAGCCCGCCACAGTGCTGGATCAGGCGGTCAGAAATCGTGGATTTACCATGGTCAATGTGTGCAATGATTGAAAAGTTTCGAATGTTTTTCATAGGTTCACTTTATCTCGAGGAACTATCATATCAAAAAAATTAATAAATATAAATATTTAATAAAATTAAATAACTATATTTAGGTCAGGTCTGATGCAATGAGTGACGGTATTGATTTTGACATAAACGGTGATAATTAAAAACTGTTAAAAGAAATTTAGCTAAAATTAATGAGGGTTTTACGTTAACTTTTTATGGTTGACCAGGTTATTTGATCCGCTTATTTTGACGATCATGGTGTACAATTTAGTTGCCTCGTTGAGAGTATTACTCAGATTAGCTTACTATGGGATGGGGGCTGTGAAGGTTCAACTAACTCATTAGGTAAATAGATTTTCTAGTTTCATCACTGCAGAAGCATTTTCCACAAGTAAGATAAGGATATCATGGGTTTGATATTGGTCGAGCTCTTCAATCACTAGCGGTTTGTTATCTCGAATAATTCCACATAACTTTATTTCAGAGGGTAGGTAGGGTTTTTCTAGAAAAAAGCAATCAGGAACTAGGCTTACTTCAATGACTTCCATGTTGCCTTTTGCCAAAGCATGGACACTTAAGAAATTGCCTCGATGGATATGAGTAAAAATATCATTGATAACGACTTGATGGGGAACAATGAGTACATCTAAATCATTGTTGGTAAAAATATCCAGATAGTCTAGTCTATTAACCAGAGTGATAACGTTTTTAGCACCTAAATGTTTAGCTTGTAATGAACTTATTAAGTTATCTTCATCATCATGGGTCATGGCACAAAATAGATCGGTGTTTTCAATGTTTTCATTCACCAGTAAATCTTTGTCGGTAGCATCGCCATGTAAAATAGTCAGGTCTGGAAATTGATGAGCGAGCTGAAAGCAGCGCTGACGATTATTTTCAATTAACTTGACCCTAAAGTCAGACGATAGGTTTTTGGCCAACAGGCTTCCATTTTGACCGCCACCCCCAATAATCACACTGTGAGAGGCTAATGCTTGAGGGTAAAAAACCTTTAGCATGGAGTCTAGCTGAGTGTGTTCACAGATAAAATACACCGTGTCATTTTTGTGTAAAACAAAGTCATCTGTGAGGGTTTGTTGGGTGCCTTGTCGAAATAAGGCAATGATGGCAGCAGTTTCCGAAGGAAAATAAGAAATTAATTGTTGGGACATGAGAGAGGAAGCTTCAGATTCTTCTTGTATTTTGACACTAGCAATAACAAGTTGAGGGTTTTGAAACCTTAGGACTTGTTGCGACCCAGGGTGATCAATACATTCACGAATTAAGTTCATGACTAATCGTTCTGTGTTGATAAATATATCAATAGGGAGGTCTTTGTCTCCGAAAAGCTCATTTCTAACGAGGTAATGAGGTGAACTGATACGTGCTATTTTTTTCTTCACTTTGAATAGGGTGTGAGCGATTTGACAAGCTATCATATTAATTTCATCTTTATCACTGACAGCAATAATAATATCTGCATTTTCAGCATTAGCTTCTTTGAGGGTTTCCGGGTATGAGGGTTGACCTAGGACGGTTCGAATGTCGTATTTCTCTTGTAATTTAGTAAGTTTTTGCTTTTGATTGTCAACCACAGTAACGTCATATTGTTCCTGTGATAGTTGACGAGCCAGTGTTGATCCAATCGTGGAGCATCCGAGAATAAGTATGTTCATAAGCTTCCTTTGCTGTTTCTATTATCACACTATATGGGTCTATAATCAATGATTAGGAAGAGTGTCGTTTTTGTTGGAATGTGGGGAAAAAAACTGAAGTTGTCTTTTGGTATAGAGCGTAGTCTTTAGGGCGTTTTTGCAGTGAATTTTTTTCAGAAATTGGAATGGTAATTTTATTCATAATTAAATACAAGGCTAAAGGAGAAGTTAACCCTAACCAACCATGATTGAAAGGTAAAACCAAACAAGCCAAGGCAAACCAAAATAGCCAATCGAAAAAATAGTTAGGGTGCCTAGAATATTTCCAGGGACCTAGTAAACAAAGAGATGTTGTTGTGTTTTGCTGGTGTCGGTAGAGTAAATAGTCAGACCAGGACTCGCCACATAGAGCAAGCAACATGAACCCAAAACAAGCTAAGCTCCAGGGTGAAATCTCTATGAGGTGAGCTAGAAAAAAAGGAGCTGAGAGTGACATCATTAGTACAGCTTGCATTTGGTAATTCCAGAAATAACCATAGAGTTTGCTTTTTTTCCAGTTTGAGCTAATGTTTTGATACCGGGGGTCTTGTTTTTGTGGGGCAACCCTGGTGATGAACAAATAAAGAGCGAGTCTTAGTGACCAAATCCCTAGAGTGCTGTGTAACCAGATAAAGGGAATAGCAGGGACAGTATTCCAAGTGATAACCAGGCCACTTAACCAAATACCAAGCGGCCAGATGACATCGATAATGCAATTAATTCGGTAAATAAAGTAGTGTAGCCAAGCAATCATGGCGAATAAGCTGGTTGCTAACCAGGCTAACAGAAATAGTTTAATGACCATAAATATCAGTGTAGAAAGAGCTTTTATTGTCCTGGCATTTGAATCAAAAATCAAGCAAGTTGTTTGCTATTAATGGCTCCTTTATTCAATTTTTATTGTATCAACGTACCGTTTTTCTATGGTTGTAGCTGAGAGAGTTATTAAAGTATTTCTTGATTTAAGGTCAGTAAATATCATAGAACTGTCTCATGGGCTATCAAACAGATAATCAACTTATACATCAATACGGGTTAATTAATTCTAGTGGTTTTTCTTTTAATTTATTGTTAACAGCGTTATATTGTTAATATTTGAAATAGGTTGTGAAGTTGATGGATAATTTAAAGAAAGTTGAAAGTCATTACAAGTTTGGTGAAAATTGGAAAGATTTTTCAACTCAGATAAATAATGCCCGCATTGAAGCTGCTCAACAAGGGTTGATAAAACTTTTTGGACCAGAGGGGCTATCAGGTAAGACTTTTCTAGATATCGGATGCGGATCAGGACTGTCAACGTTAGCTGCGATTTTGTTAGGAGCCAAGAAAGTGGTAAGCATTGATATTGATGAAGTGTCTGTAGCGACAACGACTCGTTTATTACAACATTACAAGGTATCAAACAAGGCTCATGTTGAAACATTAAGCGTATTTGACATGCATCAACGACCTGACATCATTCAGCAATTTGATGTTGTTTATTCTTGGGGCGTTTTACATCACACAGGAAATTTAGCAGAAGCGATGCAACTAGCTAAGCGTTGTGTCAAGCCAGGAGGGCTTTTAATGTTAGCATTATATAATAAGACCACGATGTGCTCCTTTTGGGCTAAAGAGAAAAAGATTTATGTTGCTTCACCTTTTGTGTTGAAGCGACTTTTTGAATTTATTTTTCAAATTATTCATGCGTTTAGATTATTAATAAAAAGGCGAAATGTTTTTAAATTTTATAAGGGTTATCAAACTAGACGAGGAATGTCTTTTATTCATGATGTTAGAGACTGGTTGGGAGGGTATCCTTATCAATCTATATCAGCACAAGGTTGTGAAAAATGGGCAGAAGAAAATCATATGGATATTATTAACTCATTTGCTTTGCCTCCTAGCTTTGGGTTATTAGGGTCAGGGTGTCATGAGTATGTGTTTAAGGTTAAGGATTAAACCCTAAACACAGGCAGCTTCGCCATGAAGTTAAGAAAAGTGAATCTTAATGTGCGATATTTCCAGACAGGTTTTTTAAGTATCCTCGTATCGTTTTTCTATGATTGTAGTTGAGAGAGTTATTAAAGTATTTCTTGATTTAAGGTAAGCAAATATCATAGAATTGTCGCATGGGCTATCAAACAGATAATCATCTTATATATCAAGGAAAAGAAGAGCTTTTTGCGACTGCAAGGTGCTTAAAGAGATATCATTTCGACATTGTTCATAGGATGATAAGTCACCTAGAAAAGGACCCTCAATGTATCTTAGATTTTGGTGCAGGGATTGGAACGTTGGTCAGCGAATGGCAACAACAGTTGGGCATACAGCCAGAGTGTTTGGAAATTGATCCAAGCTCACAGAAAATTTTATCAGAAAAAAATCTAATTGTGCATCAGTCCTATGCTTCTTTAAAACAAAATTCATATGATATTGTTTATTCATCTAATGTGCTTGAGCACATAGAAGATGATCAAGCGGCATTGAGGGATATTTATAAGCTGATAAAACCGGGCGGACAATTAATGCTTTTTCTTCCTGCATTTATGTGTATTTATAATAACCTAGATCGGCATGTTGGTCATTTTAGAAGGTATCAACAACACGACTTAAAGAAAAAGGTTGAATTGGCGGGCTTTAAAGTGACACAAGCCCATTATTGTGACTCATTAGGTTTTTTTGTTTGGGGACTTCTAAAGTTTTTGGGCTCTTCGTCGAAATCTCATTCATCCAATGACCGTTCCCTTAAATTTTATGATGCTGTTCTTTACCGAATCAGCACTCTTATGGATCAATTAGGGTGTAAATATCTTTTTGGTAAGAATATTTTTCTAACGGCTACCAAGTTATAAAATTGTTCATGTTGTAAAGCCCTTGTTTGTCAAGGGGAGCCTTGATATGGGGTTTGTTGATCACTTTACGTTTTAGGTTCTTTAGTGATAATATTAACGCATTAAGGACAAGGTGGGTAGGTTGTGTTTTCAAAAGAGCTGGTGATAAGGGCTAAAAATAGTATAGCTAGAGTTAACGGGACCTTTTTGTTAGTCTCTATAGGGCTTTTGGTAGGGTTCATAGCAGGCCCTCGAATGTTTCCAGATTCATCAGGTTATATCGCTTTTGATCAGAGTAGAACGATTCTATACCCTATTGTTATTGCTTCTTTTCGGGGGTTGTTTGGGTCGTATGGACTCAATGTTTTAGCAGTTGTTCAGTTGATTGCTGTTTTGTTAGCTACCCAACGTCTTTCTCAATGGGTTATAAGTGTTTTTAATTTACCCAAACGATATGTGTTATGGGTATTTCTCTTTGGAATGATTCCTTGGGTCATGGGTAAGGAGTTAAGGTTTGCCACATCCATTTTGACTGAGCCTTTAACCTATGCTCTTTATGTTCCTTTTATGATTAGTTTGTTTCAGTCTTCAAAAAAACATTCGCACCTTACTCTGGGCTTAAGTGTTATTTTAATGATGTTGATGTTGTTGATTCGCCCTCAGATGCTCTTCGTTTTGGCAGGATTTATTGTTTGGGCGTTGTATGTTTATTTTTATAAAAAGGATAGAAAGAAAGCTGTATTAGGGGTGTTAATTTCATTTATTTGTGCGGGTATGGCATTACAAATAAATGATTTAGCATATCAATATGTCTTTAATAAAGGCAGGGCGTTAGATAAGTCTTTTTCATATGCTATTGCGTTGACGCCATTGGTTTATATGGCTGAACAAAAGACAATAGATCATATCGAAAACACCAAGGTTCGAAAATCACTCATTGAATTAAATAGGTTGCTGAAAAAGAAGTGTTTATTTGTAAGTAGTCGTTTTGATGATGCTTGTGGCCCTATTGCCCAGAAAGATCATTTTCGTTGGAGTTACGACCGTATTTTTTATGGAACTTATGCGTCTGTTTTTGCAAAGTACAATCTTGACTATAAGACTATATATATGACATTGCTGCCAATTGTTTTAAAGTATCAACTTGGCGATGTTTTTCAACATATTCAGAGAAGTCTTATCTATGTGGGTATGCATGGGTTTTATTTTTCATGTGTTTTGTTTTTCCTTTTCATTGCAGTGGTAAGGTTTTTTTACAAGCATGAGCATGAGGTTGCAAGGTGGTCATTGTTTCTTGCCTTGCTTTACATTGCTAACCTTATTTTTATCAGTTTATGCACATTTCATTTTTATCGTTATATGTTTTATACAGAAATACCTATAACGATGACTGCCTTTGGGTTTTATTTAGTTTGGTTAAAAGGTAAGGAAGAAGAGGAGATGTCCAGTCAAGTGGTGAGTGTTATGGGTATGAATCGTTCTTGATTGAATGGGTTATGAGGGTTCATGGAGTGTTTTTTCTTTGTCATGCTGTTTTCTTGGAATGTTTAAGTAGCATAAGTTTTTATGTTGAAGTGATAAACTGGTAATATTTTGTAAAATTAGACCAATAGAAAAGAAAATGAAAGCTACAATCATGAGCAGGCCTGATAAAATGGCGGTAGGGAGTCTTTCAACCAAGCCTGTTTCAATGTATTTAGATAAGATAGGCATAAAAAATGTAAAAGAAAACAGGGTTGATAGTATAGCTAGGCTATTAAATAATACGTTGGGTTTATTGTTCTTTAGCAGAGAAAAAATAGTTGATAGTATTAAAAACCCATCTTTAATTGTGCTAAGTTTACTGTATGAGCCTTCTGGTCGATTGAAATAGTTGGTAGGTATTTCTGTTGTGGATAAGTTAAGCTGTAATGAATGAACACTTAATTCAGTTTCAATATCAAAGCCATTGGTTAGCGAAGGAAAACTGGAAATAAACCGATGACTAAAGGCTCTATAACCTGTGAAAATATCGGTAAATGTTTTACCAAAGATGAAGCTAACTGTATGATTGAATAAACGATTGCCAAAAGAATGTCCAAAACGATAGGCTTTAGTATTGACCGCTTTTCTTGAGCCACAAACCATGTCTAGGTTTTCCGAAATAAGTTTTTGAATAAGCAGATGGATGGCTTTGGGATCATAGGTGTTATCACCATCAACCATAACAGTGATGTCTGATTGAACGTATCTGAATAATCTTCGAACAGCATGACCTTTACCTTGTCTTTTTTCAAAGAGAACGATAGCGCCGTTGTTTTTTGCAACTTTAGCTGTGTTATCGTCAGAGTTATTATCGCATATTATGATGGTTGAATGAGGTAATTCATGTCTGAAGCTTTGAATAACTTGTTGAATGGTGGTTTCTTCATTATAGCAAGGAATGATGATAGAGACTGTAGGTGACATGATGTGACTCTCTTAGTGATACGATCTGTTAAATACTAAGAGATCTTGATGGGGGATGCAATGTTTTAGTGAGTTTCTGTGCTATATTAAGAGAACCAGTAGTTTAGATAATAAGCAGGGTTTCAAGATAAGTTTCAAGGGTAAATTATTTTCTCCAGGTATGGGTTATTTATTATCGTTAGTTCTTCTTCGTAGTTTCTTGTGAGGGTATTATTGACTCTTAATTCTGGGTGTTTTGTGGTCTATTATTAGGTCGTTTCAGTGGGTTTTGATAAAATATATTTGTAAGCATTAAAATTAATAAACATGGTCAATAGGGTGGCGGGGGCAAGGGCCAAAATAGGGTGTGTATAACACAGGCTTGATAAGCCAACTAGCGCGGAGTAAATGCCATAGTTGATAGAAGCTGTTATGATAGTTGAGCTAGAATACATAATAAATTCACGGATAGATTTTGGATTTTTACTTTTAAATGTGTAGGTTCGATTATGATGCCAAGTAAACAATAGTGATGTTATGATGGCAGGTATTCTGGCGAGCCATGGGTTTAGCTTGAAGTAGTAAACATTGAATTGAGTAATGCTGCAATCTATGATAAATGCACTACTTCCTATGATAAGAAAGAATAGTTTTTGTCTTAAGGCTTCATTGATCATGGGTGACTCTCAAGACAACGTTTTCCAATAAAGTTCATCATGTGTTTTTTGCGAGGTGAGATCATAGGTTGACTGGATTTTTCATGGATACTCATGACAGAAAGACTTAGAGGATTGAGAAAAGTGTCTTGACTAAAGCACATGTTAGTATGATAAGTCTCTGGGTGAGATAACACCAGGTTTATTGAACGCTCTCTTTGACCGTTGAGTTTATTCGGGTAGTTTACAATGTTAATCAATTTGTACATAGAAAATATATTCATAGACTCAAGGTTAATTTAACACAGGAGCTATGGTATCCTATGGATTTATTTTTATCGACTTTTAATCTATTCTATTTTAGGATGTGTATTGTTTTGGTAGATTCTGATGATGCTGTTTATTAGAGGCCGCATATTGAGCAGAATTTTGGTTTAACATTGCCCTGAATGTTTTTGATCAATTGAAGTCATTTCAATGTTTAATTTCAAAAGAAAGGGCTAAAAGCTGGGTGATAGGTATGCAAGGTTTATTGATTACTGTTTACAAGGGTGTAGGCTGGACTAATGCTGCTATCTATTCGATTGATAGTAAGGTTTTTTAGTGTTGGTCGTTGCCTATACATCTTGGATCAGATCTAACCAAAGCATTTTAGTTTTATTTATGTTTTGTGCAGCATTGATGATTGTGTTTGTTGACCCTATCTTATTTCCTGATAGCGCTTCTTATCTTAGTTTTAATCCAGCTAGATCCTTTGGTTACCCTTGGGTTGTTAATGTTTTCAAGTTTTTGTTTGGGGGCTACTATTTAAATCTACTGATAGGTTTTCAGGTGTTTTGTATTTTGAGCGTTTCATATTGGTTGGCTCAAGAGATACGAAAAATAACCGGTGCTGATCAATCTTTGCAGTGGATCATTTTCCTTTTAGCACTTTATCCGTGGGGCTTTAGTGCCTCTTTAAAATGGGGGGTGGCTGTTTTAACTGAACCGTTGACATTCTGTTTAGCCATACCCATTTTTATCCTGTTTTTACGTTTAATAAAACATTATTCGCATGACACCTGCGCTTGTTTATTATGTTTTTTTGGGCTGTCTTTGGCTTTTAGGTCTCAGATGATATTTATTGAGGGACCTATCCTGTTATTGAGCTTTTATCTAATGAAATTTAGCCGTTTTCGAGAGGGGGCTATACTTCTTTTTTCTAGTTTTATGGTCATTGTTACAGTGTTGTTAATCAACACACTGAATATCTTATGGCATGGAGAGAAACCTGAACAGGTTTTTGCGCTTAGTCATTCCTTGATTTCTGCTGTATATATTATGGATAGTGAGACTCTTGATAAGGTAGAGTCGGAGCAAACAAAAGAAATTCTTAAGCCCATCTATAAAAAACTATCCGGGCGTTGTTTAAATTTGGAATCATTTGATAATGATGATTGTGGACCCATAGATAAGACACATTTTTTATTTTCTTTTGATAAGATTTATTATGAGGTAATGCAGCCTTCAATTGCGCAGTATGTTAAAGATCATCAAGAATTTAAGGGTGAAAGTATTTATAAGCTTCTTTTCACTTCCCTTCTAACGCAAGAAGTGGTTTATCAGCCCATAAGGTTCTTTGGACACTATCTTAAAACGATGATTACGTTTGGTCTGTATGGGAAGTATGGCCTTTTAGGCTTTTTAGTTTTGTGTTGTGTTACTGTAATAAGGTGGTTTTATACCAGGGATAGGCAATCGGAATGGTTGGCTGTTTGTCTTTTATTTCATATGAGTAATGTCGTTTTTGTTGTTTTGTTTGAGCCTCATCACTTTAGATATATCTTTTATACCGAGGTTCCTATTGTTGTAACCTTATTGACATTTACCCTTCAGGGGTTGTATTGCATGCGATCAAATAAGATAAGCACGAAAGCTTTAGGTTTAAAAAAGGGTGCAATAATATGATGGAAAAAAGCAATTTATTCCAGGGGGATCGTTCTCGTTGGGGAATGTATATAGTGTTTGCTTTAGTGGCTGGAGTAGTCTCTATAATACAATCACCCATCATGTTTCCTGATTCTGGTACATACCTTTCTGCATCGCCTATAAGAACATTGGCTTACCCCATGACATTAAAATTGTTTAATCTTGTTTTGGGTTCGTATGGTTTAAAAACTTTGCTTGCGTTTCAATTGTTTTTTGTGATGAGCGTATCAAGGGTATTGGTTAATTGTATTGCAGATGTTTTTGATCTTAATGGGTATGTTAAATTAATGCTGTTTTTTATTAGCTTGTACCCTTGGCTTCTAGTAGGCGAGTTAAGGTTTGCTATGGTGGTGTTAACTGAGCCATTAACGTATGTTTTCGCGGTATCGGTTATTATTGGGATAACAAAATTATCTGAAAATTATTCATTTAACTCTTTAATCCTGTGTGGAATATGGTTTTTATTGGCGATGCTGTTAAGGTCACAAATGACTTTTATGTGGGGTGGTTTTATGGCTTTAGCTATGTATTATGCGTGGTATCATAAGGCTTATAAAAATGCATTCTTGGTCGTTTTGGTGGCGTCATCAATGGTGGTTTTATCCTTGGGCATTAATAGTGTTTATCAAGTTAAAATGTTTGGAAAAACCGATAGTTCTTTTGCGTATAGTCAAGCACTTGTGCCTGCCTTATATATCTTAAATCAAGACACGATTAGTCAGGTTGAGTCTGAGGATTCACGTAACATGTTAACTTCTATTTATGCGGCAATGAAAACGCGGTGTTTATTGAAAAGCAGTCTGGATGATGCTGGCTGTGGTGCTTTAGGAAAGGAGCATTATATGCAATCGTACACCAGAATCTACTATAAGGTTATGAGTCCGATTGTCATGGCTTATACAAAGTCTCAAGGCCTCTCATCAATGGCCACAGCATATCAGGACCTTGCGTATTCTTTGTTCGTTATAAAACTAACCAAAGAACCCTTTTCTCTTTTAAAACAGTATGTCCATAGCATGGTTGTTTTTGGTTTACATGGCAGGCATCTTACCCTTGCTTTTGGCGTGCTTTTAATGATGTCTATGGCCAGGTTAAGATATCAGAATGACTCAACATCAACAATGTTGGCTTTGTTTTTGATCTTTCATCTTTGTAATCTTGTTTTGGTTAGTTTTTTCGAGGCGAATCTCTTTCGGTATATGTTTTATACTGAAGTTCCCCTGATGGTTATGATGTTTGCCTTTTTATCACAATATTTGATGAAGGTGTCTCAACGTTAAACATTAACATACCATGATAGGGGTTTGTGTGGGTTCAACCTTCTATGTATTATGCTTTTGGGTATTCTATTTTGGAGATGTTTTCACGTTGGTTCCGTTATGATACCACGGAGTTTTTATATTTTCAGTTGTAGCTAAGATAATCTACCCGTTGATAACCCTCATCGCTTGTGCTTTTTTTTAACTATATGAGCTCCAATGGATGGACTCCGAAATCAGAACCGGTATTCAAGTCATCATATTTATCGTCTGATATGGGTCTATTATTCTTAGCATATTTTATTTCTGTATCAAATCCTAAGAGGTTGATAGCACTTAAAGCCGCGTTACCAAAGCCTGCAATAAATATGCCTTCTAATAATGACTTTTCTAATGAGCCGGCTATCGTGGGTGTATATTCCTCAAACCTATCATATTCGCTTTTATAAAACGAGAAAGTAAAAGCAATGACGTTATTATAGTAGTGAGCAACCCAACTAGGAATAATATTGCCCCTTTCAGCAATATTGCTGATGGATAATACTAAGAAAGTTCCGCTGTACTGTAGAAAACATATGATACTAGCTGTAAGAAAACTAGTTGCTTTTTGTATGGCTTTGAAAGCACCATTATATCGATGGGCGTATGCAAATAACAGGCTTGAGGCAAAGGATAAAGTAACCGCTAAGTAGGTGTCTATAGAGTTATCTTCATTGACACAGTTTTTGATTAAAAATAAGCGGAATATAGCTTCTTCCCAATAGGTTTGGAACATCAGTGTTAGATAGAGTGGCATCGTGACTTGAGGTATTGCTGCAAGGGCCACGTAAATCATGGATAGCACGCCTGAAGCATACAAAAGAGCAAGAATGGGAATAGAATAAGCGATAAACTGTAAGGCTACTTTATCCAGTTGATTGGGGAGCGGCGTTTTGATGCAGAAAAGGTTGGTCAGGTTGATGTTTCCATTATGAAAATTGTAGGCCGCAATAGTAGGCAAGATACATGAAAGACCAAGAAGGATGAAAGATGTAATTAAGGGACTTTCGGTGAGAATATAGGTTGCAATTATAAGGAAATTTAGTGGAAGAAAACTACCCATTAAGACACATAGCACGATTTCTTCGAAAGAGTAATGTTCTTTGTTGGAAATAAGCTGCCAGAACATAAGCACAGATGTGGTGAGAGCAAACCCTGTAGGTAATGCAAAACTAAGAATGAAAAGCAATACGGTGGTGGTTTTCAACATAGAGTGAGTGATAAAGTTCTTATTGCTCCATAGCTTGCTCCATAGCTTGAGAAAATATTTGGCCGGATAAATTATGGTTTGTGTTATAGAATCCTTGGGGTCAAAAGCCAACCCCAAAAATACCACAGTATGCACTACGATACTAATCAAGGTAGCCAATGGAGGAATAGAAAGTGCTAGTGTCCAAAAAATAGTCAGAAGGAAAGTGTTACAATATATTAATAAAATAATACCAGAAGAGAGGAGTAATGTTTCCGCTATTCTATCAACATCAACTGATTTTTTATTCAAGATTAATCCAAGCATGTGTTTATCCTTTTAGTTAACTTATACGGTTAGTTTAATCACCGCATAATGCTAATGTCAACGCTTAAAAATGATAAAATTTGGGAATTTCTCTATGTTTTTGATAAAGCTTGTTTTGTTTTTATCTGGAAAAAAGATTGTAAGGATGAGTATTGCTAGCTCATGTGCCTAGGACTATAAGAAACTCTATGGGTATTTTCATCGCTCCTTTTTCTTGTGACAGATTAACACAAAATATGAAGATAGTTGGCTAGAAAAAAACCTACTACATATTACATGAAGCCCAATGTCCGCACGTCTAATGTGGCAATGAATAATCCTCTTTGGTGGGTTTCTTGATATTGTCAGCACAGCACTCAGTGGTTATAATTGCCGTTGTGGATACCGCGAAGGCTGGTAATAGCTTAGCTAAGTAGATAGCTTTTGTAGGGGTAGGTAGTGCAGCCAGGGCTAAATTACTTAGGCTTGTGTACCAAGGCGTTTTTCCCGTTTTAATAGATTGATATTTATTTTGCATAAATGAAAGTGGTGTAGGGTGCCAAAAGAAGTTCAACAGCTTGCCATGCCATGTGTTCGCCTGTTGAGACTGATTCCATGACTCAAATAGTAAACCAGCAAGCATGAGCTGACTAATGAGGAAAATACTATCAGAGATTGGGTTGAGTATAAGAAAGCACGACATCATCATGGATAATAAGCAGGCTGCTTTGTGAAGTATAGGCATGCTTAGAATCTCTTTAACTAGGTTGATGTGCTCTTTAACAACAAACCAGATAGGTGTAATGATTAAAGCCTCAACAAAAGCTGGTATTATCCCAGCTTTTTCTTTGATGGATTGCCAATGAGTTGTCTTTGTTGCAAAGACAACTTTGTTTTCTTTAGGAGCAATGGCTTGGTGAGATAACAGGGCTAGTGTTGGTACAAGTTCTTGTGCTGTGATACTAATTTTTGTTAATTTATCAACATCTTGATAAAGTTCATTCAAAGCATTACTTATAGCGGTCTTTTTATTTTTTTCTGCTTCCGCCTCTAATTTTCCAATGTTTAGACAGATTGTAGAGTATTCATCTTGAGTTAGTGGTAATGGCCTTTGTTTATCAGCTAGTCGTCGTAAATTCATTTTCTCAATAGCTTTGTGATTAACTACTTTGTTTTTCATCAAATTCAACTCTTGTGAAGGAATAAGAAGCTGTTCAATTTCTTGACTTTCGACAGTGAGGGTTTTGTTGAATAGTTTCTTGATGATATCCTTTGGGTAGAAGCAAATGAATTCTAAAATATATTTTATGAAATCAGCGCTATGTTTTGTTCCACATAAATAGGCTATTGAGAGTTGTTCTATTTCCTCGGGTGTTATCTTATTGTTATTAAGCTTAAGTTGTTCTGTTAGCATGTCAACAATGTCATTTTTGTCTCGTATGAGTTCTTCCTCATTCAAGGTTCTTTCCTCCTTGTTTTGTTCTGTTTTGTTAAGGGCTTTAAGAATATCATCACTTTCAGGCCAGGTTTCTCGAATGACTTCTTTTAGATTTTCTATTGGGGTTGCTTCTTGGTAAGAGAATGATAAACCGCTGTATATATTAAGTTGTTGTAAGGCTTGGGTGTTTAGAGTGTTTTGGAGTTCACTTGCCTTCATAATACCTAGCTCTTGTCCAAGTGCAATATCTTTAAGTGTTTCATAATGTATGTCATTGTCTTCGGATGTTGCTATACTCGAAACTAACATAGCTATAAGACTCGCTGCTGAGTAGAAAGCGACGCCATCACCTAATGTGCTAGCGCATGATAAAAACTTGTTTTCTTGATCCGAGTTTAGCTGCTGATGATCTTCGACGATGATTTTATAACTTTTGATTATTGTTTGGATTTTGTCACTTATGTGAATCCCTTCGAGACTAATTTTAACTAACCCTGTGGTTGAGGCATAACTCGCTATGAGTGGTATCAGTTCTTTATAAAGGGGTTGTTCCATCAACTTACTCAACCCTCTGTACCCCTGTCTGTACCCCTGCCTTAATATGCTTGAAAGTAGCTCTCTTACCAAACTGTTTGCAGTGATTTGTTGAAAAAAAGTTCTTCGGTGAAGGAAGAGTGCACTTTCTATTTTTCCTCTGGCGCTTCTACCTTCTTGGTCTCTTAATATGGTATTTATTCCATTGTGAGCTCTTGGTATACACCAATGTAGTTCTCTTAAAATTGAACGAGTTGCTATATAAAAATCTCTTTCTCTTTTCTTTTCAGTTATGTTGCTATTATCATATTGTCCAAGGACCCTTCTTAATACGATAGCAACTTTTTGTTTAAAGACCTCTGTGTTTGTTTCACTTGTTGCTCTGATCTTCTGTTCAATCTCCTGGATGAATAATTCGGCGGCGTTAGGGTCATCTAAGTCAATCAACTCTTTATTTCTGTTTTTAACATCGCTCTTTAAATGCTTATAGAAGCCGTCTTTATATTCTTGATTATTATCAACCAGTTGTTTAAAACGATCAATGGTTGTCATCAATAGTTCTTTTGGAAAATCAGAAGTTTCTTGGTATTCAGGGTTTTCATAACCATCATTGATTATTTTTCCAGACATATTTGGGACATCTATTTCTAAGATATCGTGTGGTATTGCAGTTGACACATCAAGGTTGGTAGGGAAAGAATTGGTTGATTTTGTAAAGGTTGAAACTCTAGACATTACATACGTATACAGGGTTTTAATAAACAGATAAAAGCCATATGTATAGGGGCCTGATAGCCTTTCTTTGGCTTGTTTTAAACGGTTTATAACCACTGATTTGAAGCTTCCAGCTTTTTGTTTGAGGAGTTCTCTTGTGGGTACAAGTCCTACGGATACAAGGCCTAAAATAATGGGCGGTAGAAAGCTCAAAGAAACAAGTTGATACACGGGTAATATTGGGTTCATTATGAAATAAGCCCACGGTGCTGCCATAGAGGTGAAAAACAACAGGGCCTTAGTTTTATTAGACCAAACAATTTGTAGTGAGTTAGTAAGTGTTTTTTCACCTAATATTAAAATCAAGGTTACTTCTTTGATGACCGTCAATAAGTTTGCAATGTTTGATAGAGCGAAATCACATATCGACCAGATAGCTAATTCCAGCTGGACCAAAACGTAAGTTATCTGATTCAGCACGTTGGCTAAAAAATCCGATTTGTTTGAAATAAATGTCCGGGTTTTACTAAAAGGGTACAAGAGTATATTTCGGCAATTTGCTAATACCTCGATAATGGGGGTTTGTCCATCAATGGCACTGTAAATTTGCTCATTAAGTTGTCCCAGGTCTGCAGGATTTTGAAATAAATCACTGATGTCGCTATATCGATCCGAGACTTTTTCGAAAAGATCTAAAATAATCATGAATTCAATGTATAGTCTAATAGGACCTAGAGCGGAATTTAAAAATTTCATTAAATTATTTGAATTTTCGAATAATATTTTTATTTTTCCGACGGTTTTTGTTAAAAATGTTTTGAGGACTTGAAGGGAATTAATCAAGTTTACCGCCAATTCAATTTTATTTGAAGCATAGGTTACATAGAGTAATTGTGATGCAGTCCATAGGTTAAAAAAGATGTTCTCTTTATAATTATTTGATATCAATCGACAATGATTTAGCAGTGTTACTATGTTTGCAAAGAGTAGACACCACAAAGGCAGTGTCATGGGGTTGAAAAGACTATAAAGAGCTGTTATCACCACGAGAGGTATAAAAGCAAACATAAATAAGTTTTCTTTAATATAAGTCGATGCTTGTTGGATTTTTTCAGGAACCTTGCTATGAATTTTACTTTTAAAATAGACATCAGCTCGATTGATATATTGCATTGTTTGTGGAAACTTAAATAGGCTAGTGATGGGAAAGAAGATAATACTTGTAGAGAGTACGTCAATAATATTGAGGGATTGGTCTTTTGAAGATAGCTGCAGGAGTGCCGGGAAAAACGTTAATGCTATTGCGGCTAACCAGCTAATTTGAAATGAGAAAATAATAGGTATGGTTAGGCGGGCATGATAGAGCATAAATATCCGAAATGAATACATCAAGGATTCATGTTGATCTGTTCCGCCTTGTGTAAAATCTGCACCTAAAGAATTTGCGTTTTGCATGACGAATGGAAGTACTAGGGCATTTATCGAGTCTGAAATGAGTCTAAGCATTTGAATCTCTTTTTTAGTTATATCAAGGGGATTATTAAACATTTTGATGTAAGATGTCAACAGGTCTTTAACAAAAAAACCATAGGTGACAGTAATAGGAGGGATAGGTTTTTTATACATTCTGTTTGGCTAGGCTTTTATGTGGCTGTTTAATAGGTTTTTTTCGTTATTAGTTGTTCTATGGTGTCATAATTGCCATCCTCTAGTTTTTTCCCTTCAATGGTTTTTGTGCTTCTATTAAAAGTAATGTTGGTGTGGACAAATAATGCAGTTGTCTCAGTGGGGTTGTGTTGATAGCGTAGAAGCATAGATTGAGTGGCTTTGTGGGAATCAAGTTGGAGTAAGGTGGTGAAGGCTTGTTTTACAATATCTGCACACTGTCCCGGAGATGATACCCATGTTTCCAGTTTGCTGATAAAATAATCAAACCATGATGGAGTAAGGTATTTGAGGTTTTCGGTCATGTTGCTCATCCAGGTTTTTTTCCAAGAACGTGGAAGGTTGAAAGAGCTACTAAAATATAGGGTTATGGGTGTGTTCAATAGGGTTATGTTCTTCGAGCGAGTGCGGACATTATGATGACGTCCCTCAAATTGATCTATGACACCACTGCTTTTTTCAAAAGTATGTGTTAATAGGTAGAACCTCAGTGTGTAAGGGTTTTCTAAGTATAATGATTCAGTGAGTGGAGGTAAGTTCTCATCAATGCATACTTTAAGCTGTTTGCGAAAATGGGGGTAATCATCAGAGGGTATTTGCCAGTAATACTCAATAAGTTGACAATAGTTATCGCATTCTTGGTGGGTTAATGCATGCAGTTCTATAGCATCGGTATCAACGATAGTTCGAAGTAAAATATTTAAATTATATAATAGGATGTCTAGCTTATCATTAGGATCAAGGGGCAGAGTATCTTGAGTTAGGATTTGAGTAAACTTATAAATGAGTGTTAAGGAAACTTCAGATCGACATGCCTTAAATGAATTGACATCATAACACAAGAGAGCTTGCTTGATCATCTCCGTAAGTAGCTCATGTTGTTCATTCATCTGATCTAAAACCCACTTGATTCTTTTTGAGGATAAAAAATACAGTGTGTTTTTTGCCATGGGGTTGTAAGGAGGGATTAATAGGTGAATGTTGTCATAGCAGTCAATGGCTTGAGTGATTTCCTCCTGGCTCATGGTGGAATCCTTAAGGGGTATTTGAGTTGATAAAGACGTTAATTGACGAGCGTAATCAACCCAGTGATGCAGATCACCTTTTTTTGTGCATAGCTCCATCTCTGTAGAAATGATTTGTGATAGGTAGGGCTGAATGTCATGAATGTCTTTAAAGCGTTTATCAAGATCATTGAGTTCCTTGGTGTTAGCAGAGTTTTGTTTTAAGACCTGTAACTGATTAACCGCATGAATCATTTTCAAAGTTGTTTTACAGTAATAAGCCACAATGGTTTCGGGGGAGAGTTCAGCAATCCAATACTGATAATTGAGAGGAGTTAGCAGGGTGTATAGATTCTTGACGAGGTCTTTTTGATCAAAAAACAGGGCTAATGCATCACGATTTTTTTCTTTTAATGACCGAGAGAGATTATAGTTACTCATGGATTGTTTGATGGTGCTAATAAGTCTTTGTTGCCATATAGGTTCATTTTTTTCAAAATATTTTTTTGGCAGCAGTTCTCTAAGTTGCTGATGTATAATATTGTTGCCCTCTTCTTCTAGGGAGGAATTGAAGAGATTTTGAAAAATATTTTTCCACAGTTGTTGGTAATACTCATCGGCATAGCGAGTTATTAATTTGGGGTTATACAATTTGATGTTGGCGATTAAGGCACAGACTTTGACATTGTATTCATGGTAATTAGTATCATCAAATAAAGTGATATTAATGGCATTAAAGGCATGTTTAAGTGTTTGATAATCATATAAGCCAAATTCAATTAAATAGTTTACGAGTGAATGGAGAAGATAGTTTTTATCTTCATTATTCTGAAAGTTATAGGTGTTTTTTGTATAATCCAAGGTGAGTAGATGAATGGCTTGTAGGATGATTTTTTTACAATCACTTTTTACTTCTTCTCTTAATGACAGCATCAGAATTGCCTTTTGATAACTTTCAAAAAACCTATTATATTCGATATTATCGCAATCAAAGAAGCCCATGAGAAGCCAGGGTAATAATTCTTCGTGGGTATGATTATGGTCAAGTACCAAGGCCAATGCATAGATGGAATAGGTGTTTTGGTTATTAACACGCAGGTCTGTTTCTAAGGTTGTTTTAGAGGACGTCGGGTACCCGCTTTCAGGAAATAAAATGTGACGCAAGTGGCGGAGAGATTTAGCTGAAGATAGTGTGTCCTTGACGGATTTAAGCCATTGATCTATTGGTTTTTTAACCAGGTTTGTTTGTGTTTTCAAGAAATCTTCTTGTAAATACCAGGAAGGAGCGCCCTGACAGGGTTCAATAAAATGTTCAATATGAGCGGGTACAAAAACTGGAAGAAAAGTGTTCATTGGAGTACATGAGTCTCGTACCGAAATGCCGTATTCGTAGCATAGTTGATCGCGGTATGTTTTTAAGAATGTTGTGTTTTGAGGTAATTGCTCCATCAATGAATTGATTTTTTTTACCACATCTAATGGGTTTTGATTGGGTAAATTATCGATAACCATTTTTAAAAATTCTACAGACTTGACTTCATTGGGTTGTAGCATGTGAGTGACCATAGGGACAAAGAGCTCTATGAATGGTTCGGTTGTTAATACTTGAAGAAGGTGTTGAATGTGATAAGAATTAGATAATTCAGTATCAACAAAGTTGAGCGCCATGATATAGGTTTTGATTTGAGAGTCAAACAGAGACACGGTATGATCTTGGGAATTGATAATAACAAGGTTAGCTTTGCTGGCAACATCTAGATACTGATGGAGAGGGCTTTTTTCTCTCATCTTTGGGGTAGTCGGAATTCCAGGAATAGTTTCATACAGTTCTTGGATAGAAACCCACGTTAGGCATTGCTGATAGCTGATATGAGATATTTTTTTCAGCATTTTTATAATGTCTAGAGTTATATCAACATGCTTCACCGGATTCATTTCAGTGGTTATTTTTTGAATGTAAGACAAAAATAATTCAGGGGAGGTGAGCGTGTGTGTGGTGTTTTCTTCTATGGTTTTGATGAGCATCATCATACCATAGGGTCTTTTTAAGAAAGGCGAGTTAATTTTAAAATATTGAGTAAAGTAATGATGGCTTCTTTTAGGTAGACCAGAGTTTAATATCCAGTTTACTTGTTGTTGTTTGGTTAAGGGTAATATACGGATACTGTGTGTTTCCGATGGAATAGGGTGTATGTTTGTGAGGATGGTATTGAACTGTTTTTGACAAAACTTTAGCCACTTTTGAATAGGGGGCTCTAAGGAACAACTGCTTAAATTATCCAAGAAAAACACGAAACGTTGTTGAGAGGATAAAAAATTCTTGACTCGAATAACGAGGAGGGGTGAAGGTTCTTTTGATTGGGTTAACATGGCGGTAAATGCTCGCCAGGTTAGATCCATTAAGGAGTCTTCTGAAGGGTTTTTGGTTAGGGGGTTATGAACCTCAGCTGGAAGGTAAGTCATGTCGAGGCAGATAGGGTGATAGTTTATTTTACTTAAGCATTCGAGTAAGTATTTAGCTAAGGTGGTTTTGCCCGTGTAAGGAGGGCCATAAATAAGTAGATTAATACGTTCACCCCGATGAAGTTGTTGCTTTATTTCATTGAACACAGATGGAGGTGAGGCAGATTTATGAAGAGGGGTTTGGCAGTGAGGAATTTTACCATTTAGGGC
>DASCQC010000017.1:0-180319 GCA_036012865.1 Gammaproteobacteria bacterium
TATCAGAAATTATTAACAAACCACTCCCAGCTCAAGGCCATGACCCTTGCTTCCTCCCAAAGGTTTAAAGCCGTTCTTCTTACAAGCCTTACCACAATAGGGGGCCTCACACCTTTACTGTTTGAAACTTCTAGACAAGATCAAGTACTCATCCCCATAACCATTGTATTTAGTTTGATTTTTCCACTATCTGGGTTCTATTTATCCTGCCAGCATGGAATATTAAAGATGAGAATTAAACAATACATCCAGTCCTATATTTATCCTCAGTAATGGTGACTTTATCGCCCGGTAAAATACTTACCATCAAAATTGACTTTAAAATGTGCCGTTGTTATAATTTTCATCCTATCGGGTACTTAGCTCAGCTGGTAGAGCGTCGCCCTTACAAGGCGAATGTCGGGGGTTCGAACCCCTCAGTACCCATTTCCAGTCTTCATAACCTTTTCATTTCATAAAAAAATAGATGCGATTTCAAAATGAAAGGCACCTATCTTTTCTTTAAAAAAAACTATCTGATCTACTTACAGCGTATAAACAACTTCCGCACCAAAACGATAGTACTTGAATGGGTTTAATGGCACATGTGGGTCTGCTTGTGTTGATAAAACTATGCTAGAAGCTTTGCCCGCAATGCCAGACAGAATAACACTGAACTCATGAGTTAACCGCACTTCATAACCTAACCCATAATGAGGCTTGGTATTCAAATGATTGATATTATCTCCCAAAAGAGCCATTTTATAAGTTGAAGCTCCTGCAATCCCAAAGATCCTATGATTGTAGTCCATGAAATATGAAGGTTCAAAATTAACGATTACCGTGGTTTGATTACGCACCGTATAATTTCTGGCTTCAAAACTAATATTAGTATCGTCCACTGTACCAAGCAGAGCTCCTCCGCTCAACGCAAAACCATATTTATCAGTAGCCTGGTAACGAATTCCTGCACTTAATTTTGGAGCCACACCTGAAAACGCATACTTACCGGAAGAAGTACCGGTGGAAATTCTTTGATGGGCACCACCAACAGATAGAAAAAAACTAAGAGGATCATCATCTGCTATCGCTATGGATGTTGCAACAGTCATGCCGCAAACTAAAAGATTCTTTATGTAACTCACAATTATCAACTCCCTTTAACTCAGTTAATTGTAAGCTCGACTTATCCGCATATCAAGAAGGAGTTGACATTTCTTTTACAACTAGTTACTTTTTATTAACCCTAGCGTTGTAGATTCCATGGCATTATCCTCACACAACAAGACACTTACGATCATTGATAAAAAGGACCTACCCGTCAGCTGCCCTCAAGCAGGGGCCCCTTTATGGAAGGCTCACCCTAAAGTATTTATTCCATTGCATGAAACACCCTCGTATCAATGCCCGTACTGCGGAACCTTGTTCGTACTCAAAAAAGAAAAGCAATAAAACAATGTTTTTCAATCTACTAAAGATATAAATATTAAAGATAACAGCGTTCATTGCTTGCAAACTCATACCAAAGAGCCTATACTCTGGTCTGGTGTAACCAAAGAATACTGCTGCTATGCTAACAAACATAACCGATAGACAACTGACCCTTTCAAAAATAATTGTTCTACCCTTTATCATCGTCAGCTTATCTTCTTGCTTTTATGTCTATGAATTCTTTTTACGAGTCATGCCTAGCGTTATCACCGATGAACTCATGACTGAATTTCAAGTTTCTGCAGGATTAATGAGCGTCATGACTGCCTCTTTTTTATATGCTTATGCCATCATGCAGCTCCCATCAGGCATACTTTGTGACCGATTTGGTCCGAGAAAGGTTCTCACTTGTGCCGTGCTCATTTGTGCCATCTCAACCCTCGTTTTTCAAACCACCACTAACTTTTATTTTGCTATCTTATCTCGTTTAGCTATTGGGGCATCAGCTGCCTGTGCATTTATTGCTCCTTTAACCCTAACGGCACACTGGTTCTCTCCCAAAAGGTTTGCCCTTGTTGCTGGGCTGGTTCAATTAATGGGCTGCATCGGCGCCATGGTAGGGGGGGAACCCATCGCCATGCTAACCCAGTCTCTTGGGTGGAGAGCAACCCTGTTCTACGCTGCCTTAGTCGGCTTTTTCCTCTCAATCATCATGTGGCTTGTTATTCGCGATTCCCCTAGCCACATTAAACACGACTCCAACCATCATGTTGAAATTAACAGTGAATGGCAACGATTAAAAACCGTCCTTAAAACCCGCCAAATTTGGTACATAGGGTTTTTCGCATTTTCTTGCTGGGCCCCCATCGGCGCCTTAGCTGAGCTTTGGGGCGTTAGCTACCTGACTCAACTGGAAACCATTTCCATCTCCCATGCCGCAGGTAAAATCGCTATTATGTGGATAGCCATTGCCATAGGCAGTCCTCTTATCGGCTGGTGGTCCAATTATATTCACTCTAGAAAAATACCTCTGATCTCTTGTGCCCTGCTAGCCATGACCAGCTCAACCCTCTTAATCTATGGTCACATATCCAACCCCATACTGATCAACACCCTCCTCTTTCTCCTAGGCTTTTCAGCATCTTCTCAACCCATCACCTTTGCACTCATCTCAGATATTATGCCTAAAAACGTTGTGGCTACTGCCGTTGGTTTTAATAATATGTGCTGTGTAGCAGGCGCCTGTATTTGCCAACCCCTGATAGGCTTTTTACTCGACTTATCTAAAAAAATCTACCCAACAACCCTCAGCACTCATTACCATTTAATTCATTTTAAATTTGCGTTTATCATTATCCCCTTCGTTGCCTTTCTAGGACTGATGATCAGTTTTCAACGCATCAAAGAAACACACTGCAAATACGAACCTAGCCATGCTTCATCCTAATGCTGCAAACCGTACAGCATTCCTTGTTGTACTCACCGGTTCGACATTATACCTCTATGAGTTCTTTATCCGAGTCATGCCAAGTGCACTCACCCAAGAACTCATGCAAACACTTTCATTAGACGCCTTATCGTTCAGCGTATTTACCAGCCTTTTCTACTTAAGCTATAGCGCAATGCAAATACCCGCTGGACTCCTCGCTGACAAATTTGGCCCAAGGTGCTTACTCCTGGTGGGTATATCCTTTTGCTCCTTGTCACTCTTTACCTTTGCTCTTTTGGATAATTTCAATGTTTTGGCATTCTCTCGACTACTTTCTGGCCTAGCAGGCTCCTTTGCTTACATCTGTCCTTTAATGCTGGCTAATTTATGGCTCCCTCATCGTTATTTTGCAACTGCCACAGGATCCATCCAAATTCTTGGCTGCATGGGAGGCATATTGGGAGGAGCTCCTGTTGCCATTGCATCCAACTTAATTGGTTGGAAAACAGCGTTATTGATTGCTGGAGTAATGGGGATTGTATTCTTTATCGCCATTTACCTTTTCGTTGAAGATGCTCCAGATCATATACCCATCGAAGAAATTAACCACGACCTGTCAATTTGGCAACGCTTAATCAAAGTAACATCCTATCCTCAAACATGGTTCATTGCTTGCTTGGGGTTTGCCTGCTGGACACCCATGGCTATCTTTACTGAAAACTGGGGACCTGCGTCTTTACAAAAACTTTGGGACATTAACAATGCTCAAGCCACCACCTACATGATCACTGTTTGGGTAGGCGCTGCCATCGGGGGCCCTTTTTGGGGGCAAGTATCTGAAGCATTACAAGCCAGAAAAACACCTATAATACTGGGGTATATGCTTCTCATTCTAACCACAACCCTACTCATTACTTGGCACCCCAGCTCCGAATGGGCCAAACAACTCATGATGTTTTCTCTTGGTTTTGGCTGTGCATGCCAATGTGTCACTTTCGGCCTGATCACTGACATTCATGATGATGATGTTACAGGAACAGCCATTGGCTTTAATAATACGGCCGTCATTGCTCCTGGCGCACTCCTTGTCCCCCTAGTAGGCGCGCTCATCAATATGCACCACGGAGGAACAGGTCATGTACATCCGCTATCTTCCTACACCAGCCTTGATTTTAGCTACGGGCTGTTAGCTATTCCTGTTATTCTAATAATGGCCCTCTTCATTACCCTGTTTTTCATCCAAGAAACCCACTGTAAACGCCTTGAAGAATCTCATGAAAAAAATTAAATCTCTCTGTATTTTTTCAAGGTTTACTCGCCAATCTATTCAATCCATCGTGAAAACAATCCTAACAACCTGTCAAAAACATTCGATTAACCTGTTCATTGAAGAGCAAACATCTTCTTTAGTCTCAACCAACCTACCCATTTATAACCCTAGCCACTCAAAGCCTGATTGCTTTCTTGTCATCGGTGGTGATGGTTCTATGCTTCAAGCCGCAAGCATAGCAGTTCATCAAGAAACGCCTCTTCTAGGCATTAATACTGGCAAACTTGGGTTTCTAGTTGACATTAACCCTGAAGAAGTCTCTCTTGTTTTAACCCGTCTTTTTCAAAACGAATACAACATAGAATCCCGGCCCTGCCTTCAATGGGAAACGAGCCAATCAAAGGGCATTGCCATCAATGAAGTGGTGATAAAATCAACAGAAATAGTCAGCATGGCTAACTTTGAATTGATCATCAACACATCCCCCATTTACCAACAGCAATCAGACGGGTTGATTATTTCTACCCCCACCGGCTCAACGGCCTACTCTCTTTCAGCAGGCGGCCCTATTTTAGTGCCCTATCTTCCCGTTATTGTTTTAACCCCTATTTGTGCTCATAAATTAAACACACGCCCCTTAGTTATATCCAATCAAGACAATATTATTATCAAACCCACCAAGTCTGATCTTGTGTTTTGTAATGATGGCTCAGAAACCAAGACAATCGCCCTCGATGATCAATTAATGATCTCAAAAAACCCCCTTCCACTAAAACTTATTCACCCTCACAACTATGATTACTACACTTCTTTAAAATTAAAATTAGGTTGGGAAAAGAGCCATGCTAACTGATATTAATATCAAACACTTTGGTCTTTTTGATGCCCTGGATCTCCCCATAGAATCTGGGTTATGTATTCTTACGGGAGCTTCGGGCTCTGGGAAATCAATTCTGATTGAAGCCATTGCTTTTGCACTAGGCCACCATTCAGGAAAAAATTACCTCCAAGAAAAACCCATGGAAGTTAGCCTCTCTTTTAACCTAGACCCAGGAGAAGAGCTGCTAGGCTGGTTTGAAAGCAATGGCCTCGAATGGGACTCTCAATGCATTATCAGAAGAGTTCTTTCTCCGGGTAAAAACCCCAAATCATTTGTTAATGACTCTTTAATAACTACCCAAAACATCAAGAAACTCTCGCCTTTTCTCATCGGACTACACGGCCAGCATTCCAACCTGCAACTTCTAAAAACCTCCTACCAACACCAATGTTTGGATAACTATGGAGAAACTTCTCAACTGGCTTTAGACGTTAAACAATCTTATGAAACCCTAATGCAGCTGATCAAAGAAAAAGAAACTTGGGACATTGACAGCCAATCAAGACTAGAGCAATTGGATTGGACACAGTATCAAATCAATGAACTTTCATCCCTTAACCCACTTCCCAATGAAGTCGAAGAACTTGAGCTAAAACGTCAACGGTTATCACAGCTGGAACAATGTTCAACCCTCTGCCAAGATATCTTAACTCAACTTGACCCCATTCTTGCAAAACCTAAACACCCAGCTGTTAACGAACTGTTAACCAGTTTCCCAGAACTTGATAACATTCATAGACTGATTGAATCCATCGAACTGCAAGCCCAAGAAAGTCAACATGAACTCAATAGGATACTGCCAACGTTATGTGAAGACCTTTACCAAACTGAAACCATCGATAAACGCCTTAGTGAACTCTATGACATGGCACGCAAACATCGTTGCCAACCACATGAACTATCCTTCGTTCTAGACAAGCTTGTTCTAAAAAACCAAGCGATCTCAGATGAGCAACAGCAAAATAACTATCCAGAAAAGATCAGTCAAGCTGAACATAACTACCATCAACTTAGCCAAGTCCTTTCCAAAAAAAGACAACTAGCGGCTAAAAAACTTATTTTAGAAACAACACAATCTCTCAGTAAAATTGGTTTTGCTAAAGGCACGTTTGAAGTTCACTTTCAAACCCATGAACAACCGCACCCACACGGCCATGAATCCGCTGCTTTCTGGATTCAAACCAACCCCGGACACCCCTTAGCACCGATTCAATCTATTTCCGGTGGAGAAATGTCAAGGCTGCACTTACTGCTGCAATCTATCTTGCCTGTCAGCCAACCGAAATGCTTAATCTTTGACGAAGTTGATGTGGGTATCAGTGGAGCGATTGCTGCCGTTATTGGTGAACTTTTGTATACCCTAGCCCATCATTATCAAGCTTTATGCATCACCCACTTGCCGCAAGTAGCCTGTCAGGGTACCCAACACCTTCAAATCACTAAAAAACAAGCAAGCAAATCCACAACACTTCACATTACTCATTTAAATAAAGAAGAAAGAATTCACTCGATTGCCAGCTTACTCAGCGGTCACACCGTAACAGAAGCAACCTTAACTCAAGCCAAACACCTACTGGAAAATCAATTAAAACTTAATACCCAGGAGGTTGCGGCGGATGCTTCATAACAAAGTCATAAGCATTATCAAATAAGGCAAACCATGGGCTATACTCTTGCCACTTTGGGGGCGCCCAACTGAATTGCCGGGTTAAAAAAGCTCTCTCAGGATGCCCCATGGATAGCAATACTCTGCCATTATTAGACATCATCGATGCAATCTGATAGTCACTTCCTGTTGGGTTGTCTGGGTATGAAGTCGCATAACCTCCCGCCTTGTTAACAAATCTCATCGCGGCATTATCCAAAGTCAACCCCTTGGTACTGGCATCTCGATTGTAAGTGATCCTTCCATAACTACAGGCTATCGGTAACGCGATAATCTGATCATTCATTCCTGCCAACCACGGTGAACCACCACTTTCTACACGAACACAAGCTAGCCTAGATTCAAAATGATCACTCCTATTGATAGAATAGCTAGGCCATAAGGTATCACCCACTAAAGCCTGATGAAGCAACATTACCATCTGCGCACCATTACCGACCCCTAACACCAACGTATCTTCTCGTTTAAAAAATTGCACAAACTGCTCTCTAATTTTGGGCAACATTAAAATTTTTGTTGCCCACATCGACCCAGGCTTCAAGGCGTCACCATAGCTAGAACCGCCAGCTACAGCCAACAAGGAATACTCATTGATATGAACCCTTCCTGTTATCACATCATCCATGCTCACATCAACAGCAACAAAACCAGCATGAATGAACGCTTCTGCCAACTCAAAAAAACCAACGCCTCCCCGCTCTCTTAAAATCATAGCCTTGGGGGCATCTGGTTGTATAGCCCTTCTTGATAGCTTTCTGTAGTGCTTGGTTTGCAAGGCTAAACCGTGCTTAGGCCAGCTCATTAAATTGATTTTTTCCTCTTGGCTCAAAATATCACCATCTTGTGCTTTCTGTAATAAATAAGAGGGGGTATGCCAACTTGAATAAAGATCTTGTATTGACCAACTTAAATGCCTTCCCTCCATATTCAGTGAAAAAGTGCTGTCATCCATATAGTTTTCTTTGCGATGGATAGACGCTATTTTAATGACATTTTTAACCAGTTGATTCTTTTTGAATACCTTGAGTGCTGCCTGATCATCATTCACTTGTATGACCACACCCGTTCCCTCGGAGAATAAATAATCTTTAGAGAGCTCCTTAGGCCATTCTACCTCAATACAATCAAAAGAATCTGCACCCATTGAAGCCATAAACATTTCGATCAATGTCACCAAAACCCCCCCACTAGAAACATCGTGAAAAGCAGCGCAGTTTTTTTCACGGTGCAAAGTTTGCACAGTACTGATAAGTGATTTCATTTCCTTAGCCGTCGGTACGCCTGGTTTTTTTGCCCCTGCTCGCTGATGAATCTCAGCAAAAGCAGACCCTGCAAACCCATCGACTGAGTTTAAATTAACCCAATAAAGGTTTTGAGTACCGGAAGCATTGAACATGGGAGTTACCCTGTCATTAACATTCGTTAGCGCTGTTCTTGCTTCAACAAGAATGGCTGGCACTTCAACTTCTTTAATCGACGATTGACTGGCTAATTGGCAATCCACATTGACAACCTTCATAGCAAGCTCTTTCGCATATTGTCTAACATGCTTGATAACTGCTTTTGACTTCTTGCTATTAACTTTTTCCCCTCGAATTAATAAGGATACCGCCAACTCAACTTTACCTCCCTTCCAGGGCACCCCTAGTAAGTTAGTAATGGCCTCATTGATCGCTAAAAATGTGCCTGTTTTCTCATCCAACGATGCGAGCAGAGGACATTCTCCCAAAGCCGTGGCAACGCCTTGATAGTGGTCAAAACCTGATAACATAACAGAACAATCTGATACAGCTAGCTGATTGGGTCCAACTAAAGCATCTTGTGCAACCAACCCGCCAACACTACTATCAACCCTATGGATAACATAAGCTTTATTCCCCACATTAGGGTGCTGTAAAAGCTCAGCAACAACCTGCTTAAAACCATCATCCAACGACCATTGCAAGGCCTTATCTTTAGGCAATACCCTAGCATCCTTATAAGGGCTGATAGAATACGACCCTGCATTGTCATAGTCTTTAATATCAAATTGAGCGACCGGTCTCTTTGATTTTTCATCATCAACAACCAAACAATTATCCGCGGTTAAATCACCCACCACTTGATAGGGACAACTTTCTCGATCAGCAATGTTTTTAAATTCATGAAAGTAACTAGGGTTAACAACTAATAAATATCGGTCACTAATTTCATGGGTTAACAGTTCACATAAATTAATGCCTGGGTGAATGGCTGGAATAGCCCGAAGTTGAATCATGGCCCCTAGTTTTTTATCTTTCAGGTAATTCATCATTGCCGTGGTTAGACCATGACCTTGAGTTTTTATGATATCTGCAATAGGGTTCAGATCCTGTCTCTCAGCACACCTGTTAAGTAAGGCCTGACAACGCCTTTGAAGCTCTGCATTCGTGGTGGGTAAAAATGATTGATATCTAGATTTGTTATCAGGAAAAGCATCCTCTAAATGCTCCAAAGGGATTCTTGCCATCGTAGCACTTCCGATAAGAACAAGTTTAAACCCCACATCAACTTTCGGGTTGTCTTCTGCAGAAACAAGACGCTTGGCTCCACCCCCAAGACTAATAATAGGCAAACCAAAAGCAATTTTTAAAAAAGGATTATCCATGATTCTAAGACTCCCTCCGACAATGGGGACGCCCAATTGTGAAAAATAGGACGACATCGCAGAAACACTTTTAATAACTTTCAAAAAGCCAGGATCCTCTTTTCCAAAAGAGGCTGTTTCCCAGGTTCTTTCATAACCAGGAACTCTATAATTTCTAGTAAAGACGGACAGGTTAACATAAGAGGGTCGAACGCCTAAATACGATGAAAAAATATGTTCTGAAAAAGACCTTGCAGCTTCTCTGCCAGCAAAATAGTCCGAGTATAAAAACTTTTCAGAATACGTTCCTCTCGACATAACCCATGAGGCTTTAGCATGCTCTAGATGATAAAAATGAGTGAGGTCGTCCATGCATGCAATGGTTCCTCCCGCCAATTGTGATATATTGGTATCAATATTGCCTGGGCTATTGATTGAAAATTCAGACCTAAAATGATCTTGAATGAGGCTGTTTTTTTGGCTCTTCAAATACCAAGCAAGCATGGCCATTTCGATTTCAGAGACCGAAGGTCTGGGTTTGACAACCGCCAAGGCATCCTGCAAAACATTCTGAGATAATTGATCATACCCATAATTTGATAAAAACTTCTCAATGAGCCATGACCCTTTGTTAAGATTAAACCACCTCAAAGAAGGAATAGATTCTCCTTCGTAAACATGCTTTAAACGATGATAATGCATAAAAGCCATTTCGTTTGTTTTATCTCCTAACAGTTCGGATAAAGCTGTTGACTCCATAAGATTCAATGGCCTCTCTCGGTTAAGTTTGATATCATATAATTTACCCAACTCTACATGATGAATTGAATTGAAATGACAATCTTTGACCCACTGAGTTACTTTCAAACCGGTATCGGAATGTATCCCCAGCTTGGGCAAAAGAATAATTTCATTGTCCTCAATAGAAGCCTTTTTATCTTTGAGATTGAGTGACTCATTCAGATGCTGACTTTCCTCTCGAAGGATGATAGAACTTCCTGAGATCAAAAATAGTTGGAACTCATTAATATCAATAATTTCAGGAACCACTTGATAGATTTTTTTCATCACGATCGAAGAGTAGTTCTTATCAACTTTTCTCCCTACCTTAAGTAACATAGATTCTCCCTAGATTCTCTAAGTACTTATAGACTATTTTTGACAAACTTTCTCAATCTTTATCAACCCTACTCATATCAGTCATGGCATCAGTCCATCGGTAAAAAAATCTCAACATCGTACCCCCTAAAAACTCAAACAATGATGGACAGTTATTAACCTAAACAAAACCTATGACCAACCCCGGGCTATTCTATTAAATATGTCATTTAATAACTACATAGAAAGAAAAAAGAAAAATTCTGCAGTATTGGAAACGTTAAAAAAGACTCAAACAAGCGCAATATCCAAATGAACAACGTCACCTCTCGGAACAACCTTCGCAAGTAATTAGCCCCCCTGCGTTCGGGCCTGCCCCTGATAATCCGTGACCTCCAAATGGCTGCACACCCACCACAGCACCAATGGTATTTCTATTAATGTAGTGATTACCCGCATCGAAGGCATGCAGAGGAAGTGCGCATGTTGGAGGCACTCAGTCGACACACGCAGGAAACCGCGAGCAAGTCGTATCACGCAAAACCGCTACGTTTTATAGCACGGGACGACCGGCCCACGACAATCACCATGAGCTCCTTCTACAGCGGACACGACCCGCGCATCGAGCTGCATGGAGCGTGGAGGAGCTGAGAATAACGCGGCCGTGAGCAGATGACGCAAGCACGGGGTAATCAGTACCGACTAGAGCCGCGAGGGAACACCTGTAAAAGGCGATCCACAGATACGCGCATAAAGTAGACAAGGCCAGGGGGTGGCAGAAGCGAAGCGTAGACGGGCGATCAGTGTGTAGCGGGCTGCGCTATGCCGGAGCAAAGTACAGGCGTCAAACCACAGATGCCGTCGTAGTCATCCCCGGGTACGGGGCACTGACGGTCATTCGGGTTGCAGATTTATCAATACTTTCTATCTTCCAGACGACTTCTTATGATCATTGGTTACGTTTTCGTCTTGTGTATTTTTTTGTGTACGATAAGCATCATAAAATCTTAATAATGCGCTCGGAAACTGTTTCATCGCGTCTTGGCGCATGTTCGTCATTTGTGCATCTTTTTTTGCAGCGTCATCGCCCTGCTTGTCTGTCTTTCCAAACAACCCTATATTTTCAAAAAATTTATTAAGTTCTTTACCATAATTATACTCCTTCATAACGATACTTGCTTTCTCATGCCCTTGTTTTGCCGCTTTTTGAAACCACTCTAACGCTTTCGCATCATCTTGCTCAACCCCCTGTAGACCTTTTTTATAAAAAACACCTACATTCCACTGCGCCTCTGCATGTCCGTTATCAGCGGCTTTTTGATACCAATAAAATGACTTTTTATAGCTTTGTTCAATACTGTTTTCGCCTGAATAATAAAGCTCCCCTAATCTGAATTGCGCTTCTATGTGACCTCTATTCGCTGCTTTTTCATACCAATAAATAGCTGTTGAGTCGTTTTGATAATCATCACCCTCTTCGCCCTGCTCATACATACAACCTAAATAATATTGCGATTCGAGATGCTTGTTATTTGCTGCTTCTGTAAACCTCTTCAAGGCTTTTTTATTATTTTTAGCTACCTCTGTCCCAGTCCAGTACAATGTTGCCAAACCAAATTGTGCTGTTACATCACCTTGATCTGCTGCTTTTCCATACCACTTAATTGCTTTTTTAATATTTGTTTTTACTCCCGATCCTTTGTGATACATAACAGCAATCTGGAATTGGGATGGCACAAAATTTTGATCTGCTGCCTTTTTGTAAAGAACAAAGGCTTTGTTCAAATCTTTTATCACCCCATTTCCAAGGGCGTATAACGTCCCTAGATTATGCCGTGCCCTTGCAAAGTTTTGCCTCTCTGCTCTTTCATACCACATGCGCGCCTGGGTGAAATCTTGGGGTACACAATTTCCTTTATCATACATCACTCCCAAAGCGAACTGTCCTGCAGGGTTTCCCTGTTCTGCGAGTTTTAGGAATCGATCAAAAGCTTCACTGATTTTTGTTGCTTCATGTTTCATACGCACCTACTTGTTTGAATATTATACACGTCCTGCCATACATGTTTCAGCAATACAAGAGCCTGGACATCATAATCAACCTCAATTCGAAGCTTGTCCTTGACCGCACATCACTCAGCTCATGAATCTCTGACGACCAGTCCTTGGTTAATCATCTTCCAAGGTAACTAGCGTAGTATTGCCGCCCACTGCTGTAATATTATTCGACAATGTCACCTCTCGGCATAATCTTCTCAAGTAATTAGGACCCCCTGCTTTCGGGCCTGTCCCTGATAATCCATGACCTCCAAACGGCTGCACACCCACCACAGCACCAATGGTATTTCTATTAATGTAGTGATTACCCGCATCGATTCTTTCACTGACATAACGCACAAATGTTGGCACCCTAGAATGAACCCCAAACGTTAGCCCGTAGCCCGTACCATTGATTTGTGATAACACGGTATCAATATCTTTGCTAGCATAACGAATAACGTGTAACAGCGGCCCAAAAACCTCTTTATCCAGCCTTTTAATACTATCAATTTCATAAGCACATGGAGCAAAAAATGTCCCCAGATTCGCTTCCTTGGTGAGTTCAACCTGATAGATTAACGTTCCTATGCCATCTAAATAGGCCTGATGCTCCTCTAGTCGCTCTAAAGACACCTTATCAATGATGGGGCCAATGTCTGTGTGATAATGCCGTGGGTTACCTACCTTGAGCTCCTGCATGGCTCCTTTTAGCATATGGATTACCTTGTCTGCAATTTCTTCTTGCAGATAAAGAACCCTTAACGCTGAACACCTTTGGCCTGCAGACTGAAAAGCCGACTGAATAACATCCCCAACAACTTGCTCAGCTAAGGCCGATGAATCAACGATCATAACATTTTGCCCCCCTGTTTCAGCTATCAGAGGAGTAATCGCACCAGGCTTCATAGCAAGGTCTAATGAAATTTGCTTGGCAGTTTGTGTCGACCCTGTCAACATCACCACATCAACCTTAGGGTGATTGACCAACGCTTTACCTATGGCAATATCTCCTGGCAACAACTGTAAAAGGTCTGGGTCCAACCCCTCTTTCACCATGATATCAACCATGCGCTTGGCAATTAATGGGGTTTGTAGTGCTGGCTTGGCGATCACAGCATTCCCCGTGACCAAGGCTGCCGCCACCTGCCCTAGAAAAATAGCCAGAGGAAAGTTCCATGGACTAATACACAGAACAACACCATAAGGTCGATAACTTAAAACATTGTATTCCCCAGTTGGACCTTTAAGCTCTTGGTCCACTAAGGTTGTCTTAGCCCTGTCTGCATAATACCGTAAAAAGTCTATCGCCTCTCTGACTTCATCAATGGCATCCTGCCAGGTTTTTCCCGCTTCCAATACTGCCAATGCAATCATTTCATCCATGGAGGCTTCTAATTGATCGGCAATGTTAAACAACAGTTCAGCCCTTTTTTCTAAGGTAATTACTTGCCAAAACTTTTGTGCCAACAGAGCTTTTTCAACCGCTGATTCAATCCGCCCCTCTGTTGCTAGCTGAATGTTTCCGATGACTTTTAAATTAGCTGGGTTAATAACAACCTCTCCACTATCTTGACGCCCCTTCCCTTCCTTATCCTCAACACACTGATCCACCGCCCGACGAACACGATCAATATCCATAGGATCATTCAAATCATACCCCTTACTATTTAACCTTTCAGAAAATAGATGTCGAGGCAAAGGAATGCATGGGTGCGGCTCAAAATTTCGACTTTGCGCTAACTCAATAGGATCCACAACCAATTTCTCTACACTATGATCACTGTCCGTTAGTTTATTAATAAAAGATGTGTTGGCACCATTCTCTAATAAACGCCGAACCAAATAGGGCAATAGCTCTTTATGCGCTCCAACTGGTGCATACATACGAACATTCACTTTCAATCCCAACGTTAAAAAGTAATCATAAAGGGATTCACCCATGCCATGTAGGCATTGAAATTCGTGGGGATGCCCTTCTTCTAAAGCGTGTTGAAGATGCGCGATGGTATAAGCATTATGGGTTGCAAACTGAGGGTAAATAACACCTTTAGCTTCAATTAATTTCTTCGCGCAAGCTATAAATGCAATGTCTGTATGTTCTTTTCGAGTAAACACAGGATAATGACTTAGCCCTTTCAACTGTGCCTCCTTAATCTCACTATCCCAATACGCCCCCTTGACTAAACGAACTGTTATGGATCGATGATAACTTCGGGCCATCTTTACCAGAGCATCCACGACTTGTAAAGATCTCTTTTGATACGCTTGAACAGCCAAACCGAAACCACCCCAACCCTCGGTAACTTTATCGCTCAAAACTTCTTTGACAATGCACAAAGACATCTCCAAGCGCTCTGACTCTTCTGCATCAACAGTGATACTGATATTTGATTGTCTAGCAGCAGAAACCAGCATAATTAAACGCGTCGATAATTCCCTTACGGCCTCTTTCGATTGACCCATCTCATATCGAGGGTACAAGGCAGATAGCTTTATAGATATCCCCGGCCTCGCATACAGATCTTTGGGGGTCTTAATGTAACCCAAGGCAACAATAGCTTCCATATACTGATTAAAATAAAACTCAGCATCCTCTCGGGTAACAGCAGACTCACCTAACATATCGTAAGAAAAACAATAACCTTTTTTATGGAGTTTTTTTGAGTACTTCAATGCTTCATCAATGTTCTCACCCAAAACAAATTTATTACCCAGTAATTTAACCGCCTGTGTCACCACCTGCCTGATGGCTGGCTGCCCTATTTTCGTGACAACCTTTTTAAGGGTTTTCATGACACGGTTAGAATTCTCTACATCAAGCAAACTACCCGTAAAAGAGAGACCAAAAGAAATTAAGGCCCCCACACTGCCCTTAGAACTTTCCTGAACCCATTCTGGTTGGGTCAATCGATCTCTTATCAGTTGATTGGATTTATCTTTATCCGGAATTCGTATCAAGGCTTCTGCCAAACACATTAAAGCAATCCCCTCATCGGAGGAAAGATTATACTGCGACATTAAATGATCTAAAGGGTCAGGCTGATAATGATTACGTATGGAACTAATAAGCTTTAAGGCTTCTGATTGAATGCTCTTTCGGCTATCTTGATGATCATTGATAGCACTGATACACTTTTTAACAACAAGAGACTCATCTTCACGATAGCAACAACTTATTGAATCTAATATAGCCTTAAAATCTTTATCCCGCATGAAAATCCCCCCATAAACTTAATAGTATAAAATGTAATGCCTCAGTAAACAACTGCCTTTATACCCTTTTAAACCCCCTAAATCAATACCTTTAACCCTTCATCATAAACCAGGTCATACCCACCCCAATAACCCCCCATAAGGCATAACCTTTATCTGAATCGAGTCATGGAGCAAAGGTTATTGATAGCCAGTCATTTTTATGTCCGATCCTAGGTTTCATAGCACCCCGTCTCATTGCATTTCTAGAAAAAGACTCCTATAATAATTAACATGAAGCTTCGCCATCTCCTAGTATTGATTGCATTACTAACCCCATCGGTTTGGGGTAAACAATACTCTTTTGAGGCCCTTATAACGAATAATACCAACAAAAACTTTTTTGTTTCCTCATTCTCTGACGGCGATAGTTTTTCTAGCAACGCCGGTATTCTACAGCCCCATCAGTCTACAAGCATTCACTTTGCCTATGATAGAAAACCATACCCTCGTGCTGTTATTCGCCTACAGAAATCCTTCAATCGGAATGACTACATTAACTTTGTATTACTCAATAATTCCTACCAAATACTGGGGTGCAAAGCACCCTATGCCTGCAGCGCAACTTACCTTAACCCTAACAAAATAAACTTTGTCATCGTTTCTTCCAAATAGCTTACCCTAATGACTTAACATCTGGGTTCTTCTTGTATTCTTCTAAAATCTCTTCAGCAACTTTATTCACCATGGATGATTTCTGCTCTTCATCAATAATCCCTTTCTTGGTCTTAGCCTCATTTAGCTTTGACACTAAATATTTGGTTGCTGATCCTCCTGGGAAAATATTAGCAAGCACCCTTCTGGCTTCTTTTGGACCAATGATATTGTACAAGCGGCTACGAATCTGCACATCTTCCGCGGTCGTAGTAAAGGCCCAAAGCTCTATAGGGCCTAACGTTAAGGTTAATAACTGAGTATTCATGCCCTCTTTAGTAGCAAATTGAGCCAGGAAGGTAGCACCCCCTTCTCGCGGGCCTCGAACATGCTGCTTAAGAGCTGTTGAAGCCGTGTCTGTCAAACCAAACACATGTGCTGTTTTACGAATGGACTGCTCAGGACCCGCATCCATAATGAAAACGGAGGTTGAAAAATCAACCATGGTACTAGAGAAATCTTCGATGGATTGAGATAACACTGCAATTTGAACTTTCCACTTACGACCCTCTCTCATATCAACAATCACCTGATCTCTGACCGCCTTGGCTTTTGAGGTTCTGTGAAATTCATCCATCACCAATCGCTTATGATCCTCTCGAACCTCTGCAACCACAACTTGGTGATGCTCACGATAATTTTCAGGCAAGTGCTTAATAGCTTCCTGATTAAGATAAAAGTCTTTAGCCAGGACATACCTTGCCAACATATACATGACAGCAGTCTGCCTGTCTGCTGAATCCCCCCCTGTCTTGGCAACCTCATCCAAATCCAATGAAACCACTTTAGCATTACTAATATCAAATTGCGTCGGACGTGCTAAAATAGGGTACTCACGAATCGCTCCTGAAAGCATTCTTACAAATGAATTAATTAATGACTCCCCGGTCGGAACCGTAATTTTACCATATAAATCTGTAACAGCAGGCAGTCGAGCAATGGACGTCAAATCACTTAATAGCGGAACTGCATTACGCTGTGCCCGAGATGCTTCGAGTTTAAACCCCGCCATAAACAAGGCATCCACAACTTCCCACCAAGTGGTTTTATCATCCGCCACAAAGCCTATTTCTTCTAATACGGCATCAATCATGTCTTCTAAACCCGGAGTATAAACATTGGGTTTTTTACTATCTGAAAAAGCCTTGTACGCCTCATCAACAATCATACCCGCCATATCAGCAATACCATCATACGGCGTTTCACTAGAAACAGGGGTTGCAAGCAACGTAACAAAATTAACTAAAAATGATCGCTCCTGAGGAAACGGTGCACGACAACCTAAATGGGTATCAAATGGGTTAATAGAGTATTCTGGGGTCATGCGCAATCGATGGTATGCAGCCAAATGACTCTTTTCTTTTGGTAAAGCAGCTTTTAACAAGCTAATCAATCCACTACTTGAAGGACCAATATCAATGATAGCAACCCTGGGCAAACGAGATAACCCCCCTTGCAAACATAACGCCAAATTAAGGGCGTTAGATAAAACTGATTTACCCGACCCTGGGCGAGCATAAACCATGTCAATCCAGGTGGTTTGTTGACGTGAACCGGGTTGATAGGGCCAAGGTTTTCCATCCGGCGTTCTAAACAACATCGAGCCTACCTTCCAAGGTGAAGAAGGTCGATAGAAAGGCAGCATATAAATAACATCCGACAATGAGGCCACCGTGCTGGTTGCGACATTATCACGTGAAACTGCCATCATCGTACTAACTAAACCATGAAAAGGGTCTCCACATATTTCAGAAACATCACAAGATCCCCACCCTTGAATAGCTCTTGATAATAACGCCGCCCGAGTTCGAAGCAGTCTTTCATTTTCTGCAGGCGCCCAGGTGCAAGCAGCAACCCTTAATTGGACGACAGCATCATCTGTATTAATATCAATATAATCTAATAAAGATACCGAATCATTAATCAGTCTGTTTTGAGAAGATGAAAAGGCCAGTAAAGATGCCAAAGCTCTTTTAAATCGCAAGGTTGAAAGGCCTCCTGAATTAATAGAAAAGGCCATTCTCCAAGGAACCTCAGTGGGAATAGTCCGCCCCAATAAATTAGCAAATGCCTGGATTTGTTTAGGAAAAAGATCAATAAAAATAGTGGAATAAATTTTATCTCCCAGCCTTGTTGTTTTTAAATCATAATTGAAGGCATCTCGAGGGATCAGTTGATGAGATAAAGAGGGCCATAAAATATCTGAAACATCCCCACGAAACTCTTTTGCCAGCTTAACTTTAATCTTATCACCAGGAAGAACAGGCTTCCAATTGTCATCCGTAAAATCAGGGTCCGTAGTCTTGCGCATCTCATAAACAGCTGAATGAACATCCAACAAATCAATATCCATTCCTAAAGACCTCATGTCATTCAAGGTTGTGCGAACAAATGAGTCATGATTGTCTCTTAAATCAGGCACCGCTGCCATAATGTTTTGGGTATATTTAAAAGCTGGAATATCTCCCTTTTTCATCATGTCTGCTTTATCTTTTTGAGCTTGCTTTCTTTGTTCTTTTGTCAAGGCATCCAGCTCGGTATACACCACAATAAAAACATCCTCCGCCGCACAATACCTCGACATAAACTGCTGACGCTCTTCAAACAAATCATCCACATCTAGATGAATCTTTTCAGCGGTCACTCGAGACGGCTCAAAATTACCTTTAATTTGTTTAAGCGCCTGATCTTTATTATAGTTAAAAACAATTTGTAAAGAATACCCTGGTCGAGACATCGTGGAAGCTAACGATTGTAACAACCCATCATGAATGCGTTCATATTCAGCCTGCCCAACCAGCGCCGTCACTCCTTTAATACGGATAATAGAAAACAAAGCCCCATCATGATTCACCAACACCGTTGGACTATCAGCAGTCTGAACATCGCAATAGGCATCCGTGGTTTGTCTTAAACCGTTAGTTAACCAGGCTAACAACGTATCAACGCCCTCAACAACGGGCTCCATGAAATTAGACATCCTATTCTCCTTGTGCAATTAATCTAAATTTAACAAATCAAGTGCTGACTTAGCCCAAACCTCTACTTGATCAGCAAATTTACTCATTGATGGAAGTAAACGCAGTGACTTCAGAACCTCTGAAGCAATGAATGCATTATTCTCAAGCGGTGTATCAGTAAGCATCTGTCCCAAGTGTGAGGGACTACTCGTATGCTCTCCCAGATATTTTTCGACTACTTTAGATCTCAACCTTAACGCATTATAAATATTTTGGGCCTTTTGTGAAAAATCAGCTGTATTAGTAATGGAACAAAACAATACATGGCACAAGCCGTTCAGCTGCTCTTGGGTCATTTCAGGCAAAAAAATCAAGGTGCCCCCACCAAATTCAGATTTACCCACATATTCCACAAAATTACACTGTGAACACAAGGGGCATGCTGTTATTAAATTATTTATCTTATTGTTACTGTAGTTACCGTCTCTATTAACGACATCCATAAATCGTTGGGCCTTAAACCCACAAAACTTGCAGGTCGATTCATCCCTTTCATGAACGCGTTTCTTGAATGACAAAAACCGTTGATCTTGATTACGTTTAATGTACTTTTTCCATTCAAGCCCGCCTAACTTAAGTTCGAGCATACTGCACCCTTTAACTCCTTTTAGATTATATTACCCTGTATGAGAAATAATTTCTAGTAAATTAAACATCTACCCTTATAAAAAAGCCAGGAAACCCTGGCCTTTTTATAACTAACAATTTGATTTATTAATAAATCAGCTCCCTATTATGGAGTGCCGCCTGGAATTTTATCAGCCCCAGCTCCTTTAAATCCACCGCCAGTACCCCCTGTTTTACCATAAATAGTTTGACCTAAAGGCTTATAAAGACCTGGTAAGAATACCAACATTACTGAAACACCTAGTAAAGCAAAGGGTGTTCCTATTGGAATTTGGGTTGGGTTATCTTTATGTTGCTTGAATTTGAAAATGGCAGCAACACCAAAACCAATACCTGCAATATAAGCTGTCCCAATAAACAAGTTTCCAATCGCTGTAAAGTTTTTGGTAATATTATTAGCTAATCCCCCGATACCGCCTTTATCGGTACTCGCAAACAGTTCAGGTGCTAACGCAAACAAACATAATAGAGGAAGCACAACTCGTACTTGTTTAATAAGTCCTCTTAATAACATAACAACTCTCCTTTGTTTAATGTTTTTAATTATACGAAATAACTACGCTAAAACCAACACACTTCTACAAAAAACTTTAATTCATAAAAAAGTCAGGAAATCCTGGCTTTTTTATGATTAATAAGTTGCTTATTAATTAAATTATTTTCCGCCTGGAATTTTTTCGGCACCTGTTCCTGTAAATCCACCGCCGGTACCCCCTGTTTTACCATAAATAGTCTGACCTAAAGGCTGATAAAGACCTGGCAAGAATACCAACATCACGGAGACACCTAACAAGGCAAATGGCGTTCCTATTGGGATTTGAGTTGGGTTATCTTTATGTTGTTTAAATTTAAAAATAGCCGCAACACCAAACCCGATACCAGCTATATAAGCTGTTCCGATAAACAGGTTCCCTATGGCTTGAAAGTTTCCAGTAACATTATCCGCTAATCCCCCAATCCCTGTCGTGGTCCCAGCGACCAACTCAGGTGCTAATGAAAAAGCAGCCATTAATGTAGCCGCGATAAACAAGTAATGTCGGGCTGTTTCTAGTATACTATTAAATCTATATTTCATGTTAATCTCCTAATGTATACGTTGCTTATAGTACATAAATGCATATAATACATGTTTTTGTACAATAAATTGAGTTTTATTCCTGCCAAGCAATTTAACAAGCTGGTTCACCCGGTAATCCACAAACACCTTCACCTTCAAATCCGCCTGCTGTAGCATCTAATTCCTTGCCACTAACACCAAAAATAGTCTCTCCTGCAGGAGCGTATAGCCCTGGGAGAAAAACAAGTAAAGCTGAAATCATCAACAAGGCAAAAGGTGTTCCAATGGGGATTTGTGTCGGGTTATCCTTAACTTGTTTAAATTTAAAAATAGCAGCTATTCCAAAGCCAATCCCTGAAAGGTAAGCAATCCCAATCATCAATTTTCCAATATCTTCAAAATTCTCTGATACGTTTTTAGCCACCTCTCCAATGGTCTGAGGAGGGCCTCCAGCAAACAGATCAGGCACCAAGCATAGGCACAGTAAACCGAAATATTTCATCTTGGCATATTGTGAGTATTTCTCGAAGACTTGTTTTTTCATCCTATTTTCCTTTGTCTAAGACCCGCCTGTAAGGCTATTAACAACGATATTAACAGTTGCTACAATATTAATAGCCAGCACTCCACCAACTAAGTGAACTACACCCTTAGAGGCCATTCCGGGTTGAGCTCCGTGTTGAGCTGATCTCGACAACAGCAAGAAACCACGTAAAAATGCAAATAAACCAATAACCTGAATAATCTGAACCATAGGTTTAATGGTATCTAACACAGTGAATGCAGTTGTAGACGGCCAACTATTAATAGATTCAATATCAGGGTTTTCCCAGATTGAATAGTTCACAATATTAAGCAACCTTTGAAAAAACATTAAGGCAACACCAATAAAAAACTGTGCAGATGGCCCTATAATTCCAGCCTCAACATGCATAAACGCTGTTCTGTGACCAAACTTTTTCAACCGATAGATAGCTGACATACTCAAGCCAAACCCCGTGATGTAAAATAGAGCTGTGGCAAACTCAGAAATACCCGCTAGATTACTCATGAGATTGGCCCATACGTTAGAGGAACTAGCATGAGCATTGCTATTCAGTAATAAAATGGCTACTAGTGGAATTTTATCCCACTGTGGCAACAACCTATGTATGGTGTATCTAATTTGCATAATTTGAAAAACGTACCACTCTGCCTGATGCGGTTGTTATGAAGCCTTCTTCGGGATAAATTCCAGTGACTTTTCCGTACTTAGGAATCATGTCACCCACAGCAACTGTCAGGGTGTTGTTTTGGAGGTTTCTAACCCAAGCTCTTCCATCAACAATGGCTTTAATAAAATAAGTAGGTTTAAGTTTAACAACCTTTTTAACTTCCTTTTTCGGTACTGGTTTCCGAGCCAATTGAGCATTAATCGTATTTAACTGCATGGTAATGCTATGCAGTTGTTGATTAACGCCCTTCATTTGATAGCTAAGCTGACCATACGCATCTTGCAACCCAGAAACCTTCTGCTGTTGATCCTCATAAGAAGTTCTTAAATCTCCGACCGAATCCTTCAAACCGGTATCAGGCACAACATGGACGATCTGTGGAGCAGCTGGCTTGACTTCTACTGGCCTGGGTGTATCAACTACTACCTCCGGCTCCTTTTTGGGCTTTTCGACTTCCCTAGAGAATAACTTAGATCCTCCATAAAAGATAATCAAAAGCCCTAAAGGCAAAATCACCTTCCGATTGGACAATATACTCCTCAGGTTTTCCGTCGATCCCGAATGAGCTGCTGCGGTATACTCTTCAGTTTGTGCTTTATCACCACTGCCAAAAGTATATTCGTCATCATTCTTTTTTGCCATATATCCTCTCCATTAATCTTATTAAACAGGTACTTTAAAGTCACTCATAAAGAGTACTCCAAAACCAGATCCTTTACGCATTACCACGGTAGGTGGGGTTTTGATTAGGTCTTTGGCCTCATTTGAAACCGTAGAACCAACTTTACCAAGTCCCGCAGCTATTAATTTAGAATTACTTAGCTTTTCTTTCACCGTTTGTACAGCCCCTGTTGTACCTGATATGGTTGTTGACTGACCACTTTGCGTCATGGCCTCACTCAACCCTTCAACAAAGGATGTTGCAAATATAGTACCATACCGTAACAAGTAGTGGTTATCAACACTCACATTCTTTGCCGTATTAACATCAATAGCAAACACTGAGACAGGAAGTGTTTTATCAAGCCCTGGAATATTAATCACATTAAATTGTAGTGCTAAATATGTTGAGTTGCGTGTGAATTGCCCCAATAGTTTTGAACCTGCCAGAGGTCCTGAAACAACATTGGCTATGACAGGCCTTTTATCATCGGAGTTAATGACCCTTTCTGTCACCGCAAACATTACTGTTCCAGCCTTGATAACTTGCTCATTTTGCGCTGCCTTGGCTCCATAACCTTTGACATTCACTTTATCTTCGGCTTTCTTGGTGTCTGTATCTTGCGGTGTCGGTCCGACAATCATTGACTGAGCCGAGGTATTGGGTGCCCAGGTTGTCCAAATTTCATGAGCATTTCCAATCATTGCTCCCTTAATTTCAGCCAGCTGGGATGCGTACTGTTGCTTGTTAATTTGCATTTGCTGTTGTGCTTGAATCTTTTCGAGTTCGGTTTTTGGTTTAGAAACGGCATCAGCAACATCATCCTTGCCACTGAAAGCAGTGTTAATCTCAGCCGAATTAAAGCCTGCATCCGCTAACGCAGAAGGTTTGAACCCTGCCTTTGCCAAAGCTGTTGCTGAAAACCCAGCATCCTTTAACTGTTTGGCACTAAAACCCGCATCCTTTAACTCTTTAGCACTAAAACCTGCGTCTGCCAACTGTTGTGCTGTAAACCCTACTGCTTTCAAAACAGTTGATGAACACCCTTTAAGCTTGAGATCTGAGGCACTTAAACCTTGGTCTTTTAGCTGCTCTGCCTCTGCAATAGAACATTGCGACAGCTCAGCATCTGCTTTGGCAATAGCTTCTTTGCTATAACCTGAAGCAGCCAATTCAGCATTTGAAACGCCTGCTGCTTTCAATTGAGTTGCTGTGAAACCAGCATTTTTCAATTCCTCAGTTGAAAACCCAGCCTTCAGTAATGAACCTGCTCCACACCCTCTGGCCTTTAATTCCTTAGCCGTCAGTCCAATCTTGACCAACTTTTTAACTTCATCCACTGAACAGCCATCATGTGTCTCCACCTTATGGCCAACCGCAGCACTGATTTCACTCTGACTAAAGCCAGCAGCTGCTAAAGCACCATCACTAACGCCTGCTTCTTTTAGTTGAGATGCATTAAAGCCAGCATTTTTCAAAGCCATTGGAGAAAAACCTGCCTTAAGTAGATCTTCTGCGCTACAACCCATCGTTTTTAATGTATCCGCATTCACTCCTGCAGCTCTTGCTGATTGAGCGCTGGCAGCGTTGCAACCTTGCGATGAAATTTTTGCCAGAGCCTTAGCTCGATTGATATCCTTTGCATCAAACCCGGCTCTTTTTAGCTGATCTTCTGAGTAACCTCCCATCAACATATCTGCAGCCGTACAACCCATGGCCTTTAAGTCAGAGGCACTAACACCTTTGGCGTGTGCTTCTGAGGCACTGCTCGGGCTACAAGTACCCCCTGAAGAGGCAATGATATCTGCGGCTGCTATTTGGCCTTTACTAAAGCCTGCATTGGCAAGCTCTGCATCAGACAATCCAGCATTTTTCAGATCCAATGCTGTAAACCCAGCTGCTTTCAGTTGTTTTGGTGACACCCCTGCGGCCAGTAAATCTTCAGCACTGAACCCTGCTTGTTTTAGTTGTTTTGCTGTATACCCAGCGGCTAACAACTCTTTAGCACTCAAGCCTGCCTTTTTCAATTCATCTGCTGAAAATCCCGCCTTTCTCAAATCACTCGCACTGAACCCTGAAGCTAATAGCTCTTTAGCCGAACACCCTTGTTTTTTAAGGTCTGCCAACGTTGCTCCGTTTGCCTGAGCCAATGATATGGTACTCTCATTACACCCCGTCTTACCCACAGCAGCTAAAGCATTGGCTGCAGCAATCTCTCCTGAAGAATAACCCAACCCTGCTAGCTGCCTATCAGACAACCCTGCTTGTTTCATCGCCAAGGCAGAGTAACCTGCGGATTTCAGGTCTTTAGGACTATAACCTGCTGCCAGTAAGTTCTTTGCTGAACATCCCATTGCCTTTAAATCAGCAGCCGTAGCTCCGGCTGCTTTTGCCTTAACAGCAGCTGCAATGGTACAACCTAATTTACTTCCAGCTATCGCATTGGCAGCAGCTATTTCACCTTTAGAGTAACCTAGCGAATCCAATTGATGATCTGTCAGTCCTGCTTTTTTCAAATCCAATGCTGAGTATCCTGCTGCCTTTAATTCTTTTGGACTAAAACCTGCAGCTAACAAAGCCTTCGCACTCACACCTGCAGATTTCAACTCTGCTGCACTGTAGCCAGCCCTCTTCAAATCAGCAATACTATAACCACCTTTTAATAGACTTTCTGCGCTACAACCCTGGTTTTTCAAATCATTGATTGAAGCACCAGAAGCCTTAGCCTTAGCCACAGTAGTTGGCGTGCAGGTACCTTTATTGATAGAATCTGCTGCAACTATCTGTCCCGGGGTATATCCCAACTTTGCCAATTCTCGATTAGATAACCCGGCTTGTTTCAAGTCACTCGCTGAATACCCTGCCTTTTTCAAATCTGCTGCTGAAAACCCTGCAGCCAGCAATGCTTGAGCAGAACACCCCATGTCTTTTAAATCTTCAGCACTAGCTCCTGATGCTCGGGCTTTAGAGGCTACCGACGGGGTACACCCTGCTGAACCAGCGCTTGCCAGTGTATCTGCCGCAATAATCTGCCCCTTACTAAAGCCTAACTTGGCTAGCTGTTCATTTGAAAGCCCTGCCTTTTTCAAATCAAGCGCTGAGTAACCTGCCTTTTTCAGTTCCTTAGCAGAAAATCCTGCAGCTAAAAGATCATGAGCACTCACCCCTGCCTTTTTCAAACTTGCTGCTGTAAACCCTGCCTTTTTCAATTCAGCCACTGAAAAACCTGCTGCCAAAAGTTGCTTAGCTTGACACCCCATTTGCATTAAATCCTTGGCTGTTGCTCCAGACTGTTTTGCTTGCATGGCTTTTTCTGCTGTGCAGCCTTCACCTGCTAGTGCATTCGCCGCTGCAATCTCTCCGTCCGAGTAACCCAAAGATTTCAGCGCTGCATTGGACACCCCTGCTCGCTTTAAATCCAGGGCGTTAAAACCCGCCGATTTTAACTGAGCTGGTGAAAAACCTGCAGCTAATAAATCACTGGCTGAGCACCCTAGTTTTTTGAGCTCTTCAGCATTGGCTCCTCCATCTTTAGCCTGCTTCGCTGCCGCTGCATTACAAACACCTCCAGACTTTTCAATAGCAGCTGCGGCAGCAACTTCACCTTGGCTAAACCCCATGGCTTTTAATTCTGCAGGACTCATGCCTGCATTCAACAAGTTTTTAGCGGTATACCCTGCAGCTTTCAATTTTGCTGCGCTGATACCTGCACTTAACATGCTTTTTGCTGAACACCCTGCTTCTCTCAAGTCTTGAATTGATTTTCCACTACTCAAACTAGTATTGATAAAATTCACTGAACAATCGTTGGCAGATTTCTTAGGGGTAAAAGCTTCAACTGCTGATGAGGGTGTCATGGCTGATAGTTGCGTTGCCATTTGTGAACCAGCCCCATCATACCCTGCTCGTATTAAATCTCCTGAGGTGTACCCTCCAGCTTTGAGTTGATCGGCTGTAAAACCCGCTGCCTTCAAGGCACTTGCACTCAACCCTGCATCCCTTAAGGCGGCTGAAGAAAAACCTGCTTTGGCTAGCTCTCTTGGGCTAAGGCCTGCCTTGAGTAATTGATTGGGTAAAAAACCTGCCTTCTTCAGTTCTGAGGCTGTAAAGCCGCTATTGAGTAAATCCGAAGGTGAGTAACCAGCTTTCGCTATTTGCTCCGGTGAGTACCCTGCATTTTTTAGCTCAGATGGCGAATAACCTGCTGCAGCTAATGCTTTGGCACTGAACCCTGCCTTTGCTAATTCACCGGCTGTATAGCCTGCAGCTTTCAGCTCTCCTGCATCAAAACCCGCCTTTTTTAAATCACTAAGAGAGTAACCTGCCCCCCTTAACTGGGTTGCTGTATAACCTGCATCTGCGAGCTGTTTGGCTGAGAACCCTGCTTGTTTTAACTCACCTGCAGTATACCCTGCCTTTCTCAACACTTCAGCGGAACAGCCCATCGCTCTCATCATCGATGAAACCACGCCATCGTTACGCATTTTTTTTGCCTTTTCTACCGTACACTCTTGCTTCAAAGATTTTTGAGCTACCGCAACTTCCTGAGGAGTGAAACCCAAACCCGTTAAATCTTTGGCACTGACTCCATTTTTCAACAATTCTGCTGCCGATACGCCCGCATTAGCAAGTTCCTTTGCCGAGATTCCATTAGCAAGAAGTTGTTTTGCGCTAGCCCCAGCTGCCACCAAGTCAGCAGGTGTATACCCTGCTGCCAATAGGTCTTTAGTACTCACCCCTGCACTCATCAAATCTTTAGCCGAATACCCAGCTTTAGCTAAATCAGCAGGAGTCAAGCCTGCAGCCAAAAGGTCTCTGGCATCATAACCTGCTGCATGCAGCTCTTCAGGACTCAACCCAGCTGCCAGTAAGCTTTTAGCACTATAACCAGCCTCATTTAACTCTTTAGCTGTATAGCCTGCGGCTAAAAGATCGCCAGCATTGTAGCCTGCTTGTCTTAGCTCTGCTGCTGTAAACCCAGCGGCCCTCAAGGCTTTTGCACTGTACCCAGCTTTCTTCAATTCTGCAGCTGAAAACCCCGCCTTGGCTAATTCTCCTGCAGTATAACCTGCTGCTTTCAACTCCGATGCCGAACAACCCCTGCACTTTAACTCAGAGGCATTGACCCCTGATTCTCTGGCTCGTTGCAAGGCCTCTGGAGTACACATGTTATCTTGCTGACCGCCCAAGTAGTTGCTCTGACTCTGCTTTAATTTTGATTCAAAATCGCCTATGTTTTCGGTTACCGTTGGCCTGACTATTGTTGCCACTGCACTTGTTCCTGATTTTTCAGCCTCTTTGACAATTTTAATATTTTGCTTCTGTTGTAAGCCCACATATTCTTGTGACGGATCCCCTATGCCTGGTGTAGAACTAACCCCATAGATTCCTTTTAGCTCGGATGAATCTGGCAACGCTTGTTTAACGTCAACGGCATCATTTCTATTTTTCAACAAATAATAGGCTGAAAAAATAACAGCAATCATCACCAATAACAGCATTAAAACCCTAGATTTTTGGCTACCCTTCTCAACCATCTTTGATTGTTTCATATCGTCTGCCATATTAAATTCCCTCTACTGTTAATTTACGAAGTCTACCGTGATCAAGCATCAACAAAACTGACGATTTGCTGATCTCGTATACATTGGACGTACCATCTGCACCTGATACTGTTGTTGACCAACTTGGAGAAACTAGTTTATAAGGCGTTTTAATATACATTCTAGTCCCTAAGGTCCAGGCACTGCCTTTCCCTCCTCGAAGGGTGTGTCTTTTTGCTTGATGAGGACTGACGCCATTTAAAATATCAATCAAGACCGGACTGCCTTCTGAGGGTAGACCAACGATATTAGGTTTGGCATTGGGTCCCAGCTTTGGAATCCTTAAATCCACACGATAGTCCACTGCTTTTTGTCCAGGGATGAGTGTAATCATTACCGGTGTGTTCAACCCTCTTAGGACTACTGCTAAATTTGCCTCTCTGTACAAGGTTTGTGCCTGGATAAGAAGGGTATTCAACATACTATCACCCTTTTTTTCATCTTGAATATTCTGATTCCATTGAACATTAAAATGTTGTGGGTTGCCAATATCATAGGCTTTTATTGGCCAAGGTGCTCCTGAGGAATCGACAAAAACCAATGAACTCACATAACCTGCTGCTAACCGTATAACTGGCGGTGTCGCTCCTGGGGATAAATCAACAACAACAGATGAGCTTGTTGGTCTTGGTGGAACATCTTCTTTAAATGAACCTGCCCGTTGTATTTTATTAAACAGTCTGCGAATATCTTTAATTTGTTTAACATCTAAAGGGGCCAATGATTCTTTGACTGAGTCAAAAGCTGCCTGATTCATTTCATTTTGTTCAATATTATCGCTTTGAGCAATAGCTAGTGAGGAAAAAACACACCCCGCAAGACACATCATTCTTAGTTTCATATAACCTCTCAAACTCATCCTATTCTCCTAGCTATTTTGATATAAACGAATCCACAACCATCGGATTCAATCCATTTCCATCAACATTTAACATTTTAGCTGAAAACCCTGCTGCAGATAATTGATCATCCGTCAGACCTGCAGCCCTGAAAGCCCTTACCCTACAACCCTTCTTATACATGTCAGCTATGGATAAATTTTCCTTCATATATGTCCACACTTTCCTATAACCGCAGCCATTATCATTCGGGATAACAGGATCTTTCAATTTGATTAACAGCGTAACCATTCTGTTCTTTTTCTTGGTTTCACTGGCTGTTTGTATACTCAAAATCAGTGGAACTTGAGCTTTCCAATAAAATTCAGAACCGTTATTGATATAACCCCACTTGGGTATCATCGGTGACTTATTGTTAATGGCAGTCACATACAATCTTTTCTTTTTTACCTGGTCCAAATAGCCTGAAGTTGTTAAGGCTTCCGAATACTTTTGCCAACCATTTTCAGTAAAATAAGGCCTTAGTTGTGACATCTGTTCCTCATATTGACTAAAGTTTAAGCTTAAAGCCTTGGAGGAAACCATCGCGGCCCATTGCATCACATCTTCAGTGGATTTGATGGGAGCGCGTAAGTAGTTTATATCAATCACCGTCCCATCCAGAGCAACTCCGTAGCTCTTTTGATTTTCGAAACTCCCATAATAAGAAAAACATGCGATAAATAACATCAGGATTATCAATGAAAGACCCATCACTGATTTGTGCGTTAATGTGATAACCGATGTTAAAAGACGATTCATTAAACTAACCCTGTTGCTCCTGATGCTATGAATTGATCCACACCAATACCTCGTGGGCTTTCCACTAAACTCATTCGTTGAATCAGCACACTTATTTCTAATGCCTGTGTAAAGTCACGTTTATTATTTTGATATCGAACCAAAATTGGCACATTGACTTTCCATGAATATCGACCTCGAATCAATCCCTTCTGAACGATGGTTGGCGCTCCGGTTGTTTCTGAAGAAACAATCATCTTGCCTTTCTTGATAGCCTCTATATTGTTTGAGCTTTCCATGGCCTTTTTAAAAGTTGTCCAGCCATCGGGCGTGAAATTCTGCGACAATGACTGAAACTGCGTCGGAAAATTCACGAAATTATACGTGTATGATTTTCTTGCTACCTCAGCTGCCCATTGCAGAACAACAGAATCAGAATATTGTGGCTGATTAAGTTGTGCTACGGGTATGATTCGACCATCTGACGCCGTAGCAAAATACTGTGGCGTGGGCTTATCATGATAAAGTTTGTGTAAAAACACAACCAAAGAAACAATGATTATCAATTGAAGTAAAACGACAAAAACAAGTCGCCTATAACTGTCTCTATAAAACTCTTTACGCATTTGTACTATGGCTATTCCGTCTTCACTCATACCATCATCCTAGATATTTCATGCACATTAATACTATAATCTAATCCACCTGCTGTTATCAACATTTAGTTCTCAAATTCAATTGGGAGAACACCGGGAGCAGCTCTAAATTTGATTTCAATAAAAGAATTCAACCCCGCATTTTGATGCCAAAAACCTAATTCCTTTCTTCTTTGAACTTCTTTTGTGGTCATGTAAATAGCACTGGCAAACATTTTATCCTTCCACATATAATCAGCAAGCTCACTGATCTGAGATTGAATCAAGGCCTGTTGATCCACATTAAATCTATCATTATGAACAAAAACACCTTGAATATAGATAGGACCTGAAACATATTTAAGGATAAAGTTACTTAATTTTCTCAAAGGCTCGGCGACCTCTTCAGATCGCATATTCAAACTTGCTCCTTTGAAATAATACTGAACAGGAAACCTTATATTATAACTTTCCCCCGTTCTCTCGATAAAGATATTCTCAGAAGCAAAACCCAAAGCTCCTGCTTGTACATTTGACTGTAACGGGGACCTCTCTACATCCCCCGCATCAAAATCGTTAAAAGCAATAACATTCCCTGCTGTAAATAACAGCATACATAAACTTACTTGGTACTTCATTCTTAAGTCTCCTCTTTGCCCTCTTCAACATAGTTGATTAATGCTTCACACGCCCCTATAACAACATCTGAACTTACACTACCTTCATCTTCCGGCGTCATATAGCTCGTTGAAATCATAATATCAGCAACCAGTGTCTCAGTTTTAATTTTGGCTTCAGATTCCGGCATATCAAAGTATCTAAATATATAGGAGAGAGACTGGGTTAAGTCCCCCTTACTCACCAATTCAGATTCAGCTTCATCCTTAGATATTTGTATAACATTTGCCATCTTTTCATTAATATTAACTCTCGTAAAAATATTGGCTGACTCCTCTAAGAAACTCTCAATCTCTCCAACTTCACCCCCTGAAGCATCAATCACCGTCTCAGTGGTGTCACTAACCAGGTAATTCACTGCAAATTCAACCAAATTTTCTCTCTCATGACCTGCATAGTAGTCACCAAGAGAAGTAATAATAGAGTCCTGATCTGCCTGCATTTCCGGCAAATAAGTCTTTGACAAATCCTCAAAATCTTCGATTCCTTTAACTAAATTATAAAGCTTTTGATCTTCAGGTAAATCTACTTTTAACAATTGATTCAGTCGCATAGCTTTAGCAGGTTCTGGGTTCGCATAAAACATATTAGCTCGAACAATTTGCGATTTGAAAAAAATGTGCGCCTGGCCTAAACCCTGCTCCTTTAGATCTAATAAATCAATTCGTGAGCGCTTATCCGTCTTAGCCGATCTAGAATCCATATAAGTGTTAGTTAAATTGCCTGAATTGGCAGAAAAACTATCCACTGTGGTGACATAGGCTTCTCCGGCACCCTTCATGAAAAACTCCCATGTTTCAGTTGGGTCTTCAAGCTTCATACAAATTTTAATATTGGTGTTTGCTCCAATGGAGGCTGCCTCTTCCTTAGAGGCTTTCTGGAAAGCCGGCAAATCTTGTCCCGCAAAGATGACCGAGAAACCCAACGAACGTGCTTGCGCAGGAACAACAGCAAACCCCTTAACCGCGTAATAACCGTACTCATCAAGGATACACAGATACGGAGTCGGTGAATTGGTAGGCTTGCGCAATATTAAATCCTGATAGCTGCCTTCAACAGCGTCTCCAAGCCCTGCTGCCATCATCGATCTCATCGTAGCAATAACAATTTTACCTAAGTTAGACAGCTCATCTGGAGATTTTTCCAAAGCTGGCAAAAGCACGACCAGCACTCTACGATTAAGCACAACGTCCTTCATATCTACTTCAGCTAACTTGGTTCTGAGGATATGCCCGTAAGTATCTGCCAAAGATGTAAACACACGTGTTAATTGCATCGTAATATAACCATGCTGCTCAAACACTTGTGAAACCTGCTTACCCTTTCTTTCTTTATTATAACCCGGAAGACTTGCTAAATAGTTTTTAATGGGCTCAATCACAACCGGAGGCAAGTTTTCCATGCTAATGGCATACTGCCCATCACGAATAAATGTTCTATCTTCAACCATCGCCTCAATACGATCTAAAGCAAAATAATTTCGAATTGAGTTCGCATCTAAAAGAATATGCCCTGCATCTCTCATCGCAACCAAAACTTTTAGCAATGCCTCCACGAAAGCAATCGCCCGACCTTTCCACATATCCCCATCACCACTGCCTCCGCCAGAGTCCATCATGCCTGTTACTAAGTTAGCTAACATGCTTGAAGATCCCGTTGCAAAGGGGTTAAGCGTATTGGATAAACGTTTCTCTTGAGGCCCGATAATATCCCTAGCCCCAGTCATAAAATTAATCAGCAACAAATCATCTTCTCGCCCCATGTATTTCATCATTGAAAAAACACTTGCGTAGAGAGAGTTATCACCTTTACCATCAACATAAATAAAGCCACTTGCTTGCACCAAAGCATTAAAAGCAATAGATATCATAGCAACTGTTTTACCACTTCCTGTCGAACCAAAAATTAAAACATGCGTCCTCATGTCCCCGTCACTGAACCACAACTCTTGATTGGTTTTTTTATCATTACCAAAAAAATATATACCTGATGACGTGTTAGGCTTTTTAGTCCCCGCATTAATGTCATTGTAATCTTTAACACGCGCCCTTTTCGGCATCTTAAAAGGAAGTGTTTCCTTATGACTAAAACTGTATAAGGTAATGCCCAAACAGACCACTATCGCAACTTCACATAAAGCAGGAACAAAAGCTGCACCCAAGCTTATCGTCATAACCACCGCTGAGACATTAAAAGGTTTATGAAGAAAATCAGCAACTCGCTTTCCTAACGGCCTAGTATCTCGGATGATTTGACTGGTCTTTTGTTCTTGAGACCGTTCCAACCCTCGCATTATTTATCACCCACATCAAAAACAATATCTGCAAGAGCCGAATCCAAAGCCTCAACAGCTTCCTCCACCATCGCGATTTTAAGAGGCCTTCTCAAACGCTTTTCAACAATCCAGTGTGCAAAAGGCCCCGCAACTTCAGGAAATGCTGTTGGTCTGCCAACTGCGTTGAGCATGTACCACATACGACGATCTACCGGCTTGAGCCACAAAAACTCAGCGGATGCAAGCACCCCATCGGTACGAGCTAAATCTAACATTGACGCCATCATGGTTAAAATGTAGGCATGAGGCCCAACAACCCTACCTATAGCAGGGGCTTTCACATGCTTAATCAATAGGTCTCGAGTTCCACCAAAATCTAATTTTCCACTCTTGGAAGATTTTGCTATCTGTTGTATCAGTGCTTTGGCCCCTTTACTATCATGTTGAGATTTTGCCGCAAAAATAGCAAACAAAGCCATAACATAGCCTGGACAGCCATCAAAGCTACCGCTCCACCTAGGCCCTAATTGTAGTGCAAAAACATCATGCGCCCGCCCTCGTTTCAACACCGCTTTTTTGGTACCGTCTGCATTTACTTTCTCGACAATTAAGTCATATTTTTTTGCAAAATCCATGGGCTGAATTGACATGGCCCAAGGCCCTTCATCCAAGCCTTGTTTGATTAGTTTCTTACCCACTACAGGCCCAATTTCAGGGTTATTAACCAATTCTAAATCAGAAAATGTATCCATGGTGTAGACTTGTTTATACTTGGAGCCTTTATGGAAAAACATCAACATACAAGAAAAAAAGACAGACATAGCAACAGTTGGAATAATCATATACCGGCCAAATTGATTGAGTGTTGCGAAAAACGTTTTATAGCCCACTTGTGAAGGAACTGAATATTCCATATTTTTAATTAATACAAGGATACGATCATCGGCAGTGATGTGAAAACCATACGGCGATAACACTTGATCAAGATAACTGAGCAGTTCGTAAAAAAAACTCGCCTCAATAACTCTGAAGGCATAAACCTTTTCAACGATTTGAGTATGAAAATTCCACCATATAGCAGCAACTAACACGGCAAAAAAACCTATTATCAAAAATAAATCTAATGTTGGGTTGGGTGTTTGCTGTTGCCCTCCGCCTCCACGCATGGGTAATCCTTTCCTAGTTGATTATTAGTATAACAACAATATAAAATAAAATTCAATTGATTTAGCTTATTTCAGCTTTTATAAGGTCTAAGCTTACCTTCTTGATAAGCATATCGAGTTAAATTTTTGTGAACAAACTCTACAATATTCTTATCCTTCAATGCCCTGGGTAAAAAAGAGACGATAGCCTGACCCAACGCATCTTTAGAAACTTTATCTTCAGGCACATCCAGTAAATACTTCTTATCAATTCTCATCACAATATAACCATCACAATCTGTTGATTGTTTACTGTTCACATAGTTTCTTGCATACACTTCATCTCGATAAGCTGGTCGTCCTTGCACACCTGTATTAATGACCTTAAGTAATTTTTCCCACTGGTCTATTCTTTTTCCTGTCGATAAATATAATGTAATATAAATTTTTACCTGATCCTGAAACAAGCTTGAAACATCTTTCTCGATACTTTTTGCAACTGCACTTGCAGCATGATCATTCGCAAAACGATCTCGAATGGCTTTTAATCGCTTATGAATAACCCTCAAAATCATTGAACCCGACCAGACATCGGCATCAACAGCTTTATCTAATAGTTTGACAATTTTTTTAGCACTTTCTGAATCCAAAGAAGCAACCTATCATTCACATTTCAACACAAGACAATCAGCCCCCACGCGGGCCCTCTTCGTTACCATCCTCAACCGATGATGACCCCAACCCCATGTTAACCGAATACTGCTTAACATTTTTAGGCGTATCTTGGGCGACCTTGCTTTCAATTTCATGAATGCCTCCCTCAGCCTCAGATATCACATCTTTTGCCGGATCAAATTTACCTTCAGACCCTGGCATTCTATTGAATCGCTCTAAATCTTCACGTAACGCATTCAGTTCACTTGCGGTCGACTTTGCTGTCATCAACTACCCCATATTCTTAAGATTATTATTATAACACAAAACCTGAAATATTTCAGGAAATACCTTTAATGAATACTAGTCACAACCCCCTACTTTGTCAAGAAGTTTCCTAATCATATAAAATCTCATCCAATGGAACTGGTCCAGAAGGGTTGGCATCTGCAATATCCTTTATTATGTCAAGGATACACAACAATCGAATCACTCGATCCTCATCTTCATCAAAAATAACCTTATAACCTAATGTGGATTTTTCTTCTTTCTCAAAAGTCACCCCAATCCCGTAACCCAAGCACAACGAGCATAATTGATCCGCTCTTTTGGCTATGCCTGGCAACAGACCCATCTCAGAAAAAACTTCCTCGTGAGTTAAGTTATTCCCTCTCAGGCTAAAATCTCTTCCTATTGCCTTGGCTAATAAAACACACTGTGCAACTGTATTCGTCATAACACTTACATCCACCACGGCGTAGCGATGCGGCGTTTGCCAGCTAACGTACACCTAATCCATCGAATAAACACGGGAATAGTAAACCCATACCTTGATAAGACCGTCAGAAAAATCATCGTGATCACCACTAAAATAAAAGTCCACCACTCTATATTAAACATTAAGAGTAAAATGGGAAATGTCGCAGACGAATCCATTGGCCCTAGCCTGGAAGCCCTTGCAGAATCTCTCCAACTTGCATTCGGAGGAGGAGCACCAACCGCCATAAAAACTCCATGTTACTTGTAGTTTATTCTAAACCTAAACCCAAAAGAATTCAATCCTTAATCAAGATTGAAAATAAAACAAAAATGTGCGACATTACCTCTTATGAAAAAATGTAAATTCAGCCGCATTGATCAAACCAGTATCTGGGGAAATCTGATCAAATTTTACCAACAACAGGGCATCCATGCTTTTAATTCCATCCCCTACCTTATCACCTCAACTGAAAACCTAGCCCACCTGTATCACACCACACTTCAACAACTGATCAATACCCATACCGCTGACTTTTTCGAGTTAGGTGCTGGGCATGGCCAATTTGGTTTTAGGTTTGCAAAATCCCTACCTCAACCAAACTATCACCTGATTGATTGCGCTCAAGCATTTCAAGATTTTTGGTTAAGTCACCCCCAGTGGCAAGCGCTAAACCTCAAGAAAAGCTCAACCCACATCCTTCCCTTTACTTCTCCGTTCAATGAATTAAAAACACTGACCCACTCATCCAACCAACCCTGCGTATGGGTTGCCAATTATTTTTTTGATTCCCTCCCCTTTCGCGGCTTTCAACAACACCAACAAACCTGGCAAGAAATTTATATCAAGGACCTACCCCATTTATCGACTGAAATTGAACACACCCTCGAACCCATTCACGATTTGACGTCTAACCCCTATTTACAAGCCTGGTTAGAAACCACCCAGAACCTAACAACAACACTTCCTGTCACCGTGATAAGCTTCCTTGAATGGTGCTCCCAACAAACTCGACCCATGTTAATTCTTGCCTCTGACTTTAAACCCTCATCGGGGTCGATAACCGCCCCTGAACACCTCTTTTCAGATAATGGAACACTATCCTCAACACTCAACATCCCCCTCTTAAAGCATTATATTGAAACACAACACCCAAAGGCCCACTTCTTTGAAACTGAGAGCACCCACTCGCTTTGCACCTTTCTGATCACCTTCAACTTAAGCCTACCCAGCAACTGGTCTTTGCCTTGTTACAAAAACGCTGATATAGAAAGCCTTATTAACCCCATGAAAAAAGAAAATCTCTCCCCCCAAGCGTTCAATCAATTGGTGTCTTCAACCCGAAATGACCCTTGGTTACTGCCGAGCATTCTAGAGCTTATTCAATCGAAAAACTTCACTCCGCCCGCCACATTGTCTTCAGATATTGAACGTATTGGGCAGAACATTTACCCCATGCCAGACCACCATTTATGGCTGATATGCGCTCACATACAATCCAGGCTTCATCAAGGCAATTTAAGCCTCCAATGGGTTCAAAAGCACGTAGAGTTTTATGGAGAAAACTCAATATCCAATCGAGAGCATGGGCATGCATTATGCTCTCTTGGAAAACTATCATCTGGACTTGCCAAGCTCCGCACAGCCCTAAAAACAAACCCTCACTGCAAAACAACGCTTAACCTCATCCAACACTTTCAAGAGTCTTTCACAAAAAAGGGCCTCATAAATCTTGACAATAGCACCTAAATATTCTTCAATGGATAAGCACAGTGTAAAAGGATTTAATATCATGATGGTTATTCCAATTATTATTTTAGCCCTGGTGGCAGGATGTTCCGATCAAGACTTTGAAGAAAGCATCCCTGAGACAGCTTTATTAAATGCTGTTAGAATTCTTCCTCCCGAAGAGAATGTAGATATTAATGCTGATGCAAAACTAGCCGAATCAGCGGCTTCCGTCAGCGCCAGTTTTACCGAATTAGCGCGTGTCGAAAGAGCCAATCAAAAACGTACCCAAGCACTGAAACCAACCCCTGCAATTACGGTTCAGATGTCTGGGTTGGCTACCGTGGATTACACCGGGCCAGTTGACACTCTATTAAAGCAAATAGCCAAAGTAAGCAAAGTTCGTTTTAGAAAATTAGGGCACCCGAAAGGCACCCCTATTCTCGTCACCGTTAATTCGAGGAACACTAAAATTGTAGACATTATCAGAGATATTTCTTACCAGGCACAAAAACAAGCCACCGTTAAACTTTACCCCCACCAAAAAGTTCTTGAACTTAGATATCACCGAGGCTAACAAAATGATGAATAAATCAATGCTACAAATGATTGTTTTATCTAGCCTAGTGATTGGATGCAGTGATCAAATTTATGACAATGAGCCGGGCGCATTAACAGTGTCTCAAACGCAGGGTCTATCTGATGCCGCACTTGCCTTTGGTGCACAAAGCGGTTTAGCTTGGCAGTCCGCGCGTATTAATAAATATATCGAAAGTCATTCGGCAGAATTGGATCAAGTGTATAATTTTAACCGACTCATCCTTGCTGACAACCTCATGCCCCCAGTGATTCAAGACAGTCGAAACAACTATCACCAGGACAACTATGATACTGTCCGACTCGCAGACAGGGTCATTGAAATAGTCATTCCTGCATCGTTTGTCACAACTCCCCCTACGTGGCGGGACTATATAAAACTCCATTACCTACACCCCGCTATCCCTCATACGGCTGTTCTACCCAAGGACAACCCACAACGTCTAGTCTGGGATGCTAAAGTATCTGAAGGCTGGCATAATGGAACTGAACAAGCCAATATTATTTTTGAGGAAGCGTTAGGACGATTAAACAGAGATATTACCGGCATGGCTCTGTACCGATCACTCCTCGCCCAAGGCATGATTTCTAAACCGTATACCTCTACAGCTAAACTTGGCGTCACAGGGGATGCCAACCACATGCGATTGAACGATCAAATCATTAGGGTCACAGCTGCCTCTGAATTAAACATTAATCGCGATAAGCACTGGAAACCAGCTGTTGTCGTCGATCAACAAGGAAGTCAATCCAAACACTACTCCAAGTAATTACAATCACTGTAAAGAGACCGCATGGATAATACCGTTTACTATATGCCTGATGAACCATTGAGGTTTGCAGGCCAAGATATAGAAAAACTACTCAGTTTCGCGCAAAGTTTTGATGTTTCAGATATCACTATTCAGACAGGCGAAGCTATCATCGCTGAAATTTATGGCAGGCTACATCGCATAACACGTAGAAAGCTAACCAACACTGAGGTTGGAGATATCATTAATTATATCTATGGCCCTAACGGAACGACGGTCATGCTCTCAGGAGATGACATTGACACCAATTATGAATTCAAGCCCAATCGACTATCTCGTTACCGGTACCGTGTTAATGCAACCGGATGCCTTATCGAAGGTCACCAAGGGATTCAAATCACCTTACGAACCATTCCTACAGACCCTCCTCATCTTGATGCGATGGGTCTTCCTGAAGAAATAGTACAGGCCATGGCCCCCAGTGACGGATGCGTTTACGTGACCGGTGCTACAGGATCAGGTAAAAGCACTCTATTAGCTTCCATCATTCGAAACATTGCTGAAGACGAGAATGCCAACCGTAAGATTCTAACTTATGAATCACCCATTGAATTTGTCTATGACAATGTGTCAGCGCCATCCTGTGTCATTAGCCAATCTGAAATACCTAAACACCTGCCCTCATTTGCGGCTGGCGTTAGGAATGCATTAAGAAGGAAGCCTCGTTTAATTTTGGTGGGGGAATCCAGAGACTATGAAACGATTAATGCCTGTTTGGATGCTGCGTTAACGGGTCACCCAGTGTATACAACTGTTCATTCTAATGGTGTTGCTGAAACCATGCGACGTTTAGTGGGTAGTTTTCCTAAAGAAGAGCGCAGAGGAAAGACCATTGACATTATCGAAACCATGCGCCTAATCATTTGGCAAAAACTGGTTCCAACCGTTGATGGAAAACGTACTCCTTTACGAGAATACCTCATTTTTGATGATAGCATGCGTGACAAACTTCTCAATTGTGAGCCCACCGAAGTGACTTTAAAAACTCGGGAGATTCTTGAAAACAAAGGGCTTACCATGTACCACGATGCCAAAATAAAATACGATCAAGGACTCATTAGTAAAGAAATCTTCAACAAAGCCGCTAGAATTAATGAGGGTGCATCAAAAGACTCCAAAACACCTCACGAAGAGTAGCCCATAAAACCTCTTAATAAAATACTGCTTGTTTTAAAAACCAACATACCTTATTATGACTTTCAAGGATGATATGGGATTAAACATGAAAAATAACCTGCTTCTCATGACTATGTTAATATGCTCTACTGCGTATCCGATTGGAAAATCTATCACGGTAGATAATAGAACACCTGAGTTCGTTAAATTTAATTTATATGGCTGCCCAAAAGAACTTGAGAATAACCAACAATGTAGGCTTTTGGTGACACAATATTTACAAAGTTATAACACAGCCCAAATGTCTACTCCATGGTATGATCTTAACAAGATCTATGTTATCGAAGCTCACATTGATACATCTTCGCATCATCATAAATTTAGCCGCCTGGTCAACCTAGATTATTTAGCTTTCTGTACTGCCTCGGTCACAAAACTATCAACGAATAATTATGAGATGAGAGCTCGTTATTGCGATGTCTAGAACTTTAGGAGAGCCTATGAATAACATACTCAAGATTAAGAACCTATCATTATATAACACTGATATTATGGTCGAATGTTTATCCCATGATACTTATTAATAACACCAGCAAGGGGATCAAATATGAGCTGTATGGGTGTCAAAAAGAACCCACTGAAAACCAGACCTGCGAGGAAAAAGCCAGCCAGTACGTTCCAAGCAAAAAATCTGGCGAGATAACAGCCCCAGGAACCCGTGCATTTTATATGCTGAAAGCTATTCACAAACAAGAGTTTGGCTGGTTTGTCGAAACACAAAAGGGTTCTGTTGCTGACGAGATATACCTGAATTACAATTGTTTAGCAACCAGCTCAGAGAAAAATGAGAAAATTTATCTAGCCACTCAAGGCTGTGGTAAAAGGCAATAATATTATATTTCTATCCCTTGAAAGTAAGGTTAATCTTTGCCAGAGCTCCGACTTTGATCCAACAAACAAGACCCTCAGTTAAAATTTCTTTAACAAGCAAACCATGAGTGTTATATTATCAAAGACCTTCAGCACATCTATTTCATTCTCTTATTCGAGAACTACTTAAACCCTCATTGTGCCTCCATAAGCGATGAAAAGACATCAAGGTCAAACGAAGGAGCCTGGCTGTGGTCAACCCATAACAACACCCCCAACAAAGACTCTAAGCAGCTTTTAATAGACCCCGCCCCTTTGGTTGGCTTTTAAAAGATACAAGCACTACCCCTGTTTTAAGCCCTAACAATACCGCTATTTGCATTTACTCAGCAATTAAGATACCTGCGAAAATAATTGGGTTATCTCTTCCAAAAATCCTTCCATGCTTTCTTTCTTTCTTCTCTAGTATAAGATTTGCCCCCGGTAAAAAAGTGTCCAATGTTTTTACCGCCTTGAGTCAATCCATCTTTGAGCTTCCCAGGAATTAAAGCCATTACTTGCCCTATACTCCTTCCCTCGGAATCATGAGTATACTTATTAATACTCTCAACTACAGATTTACTGGCCGCTTTTCCACCTGCATACATCGTAGAGCCCGCCGACACAGCCATATTCTTTAACTCTCCAGGTAGTTCGTTTATATGGTCGATTGAGTATTTAACTCTTTTAGGGATGTTTTTCAATATCCCCTCCTTTGGATGACGTTCTTTTTGATCTCTAAATTTAGTGCCCTCTTTCCCAAAAGTTCCTGCAGTGACAAACTTAGCTGCCAACTTAGCATCTTTGACAATTCCTGCTTTATGACTATCTATATAAAGATCTTTTAATTGTGTAGAAGTTACATCCTTGGCAAGCACTTTAATTTGTTTATTAAATTCTTTTTGGGTGATTTCGTTATTTTTGAGTTGCTCTGTTAATTTTTGACCCTCTTTAGTTTTACCAGCAGCTCTTTCTTTCCTAGCTTGACTTTGCTTACGCCCCTTTTCAAATTGTCTAAAGTCTGTAGAACCGGCTATCCCTTGTCGAGCACTGTCTAGATTCGGACGCCTTTTAGATGCTTCACCTGCTCCAGAACCCACCCCTGAAGCACCTCTACTCACGGATGAATCAATGCCTGATATAGCCGCATCAATACCCCCTCCTGCTGCTGGCTGATAGGAAGAATCAATCCACCTGGAAACTTGATCTGGCAACCGATGGATATATGAAAAGCAATTCATTAACACAATCATCATAACGTACACATACACAGCTATAACTGCCATGAGGAAAATGAGATCAATCAGGTACTGAATAGATGGGTCTGTCTGAAAAACAGTCTTATAACCTAATACGTACTGTGAAGTGAACCACAAAAACCCATAATTTAGATACTTAATGGCAACATAACTGAGCATCATTGCAAACATATACCCCACCATAATCAGAGAGGGTCTTAGAAAAACTGAGAAATAAATCAGAAAGGCTTGCTGGCTTTTACCTAAAAAATCATGTGACGAGGGGTGAGCCAATCCCAGGACAATTAACGGGGCTGCAATCATGCCCTCAACCACTAAAAACAACCAACCCAGGCCTGCCATCATATAGATGACAAAAGGAAGCATAGGAATCAAAATACCCAATGTTGTGCCCGTCGCAAACAAAATACTCGCAACAGCGGCCCCCATTGTTTTAAACATTTCTAACTGATACACATCAGCCGCAACAAACATATCAATGGCCATATTTAAAATCGACGCACCCACCGCTGTAAATACTCGCATAAATTTGGCAGCACTTCCCTGCATAATCATGTGTATCGTCGCCGCAAGGTTAACAGTGGCACCCGCTCCAGCAGCAACCCCCTGTATCTTAGTATAAACTTGCCAGCTTTGGACCAACGTGTATTGCCAATAGGCCACTGCAGCAATGATCATCGTTTGACCTAAATGCTGCAAACTAGAAAAAGGATCAATCATGTAACCTTGCTTGTTCGCAAAATATTGTCCCAAAACACCTTTACCCAGAACAATACAGTCATTCTTTGGGTTCGCTAACTCAACCAAACATTGATTAGGGCTATACTGCGACGTTTTACTAAAAAGCCATGACATCATATTGAAGGCACCCCTATCCCCTGCCGCAACCGGGTCTTGTATCAGCTGATCTATTTTGGGTAGAGGCTTTCCACTCCACCGACACACTTCTGATATTTTATTGGTACAGGTTGTGTTTAAATTTTGATTAATATCATAACTGTCATAGTCTGCCAACTGGACATTGGTTTTATAAATATTAATACCCAATAACTCCCTAAGCACTAAATTAAGTGATTTAATCATGTTTCGATAAGCGATATCAACCTTAACCCCTATATCAAAACCACAACTTAAGATCCCCCAAGTCAAAACAGTAGCACTAACGGCGACCAATGCATATGCCGGACTTACAAAGGAAAAAACAGACCCTGCAATAGCCGCAGAACTCACCGGAATGGAAATAGAATTTCCCATACAAAAACCCTTAGATTTGGCTGGGTATATTAAAACCTTTGTCATAAAATAAGAGGCTATATTCCCAAAAACATTATCAGAATACATATTATTATCTGCGGGCTTACCTGAAGCATACTCCCTAGAGCTCATGGTTGAAGCCTCTGCGATATTCTCTAACAAATCCGCCGCCTTTTGTGAATAGTTTTTGTAAAGCTCGGAACTAAAATAATTATAGGTTTTGAGTACAGGGCTCGCCGCATCAATCCCTTTTTTCATTTTTTCTGGGCTCAACCAATCTTGATATAGCTTGGGCAAGTACCCATCAATGGAGTTATATACAATTTTAGACATGCTAGATGCACCATGCCCTTGAGCAGATAGTTTACCGTAATACATCCCTGCAGTCATCCAGCCCATCTTATCAGCATACTTGAGAATATTTTCATCCTCATTAAAGGTCGAATTCCCCCCTCCTTGAGTCTTCTGAATTCTCGAATTCTTCGTCGCCATAAAGAAGTTCGTTGCTGCAGCGACTAGATTGTTAGCTCCCAAACATGCTGAGGGGGTGTTCAATATTTGAGTAATTTCACTTGTTGAGACCTTCAGCTGAATTAATTCTCTTTGACTTTTACAATTCAGCCTTATCTTATTCATATCCGTTGTTGATTTATCCTTATATTTGAAGAAAATATCATCAAAATCATTATAACCTGCACTCGCTAAAACATAAGCAGATGAAATCAGGCCATCCCGCCTAGCCAAGAATTTAGGGCTGGGTGAAGCTGAACTATCTCTTGAGGCTTCAGTTACAAGAAAAACCCCACAAGCTTGGGCGTTATAATGAGCTGTTTCAACATCGGTCTTATGATCAGGTCCTCCAAAACACAAAACCGTTAAATTAGGAGCATTCGGAAGGTTTTCATCCCCTTTGATCAAACATTCATCCGTTGTAAAATGACCGGCTCTTTTCTCTGAAAGCCTAACTCGATATTGAGCAGGGTTTCCAAAAACTCCTCGCTCCATATAATCTTTATTGGATATCGTATTCCTAAATTCTTGGCTTTTCCTAAAAACACTTCGGGTACAAACACTCGACTTATAAAAGTCTGCCGGTTTAATATCTTTCATTTCATTGTCACTGGCGGTAAATGAAACTCCATCATTTAAAGGAGTGAATGCAATGAGTGAATTTAAATCCTTATCAGTTGTATCTCCTTTCCCCCCATAGGCGCTCATAAAAACCCCTTTTGATTCGATTATGGTATCAATGGCATGGTGCCAAATCTGATCCGCTAACCCTACCCCATAATAACTTGCCCACACCATACCCACTTGCATGCTTGAATAACCTGACGGCCATGGCGCCATTAACAATACACTGGCAACAACCCTGATCGCTGTTAATGAGCGTATTTTATTCTTTAAAGCAGTCCCTTCCGTTGCCGCCATTAAAGAGCTTTGCACAACGATAACCCCTGCAAAAGCACCCACAAAAAATAAAAACCCTACATTAAGGATGCTAAATAAAACACCACTAAGGTTTCCATCTCCTCCATGCAATGGCCCTATAGGTCCAAATAGAGCCCTTAAAAACACCAGTGACTGATCATTCTCGCTCGGCGTAAATAACTCCCCTGGAGTATATTGTGAAGAAGAAGCCAAGACACCCTCACTCAAGGTTACAATAAAAAGAACCCCAACAAAGTACAGAAACGCTTTACGAAAATTTTTTAATTTAATTTTCATATTAAACATCTACCCTTGACTCCCCTTAGAAGGGTCTCGTGTACCCATTGATGTGCTGGTTTGCACCATTTTACCGCCCATAGAAGAGAAACTTTGACCAATACTTGTTCCAGCAGAATCGATGGCTTGCTCAATTTGTCTAATGGTTTCTTCATCACCTGGCTGATCAGGCATTCCTAGCCACTTCATGACGTTCACTGGTACTTTATAGACCAAGGTAAAACTCATGTTAACAGCCATTTTAACAACGTATAAATACAGCATCATGGTCATAAAAATAGCAACCCCCATCATCATCTCAGATTGTCCCTCTGTAATGGTATTAAAAAATTTAAAAAACTCGGAAATAGCAGGAATCATTGTCGAGGTTAATACCATCATTGAGACACACGTCATCACGATAGCAAAGACAAACCCAATCACAATTGTAATTGGGCGCAGGAAGATTGACAAAATCATCATCCCTGCCATCTGGGCTGTTCCCAATAAATCATGGCCCTGAGGGTTCACCACACCCAAAAGCATCAACGGCAGCCCCATCATGGTTTCTACTACCAAAATTATCCACCCCAAAACAGCTAACATGTAATAAATGAGAGGAATAAAAGGAATATAGAACAATAAACCCGCAGCAAAAGCCATAATCGGTGAAGCGACCCCCATAATCAACCCGATGTACTGGAATTGTTGTGACATAGAGTATTGAACCATCATAAAATAAAAGGCAGAAACCACCCCCGTTGCTAACGTTCCGACTAATTTAATAACAATACCTATCACCAGTAAAATAGCTCCCACAATAAGAAAAATAAACAAAGGGAAAAACAGTAATAGAATGATGAGGCAGCCTACTCCCATGGCAATACCCCCTTCTGGCATATAACAATGAGTCAATAAGCTCCACGCATTTTCCACTAAATAAGCACCGGCAAAATTAAGGATAGCCCCCATACTCGCAGAAGCTATCGTAAACGTTAAATTCTTTTTAGCTTGAGACAACCCTGCATTAAGAATATCTAAGACGGTATTAAACATAAAAGATATGGAATAGGTAAGCAGCTTTCCTCCAAAAATGGTAATGCTTCCTATGGGGTTTAAAATAATTTCTTGTGGAGATGTCACAAACGTTTGATACCAAAGTTTAGACACCAAATAAGTAAATGAATAAATATCATCCACCAACCATTCTGATGCACTCTGCGGCACCAAAGAATAGTAAATGTACCACCCTGTATCACTTGCCGCCTGTGTCATCCAATTTATAGCAGGACCAGCCCACACCATCATCCCCGTGACACCCTGTTCAGCCGCCCCAGAACCTTGGTTTGTATCAGGTTTACGGCCCTGACCACATTTTAGAATAAACGTAGAAAACCCTGTGACACAACCTTGCTTTGCCCACCTTTCTGCCTGCGCATTTGGGCTCAAGGCGGCCGGTGGAAAACGAACAGATTCAGGCGCATTAATGCCTAAATTCCCAATCACTGGAAACATTTGCCTTTGAGGAACGAAGCTTTTCATGGTCGATGAAAGCACAAACTCGCTGCCCTCCATTTTTCCAATATATTTATCAATGCCATCGTGCATTTTTCCCCAATCACAGTGACCAAACGTTCTCAAGCAATTGTCATCATTATTTTTGGCACTAACTGTTGATGGAGGGCTAGGTGTTGGTGCTGTAGCTGGAGGAAAGGCCTCTCTTTTTATATTTTCTGTATAATCGAATAACAATTGGATATCAGGGTTGGGAACCTCCGGATTGCCTTGGTTGCTTTGCTGGATTTCTTTGGGCGGGCTGTCTTCCATTCCAAATATAACATTTGATATTTTACGACCATTGGTGTTCATTTTAGCTTTTTCAAAGGCCCAATTATAGTAAGTAAATGCCGCATATATCCAGGATGTGTAGAAATATATTCCATCAAACGTCAACGCTGCCTTGTTTTGTTCGGACATGAAGAAATTTATCGATTGGCGAGCAACCAAAGAGCTCTTGCTCTTGAAGTATTCAGTAAGGTTGTCAAAACCACTGTCAGAACTGGCTTGGTAATTTGCTACATTCTTTACACCGGATGCTTTCTTTTTCCATGCGTTATAAGCTTTCCACTGCTCATTAACTCTCATCGCTAACTCAGCATCCATAGATTTTAATAAGTTATAATCTGAGTAACTCGTTGCTGTAAATGTGCCACAATCTGCTGGATAAACCCAACTTTGCCCACTAGAAACATTAAAATCACTTCTGTTTGGAAATATAATTTGACGCTTCGCGTCATCATAGGTGATGCTTACCGTGTCACGTATTCCTTGCTGCTTGAATGAATCTTGATAAAATTGGTAGCATATTCTAGCTTTGTACAAATCACTCACAACGTCCAGTGAGGCACCTTTGGCTATCGTCTTAATTTTTGCCTGCAATTCATCTTTTTCTACTTTATTAAACAACACATCTACTTGAAAAGAGTCCACCAAGCCATTTTGGCTAAAATAAGCTGAACTGGTTGCCCATATAATATCTGCTACCGTAGACCCTGCTAATACAATGGTAATAACTATAATTTGTATAGCGGAGAAGCCAAGAGAAACCGGAGCTAAAAAAGCCACCCCGACAAAAGACCTTAAAGGAACCCATGCCGTGGATAACTTACCCATGGCTTTACCTTCTGTTGCAGAATAGAGTGTTCCGAGAACGACCGATGAGGAAATAATACCCCCAGCGACCAATGTCATGGTTGTATTAAAATAACCAATTAACCAACCCAGCAAAGAGGCTTGTGAAGGCCCCCCAGAACCCGGCTCAAGGGCTAATGGGATACGCCCTACAGTATTGACTAAGAAATCTCTTGCCACATTAGAATTATAGTTTTCTGGCAAATAGTTTTCTGGCAACATTTTCATAAGGTACCCGGCCAAGTCATTAGGTCCTAATGAACCCGCCAACACATAAGGGCATAGGCAACTTAGCATTAACCCCAACAGAATAAACCCAAGTCTTCTGCCTGAACCTAATCGCCATGCTGTATAAAAAAACTTTAGATTACCCATAAATACCTTAAATAGTCAGACTCACACTCACCACCTTGACCTATTAACCAGGGTTCAAAACCTGCTCATTTTCCACCAGCACTAGATCCGCCACCGCCACCAGCACTAGATCCGCCACCACCTTGACCGCCAACCGAAGCTTCACCGCCTCCGCCTCCGCCTTCGCCTTCACCGCCACCGCCACCAGATGAAACTTGACCCGGAGAGACTTGAGGTGCTTGAACAGATGACCCCGCAGCCGAACCTGTTTGTGAAGCTGTATCTGACACTTTACCTTTAACTTGCTGTAGCATTTGACCTGCAGCACCAGCCCCTTCTTGAGGTCCACCAATCCACCTTAGAATCCGATCGGGTATTTGATAAATAAGTGAGAAAACTTGTTCAAGAATAGCCATAACAACGTAGGCGTATACCGTTAACACCCCCGTTGTTGATACCACATAGACAAACCCTAAGACTGCATCACCACTGATATCTTTGGCAGCAGTATCCAGAGTTTCATAAAAGCTAACCAATGAAAAGACAAACCCTAAGTTGAGAAGTTTCATGGATATATTGGCTAAAACAATGGCAAAAAACAGCCCAATAATCATCAATATTGGACGAACAAAAATACCCAACAAAAGCATCAATGCCTGCTCTGCTTTACCCAGCAGATCGTGCCCCTCAGGGTGAGTTACTCCCATGGCCACTAGCGGAGCTGCAACCATGGCCTCAATCACAGCTATAATCCATCCGATAGCCCCAAACAAGAAGAGTAAAAACGGCATGAAAGGGACATAAACAGCTAACACAACACCGGTGGTAAATACCACCGTCATTAAGGCTGAACCTAAAGGTAAAAACAACTCCATTGCCGCTTTATCTAGCTCAAATAACATTCTAACGATCGACTGACCAATGTTACCTACAATATTAATTGCACCAGCTACTGCAGGAATGGGAACCAATGCCTGGGCAATTCCACTGACCACCTCGATTCCAGCAATCCAAGTAAATGCCGTCATGACTAGTTTCATCATACTTGAATACAAAGACTTAAGTGTTTCAGTCCAATAAAGTACAGCCACATTAATCATGGTTGCACCCAACGATGCGACATTGGCCAAAGGGTCTTGACGGCCTCCTTTAACATCCAGCATCATGCCCCCTAGTATGCCGCTTCCCGCTAAGACACAGCCCTTTTCAAAATAAGCTTTATTGGCGTTGAAGCCATCTTTTTCGAACCCACATTCGTCAGCACCCAAACCATCATTAAAATTTATGGTCTTACTCTTGTTCCGATAATACCCAAACAAGTTCTGTAGCACCAGGCCCATGGCGGTATTGATGTTTTTAGCAGCAAAATCAAGAGACGGCCCTCCCGCAACATTGTTGTGTTGAAGCTCTTTAATAGACACCCCAGTTACAACACTCTCCAAAACTTGACTTACTTTCCATGTTAACTTATTTAACATGTAAGCGGGGCTTCCTTGTTTAAAAGAAACACTGCCATCAGCCGCTGTTTCTTTACCTATTTCACCTGGATTTGAAGCTTTTTCCATGTCCTGCATCAGCGTATTTATATGGGTTTTAACGGAATTGAAGTTTGGTTTTCCACTTGAGTTTGTAGAAGTTATGGCATACTTTGCCATAAAGCTCTGATTAACGCTGTCTTTTGCAAAGCTACTATTGGCGGGCACGTCAACTGAAACCTGAAATGCACTAATAGCTGGATCTAGTGTACTAGCTTCTGTGTGTAATTTTGTTCCTCCAACCATCTTTTGATAGTGCATGCCTGCCATAATCCAACCCTGAGCTTTAGCGTCATCGACCCAAGCATATGACTCGTCCCCTGCCGTATTCTTAGGAAAATGCCTCAACCTTGAAGTAATAGAAAAATATGTTCCTGCCTGCGCAACAAAATTACTGGCAAGATTACAGTACTGCTCATTACCTGTACACCAGTAATCTAGCCCTCCAGGATTGTTGCTCTTTTGCGCCTTTGTATAATCGGTATAGACTCTCTTAGCAAGCATAATCTGTAATAAAGCAACTTGACTCAACGCATAACCCATCGTGGACTCTATTACCGGTTTCTTGACAGTAGCTTTATCGCTTAAGCTCTTCAAATTGTAGGTAAATTCACCACAAATTTTTGTCAAATCTGTATTAGAAACATTACAATTTTCTTGAACTTTTATCGCTTTAGCTTGATTTATCATACCAAATTTAATTTTGTAGTTGTCTCCAGATACATAGGTGCTTGTGCCAAAATCAGAATCAGAGATGGTAATTTTTGAGCACACATTCGATTGAGTTTTCTTAGCCAACCTCACCTCAGAATTCAGTGCCGCCAAACATATTGCACTATCATGAAAAGCATACGGAGGATAAGTTTGAGCTGTCGCTAGGCTCTTTTGATCTGTAAATTGATTTTTAGTCACCCCCACATAAGCAGATCCGCGACTATCTTCGATGAAATCCAAAGCATTCTCCCAAGCAGTATCGGCAAACCCGACACCTTGGACCACAGCTGACATCACCAATACCTGAACACCTGAATACCCATTGAACTGAGGGATTAACATAGATGCCCCAGTAACTATTCTAGCGGTTACCCATGGGCTGACCTTGTTGGCTGCTTGTTGAGCATCTTGAGCCGTATTCACAACCGTCATTGCCATGGTGTAAGAGACCAATGTCCCAGTAATCACCAGCACACCCAGGTTAAAAATTCTAAAAATCTCTCCTGCCAGCTGATTAGAAGCCCCATGCAAAGCCGTACCCACACCCCCAAAAATCAAGCGCAAATAACTTAATGAAACATCGTCTCGACCCACATTAAAAAGAGAAGAACTACCGTCCAGGGATCCGTAAGGATCACCGAAAGCTAAAGGAACCAAAGCCAGTAAACACAACCAGCCAATAGATGTTCGTTTCATTTTAATCCTATCTGTAAATAAAACCAGTCTGAGAAAGTTAACCCCAGTTTTCTCTGTTTTAATTGTGTATACCAAAAGCTTTCTCTAAAATAGAAAGATATAATCAGCATCAAAAACGACACCATCATGATGGAAGCCATATAATACTGATGAATTAATAAATACGCCATATACAACAAACCACCTGCAAACACGGCTAAATAAACACGTGCCATATTTCTAAAGTTAATAAGTCGTTCTTCGATATGCTCTTCTGAAAACTGAAGACGCTGTACGGCCTCCTCAAAAGTTTCTTTTCGTTCAGCTTTTTGAATGGTGTACAACTGCCTTGCAAGATCAAAAATCTGGCCAGCAGTTCGTTTAAGTGAGCTATAGCCCACCCAACCAGAAAAGTTAATAAATTTCCTAGTAAATCGCCTTATGCCCTTCTTGGCCATAATTATTATCTCCATTACTACCTCATACAGCGTAAGATGATTACAAAAAAAAATCAAGTTATATCTTTGAAATGCCATTACATTCATTCTTTTTTTAATAATAAGTTACCTCAATAACGAATATTAGGTATTATTTCATTAACCTAACAACTTTTGGAGCAACAATGACCTTATTACTTAAAGCAGAGCCTGTTGTTGAATCCATCACAACAAAACTAGCTCAACACATTAAAAAACTTCCCCTACCACCCAAGCTAACGATCATTATGGTAGGCAATGATCAACCTTCTAAAATATACACTTCTGCCAAACAGAAAGCCTGTAAAAGCATGGGCATTGATTGTTCCATTCTGAAACTACCTTCGGACACCTCCCTACCAGAGCTACACACCACCTTAACAGAACTCAATCAAGACCCTTCGATTGATGGCATTTTATTACAATTGCCCTTACCTGCTCACTTACCCACCACTCAACTTTTAAACACCCTATCCTCCCATAAGGATGTTGATGGACTCAACTCTATTAATCAAGGCCTGCTATGGAACCGCACCCCTAAATTCATCCCGTGCACCCCTAAAGGCATCCTATCATTACTGGATTATTACTCGATAGAGCTAACCGGTAAAAATGTTGTCATTCTTGGTGAATCTAAGCTGGTTGGCAGACCTCTAGCTGCATTACTTTTAAACCGCCAGGCAACTGTCACCTTATGTCATAGTAAAACCAGAAATATTCAAGAGCATGTCAGGGGCTGCGACATCTTGGTTTCCGCAACGGGTGTGCGTCGGGTGATTCCTTCCGCTTGGATTCCTGATCATTGTTCAGTGATTGACGTTGGCATTCATAGCAACCATGGAAAAATTGTGGGTGATTTAGATCATAGCACGCTTACTCAACGTGTTCATGCACTAACCCCCGTTCCTGGAGGTGTGGGCCCCATGACCGTCATCTCTTTAGTAGAAAACACCCTGTTGAGTGCAGAACTTAAACAACGCTCCTCCACGTAGTCCCTGATACCGAATCCTCGAGTTCGATACCCATGGCTAAAAGTTCATCACGAATCTGATCAGCTTTGTCATAGTCTCTCTCTGACCTGGCTTTATTCCTAGCATCAATCTGTTGCTGAACATACGCTTCATCAACCTTCAACTTTCCTTGTAAAAAGCTTGTTGGGTCTGAAAGAAGCAAACCAAGAACCCCCGCCAATGTCTTGAGCTCTTTAACACACTTAGACGCCGCTTCCATGTCTTGATTGAGTTTATGCTGGTTAATCTTTTTGACCAACCCAAACAACTCCACAAGCGCACCCGGAACATTCACATCGTCCATCAAGACTTTTTTAAATCGTTGAGTAAAACTACTTTCGAAAGCATCTGGGTAATCAGGCACATCCTTGATACTCAGATACATTCGACTAAGGGCCTGTCTCGACTGATCCAACCGACTGGTAGAATATGACAATGGGCTGCGATAATGACTAGATAGGATAAAATAACGCACCGTCTCGGCTTCATATTGATGTAAGATATCTCTAATTGTAATAAAATTACCTAAGGATTTTGACATTTTCTCATTATCAATCTGAACATGACCCACATGCATCCAATGTTTAACAAAAGTTTGGTTATTTGCTCCTTCTGCTTGAGCAATTTCATTTTCATGGTGGGGAAATTTCAAATCCAATCCCCCGCCATGGATATCGATGGTATCGCCCAAAAAGTGTGTGGCCATAGCCGAACATTCAATGTGCCATCCGGGTCGGCCTTTACCGAAAGGCGAATCCCAACAGGGCTCTCCTTCCTTGCTAGTCTTCCACAACACAAAGTCTAAAGGGTGCTGCTTGGATGTATCCACCCCCACTCGATGCCCCTGGAGCAACTGATCAAGCTTTTGATTGGCCAAAGAACCATAGGAATCAAAAGACCCAACAGAATAACACACATCACCTTCTGGCGTTTGATACGCTTTTTTTTGTTCCAATAGCCTTTGAATCATTTCAATCATCTGGGGAATACACTCAGTGGCTTTGGGCAAAACATCCGGTCGACTCACACCCAATGAAGTCTCATCTTCAAGCATAGCTTCAATAAAGCGTGATGTGATCTGTTGACACTCCAGCCCCATTTCTTTACTTTTATTAATTATTTTATCATCTATATCGGTTACATTGCGAACATAATAAGGTTCATACCCAAGCAGTTTAAGAACCCTTACAAAGGAATCAAAAAACACAAGAACCCTTGCATGCCCAATATGGCAATAATCATACACCGTCATGCCACAAACATAGATTTTTATGGCAGGGCTATGCTGCCCTCGCAACAACTCTTTAGTACGTGTTAATGAATTATAAAGGTTAATTAACTGCATAGTATTTTCATCGGCTATAATCTCTGTTATTCTATCTTTATTTAAAGCTGACCGCAAACCATGCAAACCAATCCAGTTTCATTTATCTCTGATTTACACCTTTCGATGTCCGACGAAAGGAAAATGCAAGCATTTGAGCATTACTGCAATGACATTGCCATTCAATTCGAGTCATTGTATATCCTCGGTGATTTATTTGAATATTGGATAGGCCAGGACATTCAGTCCGCTCACCAGGAAAGGGTTTTTAACGCACTATTACAAGCCAGCAAACACACCCATGTCTTCTTTGTTCATGGCAATCGCGAAATGCTATTACCTAACAAAATCATTCAACAGTGCGGCGTTACTCTCCTTTTCGATTATGATACCATTCCTATTTTTAACCAAAGAGGAATGATTTGTCATGGCGATCGATTATGCAGCCGTGATAAAAGCCACCTCTTTCTTAGGTCTCTCGTGGATAAAAAGTTACTCTCTTTTATTCCTCTATTACCTACCTTCATAAGAATGAGAATTTTAAACATGTTTAGAAAACCCAATCGACCCGAACCAACCAACAACCACTGCATTGATCTGGACATGATTTGTAAACTTATTGAAGCTCATTCCTGCCAATGGTTTTTTCATGGGCATACTCATTACCCTGAAATAAAAAGAATAAACCTTGAAGGTCGTACATTTAACTATATTAGCCTACCGTCATGGGATCAGCAGCCTTTTCATACTATTATTGAATGCGATGGATCAGTTACGACTGAAAAAATTTATCACGCAACATAAAACAAATCAAGTTACTCTGATCCATACAGATAATTGCCATCATCAGAGAAGGCCTCAACATCAGTAGTATGACCACTTACGTCAGTAGTATGACCGCTTATGTCCTTCAAAAAAAAAACCACGCCCCCTTCAGCCTTAAACCCTTGAGGACTCCCATTTTTTTGCTCAGATCTATAAAAGCTGTTACTTTCGTCCAACACGGCAGTACCTCCTGTACTTCCTGGACTTCGACGACCGTTATCTTGGTTGTCGCTGTTAAGACCTCCTTGCCCACATGGAGTTTTTGCTGGTTTTACAGGCGAAGCGTGTTGTCTCGTGCGTAAATGTTGAGGAGTCGACGGAGGAGGAGGAGGAGGAGGACCAATCATCGTAAAATCTTCTAAAGAGCCCTCGTTGAAAAGATCCCCAGCACTTTTAAACAGGGCCCTCCAAACGGTCAATAGGGGAACAAAAACAACAAAAGAAAACACACCCTGGAAAGCACTAGTCACGTTCCGCATCATGATAATATAATAAAACGACATCAATCCACCCAGAGTCATTGAACCAATTTCAACAACATTTCTTTCAAGGCTGTTGTAAAAATCACTCCATGATGCGCCTTTAAGTTTTTCATACAAACCCTGGACTAACCCATATAAACTTTTATTATTGATGAAAGTGTAACAATCAACCACTCGACCCCATATCAATGTTAACTCTCTACTATTCTTCACAGGGCCATGAGCATATAAACCACCGGCAAAAATTGTTGATATCAATAATCCAATAAAAACTATAGCTTTTGCTAGCAACAGCGGCATGAATTGTTGTGCCATGGGCCACCACAACGAAAGATTGAGAAAACAGGATCCCAGCGCCATAACCACACCACACACCAATGAAACCCACTGCTCAACACTCAGTTGATTGACATAGGCATCATCCCAGAACAAAAATGTTTTCATTGCTTTAGGCTTAGTAATTTGATTTGAATTAATAAAACCTGTTATAAAGGCGATAGCAACCTGAACTGTCATACCTCCTGAGTGGCCAAAGCACATCAATGCGGCATTGGTAAAACCATTCAGAAGTGCATTGAGGACTCCGAAAAATTCCGAAACACTCCTCCAACCTTCGGAACTCGCTGCTTTGATATCATTTCTGAATCTAAATTCCGTTAATTCCTTAAGGATTTTATTCTTAACCTCATCATCACACGAGGGTAGTAAGTGATTAAGCTGGCTCTGATCCAACTCAATATTCCCCGTAACTTTATCCACAGCAGCCTTAAGATCCCCCTCACCCATAATATTTAAGAGGTTTTCTTTGATTTTACGTACGTTATTGTCCCTCTTACTTAATCGAGTCAAAACATTCGACCTAATATTTTTCACGCGGTCATAAAACCCCCTATCGGCATTATCACTCCAATCGAGTGAATTCGGCCAATTTGTATATATTTCTCTAATCGGTTTATTTAATGGGTTTAATGGGGCCATTTCAATAAGCTTGTTTAACCACCTGTTAGCTTTCCTGTTAAGCTTAGCTTCCTTTTCCATCTCGGAGTTTGTATTTCCATTACCCTCATTACCTTTAACATAATATTCCCAAACCACACCCACAAATTTTGTCAATAAACTTAACCCGTCAGAACCCCCCTCTTGTTTCACCCATAGTTTCTTCATTTCATTCAACTGGCCTTTAGCATAAAAAGCTAGAAGACCTGAAAACAAGGCCCATGAACATAATGAAGCGAAGGATCCAAAATAAGGAAGAAATACCACATAAATGGAGTTTTTAAAGGCCCACGCTGTAAACAGAAAACCTACAAAGAAAATGACTTTGAAAGCTCTGTCCATAACCGAAGATATTGTATTCGCAAATCTTGTGTAATGGGACGAAATAATTGTAGTAAAAGTATCCAACATCAAACAGGCATTCCTAAGTGACGTTACTCCAACCTAACATAGCTCTAATAAAAAAACCAGCACGTAGAGCAACCATAGTATAAAAAATCTTTGCAGACAATATTTAAATAATAATAAACAATAACTAAAATAAAAGTTTCAATAAAAATTAAGCAAAGGATGTACTCTCTTGTATCTTATATACTACACGGGATACTATCAAATCCTACAAAAAAAGCAAACACTATCTTACAAACCAACCATCATTGATTAAAATAATATCTAATTAACCTACCAATACACCCTAATTCTAGCTGGCAGGTCCACATTGGTATCAATCGGTGATAAATAAACTTGATAGCCGATGCTCCCGACTAAACTACTTTGCCTTATAATTTTAGAAGTTATACCTCCCCCATCCCAAACAACCTCAACAGCTCTACCTTCTAAAGAAGGCATCTGCCCCTTGATTCGAGCAACCCATTCTCCTTTGATCGTCACAGCCAATACCCTGACAGACAAAAAAGCGCTTAACCCTAGTAAGTTTCTACAAGCAGCCAAATTACCTTCTTTCATTAATTGACGGACTTTAGTACTACTAACACGCTCATTCTCAACCAGTTGATCACGTATAACATGAATATCAAATGGCCAATGTTCCTTCATCAACTTCTTAGCAGACCCCATTCGATCTGCCCCAAATCGCGCATCTTCTCCTAAAAATAAATCACAACAATTTAACTCTTTAACAGCATAATGATGAACAAAATCATCAGCACTCATGCTGACCAAAGCACGATTAAAACGAAGGCATAAAACATAATCAACCCCAAGACTTTTTAACAATAAATATTTATTTCCTATGGACATGAGTTGTGTTGAGGCATCCCTTGAGAAAAAAACTTTAGGCGGCGGATAAAATAAAATAACAACCATTTGGGATCGTTTCTTTATGGCCAGTTTTTTCATGGATTTCAGAATAAACTGATGCCCCAGATGCATGCCATCAAAATTACCCCAGGTTACAACCGATGGTTTTCCCCGCACTTGGGTGGGCAAATGATGACGAAAAAGCATATTAAGCGTAGCCCCTAAGAAATTAACATGGATCGTCTATATTTAAAAATAGGTCCTAAAGGAGATAGTAAATACCAGCATAAGAACCCCGCAAAAACATCTAAAACCAATGATGCCCAACGGCCTTTCAATGGAATCAAAATCAAATCATGGTAATCTGGTTTAATCTTCAACAATAACAACCCCATACTTATAGAGCTCAAAACAATAACTCCGATCAAGCTCCTGGCCTTACTCCCCAGGAAACTTCTTAAATCTTTTTTCAAAATAAAGCATAATCCCCCCATATTCACATACGCCGAAACCGCACTAGAAAAGGCTAAGGCAACATGCCCAAAACGTATTAAGGAAAGTGATATTATGACATGCGATATAAATGCCACCATAAACCCATAGACAGGTGACTTAACATTTCTTTTAGCAAAACAAGTTGCCGCCATGACTTTTATGAGCATAAAAGCGGGTAAACCTATCACCATAGCCCGTAATGACTGTGTCGTTTTAACAACGTCGTCTTGATTAAAATTACCCTGAAAAAACAATGTTACAACAATATTGTCTGCCAAAACAAATAACGCCACTGCAGCAGGAATACCGACCATCATAATAAGACTAATATTTTCATGTAAAAGTTGACGAAACTCTTCCATTTGATTGTGCTTAAAATACTTTGACAGTTGAGGCATCATCACCGTGGTAATGGCTACCGCAATGACGCCTATGGGCAAATACACAATCCGTTGAGAATAATACAACCAAGACAAGCTTCCTTCAGACAAAAACGACCCAACAAAAGTATCAAATAAACTGCTCAGTTGCTGAAATGAAACCCCAACAATAGCTGCTAGCATGGTGACAAAAACACCCAGTACCTTACGATCATTACGCGGATAACGAGGGTACAACCAACAACCATGCCAACCCGCATACAACCACAAAACAAGCAGCTGAGCCAACCCAGAAACACCCACAGCAAAACCTAAACCTATAACACCAAAATAACTTGCTAAGGATGCTGCTATAATCATCATCAGATTTAATAATATGGGCATCAGAGCAGGCAAAACAAATTTCCGCTGATAATTCAAAACTGCTGAAACAATCCCCGCACATGAAATACATAACAAATAAGGGAAAGTGTACCAAACAAGTCGAGAAGCTAATTCAAGTTGTTGCGGGTGCAAGGCAAAACCTGGGGCAAATAACAAAACCACATATTTCGAAAAGACATAAAAAGGAATAGATATGACTGATAAAATCAGCATCATAATAAACAATACCTTTGAAGCAAAAGCCCTTTGCTCAACTTTTGAAGAATAGTCAGCTATAGAAGGAACAAACGCTTGAGAAAAAGCGCCTTCTGCAAATAAGGCTCTCATAAAGTTAGGAATACGGAAAGCTACTAAAAAGGCATCAAATTCAGCCGAAGCTCCAAAAGCAAACGCACAAATAATATCACGAACAAACCCAAACACTCGTGAAGTCAACGTTGCCAATGATACAAAAGATATAGATTTAATCAATTTCATGTCGATTCTGCCTAACAAAGACATCCTGTTGACATTGATTGCACCCACCGCACAAGCCTAATTCTTTTTCACAAACCACACACTCAGTTGCGACTAACATGGATAGAATCTGATCAACCTCAGATCGAGAAAGCTGGAACTTTTGACAAATTTCAGAAACAAAAACACCCTGGGAACGCCCTATTTCTTCAAGAACCTGGATAAACACTCGCCCTCCTTATGTTAAACCGATACCTTACCATGAAAGCCAAGGCCATCAGACAAGAAAAAGCTAATACAGTAAAAATAGCCCCCTGATAAATAGAAAAAGCAACCAAATAGCCAATACATAACGATAGCATAAAACTTCTCAAAGCCCAAGCTCGCCCAAACTCGGATGACAAAGCCACCATGGTGGCCACACATGGAACGTATAATAAAACAAAAACCAAAAAGGAAAAAACAGCACTGGAGTCAACAAAGAATCCTCCAAGAGCATTAACCATCGTTCCTGATAACGAGGAGACCTCAGGCGAAGCAAGCCATACAGAAGGTGCTCCTCCCACCCCTAAAACCAACATCCCCAACAAAGCTCCTAACATGACTTCTTTTGCAATCAAACCCGCTAACAATGCGACCATGAGTGGCCATGCGTCTGGTGTCAAACCCAAGGGGTAAAAACATGGGAGGATAAAACGACCCAAACCTTCTATAACTGAAACTCCTGTCGAGACATCAACATGACTTAGCGCCTGTAACACAACCAGCAAAGGAATAACGGTCTTAGACATTCGTAAAATAAAGGCATTCGATTTAAAGGCTGATCGCTTCAAAATTCCCTTTAACAAAGGAACATGTAACGGGGGCAACTGTTGAATTAAGGGTTTAATTTTGCTAGAAACCCAATAATTGCCTGCAAAAAACCCCACCATACCTGCAACCAAAAGGCTGATTAGATAAAGTCCTAAAACAATAACAATGGAATGATTGGGGTAAAAAGCTAAGGCAAATAGAACAAATAAACTTAATCGTGCAGAACACGCAATAAAAGGAATCATTAAGGCCGTCACCAAACGATCAACTCGGTAGCTCATGGTACGTGTGGACATAATAGCCGGCACATTGCACCCAAAACCTAATAACAAAGGAATAAAGCTTTGACCTGATAAATTCCAAGCCCTAAACCAGCGATCGATGATCAATACCATTCTAGGAATATAGCCACTTTCCGATAGTATTGACTGCAAACCATACGTCACAAAAAGCACGGGCCAGAAACTAACACACATCATCATGGCTATGCAAAAACAACCCACCAAACCCCTATCATCAAAAAATAGTTTATTCAGCGCCCAAATACCCGCCTTTGAAATATATTCTTGCATGCCTCCACCCACGCCAATGGATAGGCCAAAAAACATAATCATAACAGTGAAGAAAATAGCCCCTCCCCAGATAGGGTGCAATAGCCATTCATCTAGTCTGCTTTGTTGACTTGACTTATTTTTCCACGCTTTTAATGTCTCATCTAAAAGATTATAACGCCAGGTGGCTGCTTGTAAAATAAGGGGTTGACTAAACGCTCCCCCTTCAACCCAACCAGACAACTGCTGCAATGCTAGTTTAGTTGTCGGGAGACCTGAATAAGGGGCTTGGCGATACCACTCTAAAACACCTGAAACATCTGCTATAGTCTTAGCATTCACTAATAAATGCAGTCGCCGTACCCAATCTGGGTCTTGAAGATCCACAGCAAGTATATTGATGCCAAAAAAACGTTCCCCCCATTCAATCACTTCTTTGACATAGGGGCAACTCTCCGTAAAATTCAATAGCACTACCATGGGAATATTTAATTCTGCCAGCTGTGAGGTTAAATAAAAATCCCTAATCAAATAACGTGCATCAACAACATTGACTAGAATATCGGGCTTATTTTGCAATAAATAATCATGTGTTATTTGAACATCGTCTGGCAGCATTGTTTTTTGACTAAACTGGAGTGTTTGGACTCCCGGAAGATCTATCCAAACCAACTGATCCTCTCTTTGATCTCGACCAGAGACAGACTTAACAGTGACGCCCGCCCAATTAGCTACGGGCAATGATTGGTGGGTTAACACATTAAACAGGGTTGTTTTTCCTGTGTTGGGCAACCCTACAATAGCGGCATTAAGTTTCATGATTCCTGAACAAATGACAAGCAGGATAAATCAGCTAATCTTACTAATAATTTTTGTTGATGGACCATGATTACAGCCATCCCTCTTTTTTTATATAAAGAGGTAACATTAAATAAAGCCCCTGTTACTAAGCCATAATAACTCATGATACCTAACTCATTTGAATCAGAAAAACAAGTTGCAACTATTTTATAGTGATGTCCGGGTAACAGCATCCTTAACCTAAATAAAAATCATTCTCATTATGAATAAATCCAACCCGATAGTCAAAGACTCTTTTCATCAATATGTGTCTTGGTGACTTCAAATATTTTTGTCGCTGTGACCTCATCATCCTCAAGCTTGGAAACCTTATCAAGGATACGCTCCCCGTCAGGAAAAACAAAATTGGGATCTAATTCAAGCAACGGGCACAAGATATACGCTCGCTTTGTTAACCCTGGAAAAGGAATTTGCCAATCTGTCATGTATATGGAAAAATTACCATACAGCAAAAAATCAACCTTGACTGAATCCTTTTCATTAAAGGTTTTAATAATTTCATAGACTTTTTCTGCCTGATGGGAACAATCACAACCCAAGATAACATTGTAAACAGGGTTGGTCGCTAACATACCCATTGAAGTGCTTTGAGTTAAATAAGTGGAAGAATTTCTAGATTTATGAGCAGATAAATCAACAAGCAACTCTGAACAAAAGTCCCAAAGCTTAACAGCCTCCGATAAAACGGTTTCTACATTAAAATAACAAAGAGTCATGTTTTCCTCAAGTAATCCCAGAAAGATAGTGCTATCATAAGTCCTTAGATTTTTTTTGCAAGATCATTTCTTCTTGATTTGCTAAATCACCATTAATATAGCTTAACCACCAACTAGACGCCGGCTCTAAGATCGGGTCAATATTTGCTCTTAGAGAAAGAAAATCAACGGCAGCTCTTAACCGTGGTTGTTTAATACAATACTTGACAGAACGATAATCCCCTTTAACAAGCGTATTCTGCATAGCAAAAATTTGCCTTACCACATCAATAATTCTTCGAGATGGTTGAATTCTCTTAAAAGCTATGTCTGAAAAGTTGATAAATGAGCGTGTAAATCTTTTGTGTCTCATTGTGCTGTCTCGACCTTCATCTCGAATCTTATTAAAATAAACCCACGTTAAAATAGCCAGTAGAAAGGCTGCACTTAATGTTTCTCCTCGGTGAAAACGCTCATCCGATTGAGCTAAAGCACACTTCACTAAGGCATGCATATCTTTTTTCATCGGTGTATTCAACTCCTCCTCCCAGGGAAGAAAAGCAAACGTTAACTGATACTCTGTTATAATAGACCATGAAGCACTCCCATGCCCTTGATAGCATAGTTTTATAATCTCTTGAAACATACGCTGTGAAGAGACCTTAGATAACAAATGCTTATCTTTACGAATAACCCCCTCAATAGCCGGGTCCAATGAAAAGTTAAGCTTGGCTTGCAACCTTAATGCACGCAACATCCTAACTGGATCCTCTTTAAAACGTACTGAAGGGTCACCAATACATCTAACTCTTTGATTTTTGAAGTCATTAAATCCATCATGAAAATCAATCAATGTTCCATCTAACCCATATAAAAAAGCATTAATGGTAAAATCTCTGCGATAGGTATCGGTTTCTTTGGTTCCATAAATATTATCAAGGTTACGTTTTGACTGAAAATGACTCTGTAGCCAGGGCACTGTAGGATCGCCTCTGAAGGTTATAGTTTCAACAATTTCACGCCCCATGCGCACATGAACAATTCGAAAACGCCGACCTATGGCGATACTTCTTGGAAAAACCTTCAGAATCTCCTCTGGAAGAGCACTGGTTGCCACATCAAAATCTTTGGGTTTAAGGCCGGCCATGATATCTCTAACACAACCCCCTACCAAATAAGCCTCATACCCCCTTTCCTCTAGCTTTCTCATCAATTTAACCACATGCAAAGGAATGTCGTTAAGGCCAATTCCATGAACAGAGGCCGTATATTCTTGTGCAAAAACTCTTTCTTCTTTCTTAAAAAAGCGACTTAAAAACTTTTGGAAGGATTGTATTAACATATAGACCTATGTGTTTTCTAACGCTATCATAATCAATAATTGCTAACATGTCATGCATTAATGCGGAGCATACTCAATGTTACACCTATTAGGATACGCCATAGGCAATGGAGGAAAAGATACACGATGCTGTACCGGCCCCATCGTCGTTCAACATGCCCTTCAACAAAACCCTGTGATAAACCGTTCGGTAGAATGGCTTGAACACCTTTATCCTCGAACCACCCATACTCAGTTAGCCGCTCTTCAAGACTTAAAAGATTGCAATGAGAGACTGTCCTCCATGGTTGAGTATTTGCTGAAAAATAAACACTCTTTTTGTGTTATTGGCGGTGATCATAGCTCAGCAATTGGCACATGGAGTGGCGCATCAAAACACCAAGAAGGGCCGATTGGCTTGCTGTATATTGACGCCCATTTGGATGCCCATACCCAAGCATCCTCGATGACTCATAATATTCATGGCATGCCGATAACTGCGCTTCTTGGCCAAGGAAATCCTGAACTCACTAAAATAAGCCACCCGCAACCAAAAATAGATCCCAAACACCTTGTTTTTTTTGGCACACGCGATTATGAACAGCAAGAATATGACCTTATTCATGACCTCGGTATTACCGTTTATGATATGACAACCATTCACTCAATGGGGATTAAAAAAGCCTTAACTGAAGCGCACAATCAGGTTGCATCATGCCCCTTTGGGTATGGGTGCAGTATTGATGTAGATGCGTTTGATCCCACCCAGTTTCCTGCGGTTGGAAACCCTGCTGACAACGGACTTGACCCTTCTGAATTCATTGATGCCTTTAAACTACTCAAAAGAGATCACTGCCTGGGGTATGAAATCTCTGAATTCAACCCCAGCCTAGATTTCGAAGACAAGTCATTATCTTGGCTAATCCGTTTGTTGGAAACCTTTCTTTAGCACGGATAGAAAAGCTGGAATCTTTTTGACAAGCTCAGCTCTTTCAGTGACACACTCTCCAGTTAAAGCAAAAGCCCATAGCTGATTCTTGTGCTTACACAAGGCTCGCTTGCCTGTTTTTGAACCGCTGATATCCCACTTAGCATCCTTGGGTATATCCGGGTGGACACAAGCCACTGTTGGCAATAAAGGGCTTTTAACTAAAACAGGAAAAGCGGGTAATACAATCTCACTATCTTGCCCCAAAAGGGTAAGGGCAATGGCTCTCGCTGAGACTCTTAACGGAGAAACATACGCATGCCATTGGCCAGAAATTTCAGCACAATCGCCCAAAGCATATATATCAGGGTCACTGGTTCGCCCACATTGATCCACTTGAACGCCAAGATTACAGGCTATGTCTGCTGATTGAGCTAACTCAATTCTTGGCCTCAACCCGATAGCCATTAACACAGCATCCGACTGAATGACATCACCCTTGGTAACAACACTCCATTGCCCATGCTCACATTGAATATCTTGAACTGAACGGTGATAATAAAAAGAGCCCTGGTTCTTGATAACATTAATGTGTTCCTGGCCCAGCTCTGAAGGCAACACCCCTTGCAGAGGAAAGGGTGCTGCAGAAATCCAGTGAATAGTTTTTTTTGCCGACAGATCATGTGCAAACTCAGTACCTATCAAACCCGAGCCAATAATGGCAACGGATTTGGCTTCTTGTAGCTGCGAACTAGCTTTTTCGTAATCCATTAATGAGTTAATTTGAATCGGTTGATTTTGACACACCAACTCTAAAGGCTTTGATCCCACTGCCAACACTAACTTATCGTAAGATATCAAGCTTCCCGAGGCTAATTGAATGTTCTTATTTGTACGGTGAATAGCCTCGACCTTCGTCAATGAGAGAATAGTTATCTTCAGTTTATCCTCCATCTCATTGGCTTGCCCAATAATAATATCATCTAACTGCTTACCTGAGCGGGTCATACTAGATAATGGGGGCTTGAGATAATACCTACCACAATCCTCGGTAACAAGGGTGATGTTAATGTGTTGATCAAGTCGTCTCATGTCTTGAGCGAGAACATAGCCGGCCAATCCTGACCCAATAATAACAATCACTCAGCGCTATCCATCTCTCTAACACACTTAATCATCTGTTTAATTCTTCTTATTTTTCTTATAACTTGAGCCAACTGCTGTCTTCCCGTTACTTTGAGGTCTAAACGAATACTGGCATATTTCTGATCTTGACTAAGAATATGCAAATCTTCAATGTTGGCACGCGCGTCTGAAACAGCTAAAGCAATCATTGCTAACGTACCTCTCTGGTTCACAACATCCACCTTAACATGCACGACAAATTCCCCTTCAATGGTACTTGACCATTGAACCCAAATGGTCTTATCTCGGGCCTTCTTCTTGGCATTAAATTTAGAACATTGTTGTCGGTGTACTAGCAACCCCTTTCCAGAATCTATGGTCGCAACAACTTTATCTCCAGGAATTGGGCAGCAGCATTCTGCAAACTTAACGGCCATTCCTTCAGTTCCACTGATATAAAGAGGTTTTTTCTCAGCAATCTTAGTAAGTTTTGTTGAATCTGTTTCAACAAAGCACTGTTGACACACTAAAAATGCTGATCGATTGCCCAAACCAATATCTTCAAGCAATTCATCAAAGTCAACAAACCCCAATAACACTGCCGCTTGATGCTTAGCATCTTCGGAAATATCCTCTATATTTAAATGACATTCTTCAAGAGATCTTGATATCAAACGAAAACCTAATTTAATAGAAGCATGCTTTTGTTCTGTTTTTAATCGGTGTCGAATGGCGCTTCTTGCTTTGCCTGTAACAACAAAATCCAGCCATTGATGACTGGGGTGTGCTTGGGGGTGTGTAATAATCTCAACCGTTTGACCGCTGGTCAACGGTGTTGACAAAGGTGCAAACTGTCGATCAATTTTAGCTGCCACGCAATTATTCCCAATATCTGTATGGATATTATAAGCTAAATCAATAGATGTAGCCCCAACTGGCAATTCAACAATTTTTCCTTTAGGGGTGAAGATGTAAACTTCATCAGGAAACAAATCAACTTTAACATTTTCAATAAATTCTAAAGAACTTCCTGTTTTCTGTTGCATTTCAACAAGGTCTGTTAACCACTGTTGTGTTTGAACCTGTGGGATAGATAAATCTGAATTGGATGATTTATATAACCAATGAGCGGCAACTCCTCCACTGGCCATTTGATCCATTTTACGGGTACGAATCTGCAATTCAACAGGAACTCCATAGGGCCCAAACAAGACCGTATGAATCGATTGATAACCATTCGCTTTGGGAAGACCTATATAGTCTTTAAATTTTTGCATCATGGGTTTATATAATTGATGAGTAACACCCAAAGCTCTATAACAGTGATCAATATCTTCAACAATGATACGAATAGCATACACATCGGTCAAGTCTGTAAAAGGCAGCCTCTTATTTTTCATCTTTTTATAGATGCTATAAATATGTTTTTCTCGACCCTCTACTTCAAAAAAATCTATTTTTGCCGTAGTCAGCTGTTGTTTTATTTTATTACAGATATCCTGAATAACCTGACTATGAGAGCCATGAACTTTCTTCAATGAGTTAGCTAAGACTTGATAGCGGATAGGGTGGAATATTTTAAAACCCAAGTCCTCGAGCTCTTGTGACAGTTTATGCATGCCCATTCGCTTAGCAATAGGAGCAAAAATCTCTAAGGTTTCTTTTGCAATACGTTTCTGCTTGACTTTGGATAAGTGATCGATGGTTTGCATGTTGTGCAATCGATCGGCAAGCTTAACAATGATGACTCGAATATCTTTAGCCATCGCCAAAAGCATTTTTCTAAAATTTTCAGCTTGAGCTTCAACCTTATCCTGAAACTGTATATAACTTAATTTAGAAACACCATCAACAATATCAGCAACGGATTCTCCAAATTTTTGACGAATAATGGCTTTAGTGGTTGGGGTATCTTCTAATACATCGTGGAGAAGGCCTGATAAAATAGTTTCATAGTCCATTCTCATGGTTGCTAGAATACAAGCCACCGCTGTGGGGTGTGTAATATAAGGTTCACCACTACGTCGATATTGACCAACATGAGCAGCGTCTGCTAGCAAATAAGCTTGATAAACCTTATCCTGCTCTTCCTGTCTTAAATAAGAAACCAGGCCTTTAAGCTGTTCATAGGGCAAAGCGTCGTTTAAAGAAAAGTCTGTATCAGTTTTCCTCGTCATGACAGTCTTCGGACTCCTGTCCATCAAACTTAATCCCATCAAGACCTACAAAACCTTCGGCAATTTCCCGTAAAGCGATAACCGTATGCTTATCATTATCTTTTCTAACCTTTGGTTCTGCGCCATCCATCAGGCTCCGCGCGCGTTTTGATGCAACATCAATTATTTGAAATCGATTATTAATAACTTTTAAACAATCTTGAATGGTTATTCGTGCCATAAAATGCTCAATATTTTGTGATACTTATTATTTTACAACCCTCTGACCAAAAAATCTAGCTTTTATCGTTAAAAGATTCTATAAGGCTCTCAATCCATGCCTGTTTTTCTCTTTTAACCACTTCCATCCTATGTCGATATGCCACGACTATACTCGTAAGCTCTAAGCTAGCTGTTAATAAATCGCCATTCACAACGAGGTAATCATAATGGTCATAATGAATAATATCTTGATAGGCTTCCTGCAATCTTTTCTTAATAACAGATGGCGTATCTTCTGCCCTATTGTCGAGACGTTTCCTTAAAACCTCAAAACTTGGCGGCATAATAAAAACACTAACCATCGGCTCCTTCCATGCCTTCATGACTTGTAGAGCACCTTGGTAATCGATTTCTAAAACGACATCATTGCCTCGTTCTAAACCATCTTGAACATTCTTTTTCAAGGTTCCGTAACGGTTTCCGTATACTGTAGCAAATTCTAAAAATTCATTGTTACTCAAACACTGATCATACTCATCATCTGACATAAAATGATATTGATCTCCCTGCTTTTCAGAAGGCCTGGGAGAACGCGTTGTACATGAGACCGAAAGCTCAATTCGGGTTAATGCCCCCAATAATTTGTTCACCAGGGTTGTTTTTCCCGCTCCGGAAGGTGCGCTGATCAATATAAGTGAAGCCATTGAATAATTATCACAATTCACTCTAATAAAATCAAGAACTAATACACAAAATACAACCATTCGCATAAATTTACGCAAAAAAAGAGGACGCTAAGACTAAAAAATACATTAATATTGACGTATATCTTATAAAAGTATAAACTAAAAACATCATTTAGGAGTAACAAAATGACATTCACTACATTAAGGCCTTTAGATTCAGATACAATACATCATGGTGCATTACTTGACCCCGCAACAATGCACAGCCCCGTCCGAGCAAATCAAGCACAAGTAGCCCCTAGCATTAAAGAAACAAGAAGAGCCAAACAAAGACTGTTCGCTCAAAATCATAACCCGCATACACAAAACTCTGAGAACCGTTGGAATCAACTTAATTTGCAAGATAACAACAATCAAACTCAAAGATTAACAATACCTTTAATTGATAATATTTCAGAAATCCACAGCAGAACTCACTCACCAAGAAGATTAACCTTCTAATCAATAGGGCGGAAACTCAATCATACCACACCAGGGGATAGTACCCTGGTGTGGTTGATTTTAATCTAACCCTCTACTAGCCCCCCTGACTCACAACCCTTTCAACACATCACACCTGTCAATATTTCTATAGAATCTGTTAAAAATCCGGCCAATTTATTGCTATTTTAATTAACTCGTCGACAATTCCTTTAAACTTTGATAGGATTCAAGAAAACCACAGGAACAACCTTCATGAACCCAGCAAAAGCAGCCCATGATTTAAGACCCTTCTCTATTGAAACCACAGTTAATAACCACGCAGAAGGGTCAGTCCTGTATTCCTCTGGCCAAACTAAAATATTATGCACCGCCAGCATCAATGAAGGGGTACCAAGATTCCTAAGAGACGCCCATCAAGGCTGGCTAACCGCAGAATACGGGATGTTACCCCGTTCAACCCATACTCGAAATGATCGCGAAGCTGCGAGAGGAAAACAAAGCGGCCGGACGCAAGAAATCCAAAGACTCATAGGCCGTAGCCTGAGAAGCATGATAAACCTAAAAAAACTAGGCGATTTTACCATTATTGTTGATTGTGATGTTATTCAAGCTGATGGCGGCACGCGCACAGCGTCTATCAATGCAGGATGCATTGCCTTAGTACAAGCCATCCAACACCTGCAATATAAAAAGATGATTAAAAATGACCCCATCAACTACCTAATAGGCGCTGTATCGGTTGGCATCGTGAAAGGTAAACCCATCTTGGACCTGAATTACGAAGAGGACTCTAAGGCAGATACAGACCTTAATATAGTGATGAATGAACAAGGCCATTTAATTGAAATTCAAGGAACAGCGGAACATAACTCTTTTTCAAGAAAAGAACTCGACCAAATGCTGGACCTTGCTTACCAAGGTATTTCTCAAATCATAGACAAACAAAAATCGGTACTTCTACAACCTCTAGGCTAAGACCGATAGACAAAATTTATTTTCTCGATACCTTGCTCCTGAAATGCTGTAAGAGCTGTTATCAATATTTGATAGCTAATAGTTTTTTCAGCCTGGATTTGCACCATAGGCAATTGAGAAAGGCCTCGCTTTAAAAGCCTAATTCTACCCACCAACTGCTCTGCTGTCATGGGCTCCTCTGATACATTTTGTTTGCCTAAAAAATAGCGACCTTTTGCATCGATAGTCATATACCAAACAGGAGTTTTTGAATCTGCTGACTTGTTTAATTTAGCTTTGGGTAAATCAATGGGCAAATGGTGGTGCATCATGGGGGCTGTCACCATAAAAACTAATAACAAAACTAATAACACATCCACATAGGGTATAACGTTAATTTGATCAAAACGCTTACGGCTCTTCATGTCTTATGCATCATAATATAAGCGAACTCACGCTGAAACAGCAAACTTCTCCGCTCAAAAGCCTCCAAACTCGCAACAAACCTATTATTAGCAATCATAGCCGGAATCGCAACAAACAAGCCCAATGCTGTTGTAAGCAACGCTTCAGCCATCCCTGGAGCAAGAACCTGAATGGCCACTGATTCATTCAATCCACCCAACCCCTGAAAGGCATGCATCACCCCTAAAACCGTACCTAACAAACCAATATAAGGGGCCGTTGAAGCCAAAGTCGCCAACAGCTGCAATGAACTCTCTTCATTCGAAAAATGTCGCTCATGCGTAATCATCATTGCCTTAGACATGGCCTCTTCTTTGTGCTCAGATTGTTGATAGGCCTCAAACCCAGCACAAAACTGCTCCTGCAAAACACCCACACATTGCGCTCGCACCATTTGATACAGCTCATTCATATCCTGAACTGACCAGAATTCTTTATCAAACGCATTCATTCTTCGTTGCTGCTGATGAATAACTTTCCACTTACCTATAATAAGCACCCACGAATAAATAGATAAAAGGCCAAGAACCATCATAATGAGAAAAACCACCCACGAAGCACTATGAATTGCTGAGATAATCATAAAGAGGATTCATCCGGTTGAACCAATTTTCTAAGAACATAAGGTAAAATACCACCATTCTTAAAATACTCTAATTCCCCCATTGTTTCAATACTCGCCTGAATAGAAACAGCCTCTTTGACCCCATTATCACGATGAATCACCATGGTAAGCTTAGCTCGTACCGAATGAACATCCTCAATACCTTCAATATCCAATCGCTCATTTCCCTGCAAATGCAAAGTTTCTCGCGTTGTTCCTTCCTCAAAAACACACGGCATCACACCCATACCGATTAAATTAGATCGATGAATTCGCTCAAAGCTCTCAGCAATAACTGCCTTAACACCTAAAAGTAAAGTCCCCTTAGCCGCCCAATCTCGAGAAGACCCTGTACCATACTCCTTACCAGCAACCACAACCAGAGGAACATCATCTTGCTTATATTTTCTAGCTGCATGATAAATACTCATCACTTCCCCCCCTGGGAAATAGCGAGTAACCCCCCCTTCGATATCAGGTGTTAACTCATTCCTAATCCGAATATTAGCAAAAGTCCCCCGAGTCATCACCTCATGATTACCTCTTCGAGAACCGTATGAATTAAACTCCGACACCGCCACACCAAGCGACTGCAAATATTCACCTGCCGGGCTATCATGCTTAATAACCCCTGCAGGTGAAATATGATCCGTTGTTACAGAATCCCCTAAAAGCGCTAATATCCTTGCTGACTTAATACTCTTCATGTCAGGCAACTCTTGAGTCATTCCGTCAAAAAAAGTGGGCTTACGAATATAGGTAGATCCTTCTTGCCAATCGTAAGTACTGGACGACGATATCGCAATGTTCTTCCAATCATCATCACCTTTAAAAACATCTTCATATTGTTTAACAAACATTTCTTTATCAAGCTGATTGACGGCTTGATCGATAGTCTTTCTGGATGGCCAAAGATCCTTAAGGTAAACAGACTTTCCATTGGCCTCACCCAACACTGCGTCAGATAAATTTTCCCTCATGTGCCCAAGCAATGCGTAGGCAACAACCAACGGAGGGGATGCTAGCCAGTTTGCTCGTGTCAACGGATGCACCCTTCCTTCAAAATTTCTATTTCCAGATAACACAGCACACACTGATAGCTTATGGTCTTCAATATCCTTAACCAGCTCTGGCGACAGCGGCCCTGAATTACCAATACATGTTGTACAACCAAAACCCACCAAATAAAAACCTAGCTGCTCCAAAGGTTTGATCAAATCTAATCTTCTCAAATACTCCATAACCACTTTGGAGCCAGGCGCCAAAGAAGTTTTCACCCATGGTTTGACTTTAATGCCCAACTCAACAGCTCTTTTGGCTAACAATGCTGCCGCAATCAGCACCGATGGGTTAGAGGTGTTAGTACAACTAGTTATGGCCGCAATAACAACATCGCCATCCTGAAGGCATTCGCCTTTCGCCGATGTTGCAATTGAACCCATCACCTCAGAAACATCAGATAATTTGACCCGATCTTGAGGACGCTTAGGGCCAGCAATGCATGATTCGATGGTAGATAAATCTAAATGTAAAGTAGAAGTGTATGCTCTTTCCTCCTCATGATTATACCAAAGGCCCACTTCTTGAGCATAATGTTTAACCCTCTCAACAACAGAAACATCGCGCCCTGTTAAAGTCAAATAGTTCAATGTCTCTTCATCTACACCAAAAAAAGCACAGGTGGAACCAAACTCTGGAGACATGTTACTAATGGTTGCACGCTCGGCTAAAGACAAGTTGGTTACCCCCTCTCCATAGAATTCAACAAACTTACCAACAACACCCTCTTGTCTCAAAATATGAGTAATGGTTAACACCAAATCTGTTGCCGTTGCATTTTCCGATAAACGCCCTGTCAGCTTGACCCCAACAACTTCAGGAACTCTCATGCTAACAGGCTGTCCTAACATGGCAGCTTCAGCTTCAATACCGCCCACACCCCAACCTAAAACAGATAACCCATTAACCATGGTTGTGTGACTATCCGTACCCACACAGGTATCAGGGAATATCCATCCCCCCCTCTCTTGAACAACGCTGGCTATATTTTCAATATTAACTTGATGACAAATGCCTGTCCCCGGAGGCACAACATTAAAGTGATTAAATGAGCTTTGCCCCCACTTCAATAACTGATATCGCTCAATATTTCGATTAATTTCCAACTGCACATTTTTTAAAAAAGAATCTTGTTGCCCAAAATCATCCACACTTACCGAATGATCAATAACCAAATCTACTGGGCACAAAGGATTAATCTGATCAGGATCTCCTCCCAAAGAAACCATGGCATCCCTCATGACTGCAAGATCAACAACAGCAGGAACCCCTGTAAAATCTTGCATCAAAATCCGAGCAGGTCTAAACTCAATGGCAGTAGAACTAGAGCCTAACGTCAACCACTCTTTAAAGGGTTGCAAAGACTCCAACTGATTATCCAAATTATGCCGCAAAACATTTTCAAGTAATACAATAATAGCTTTAGGTAACTTCTTAATATTGATACCCAAAAAAGCCTCAGCTTTATTAAAATTTATCTTCACTTAATTTCTCCAAATCCCTAGTTTTCAATATTGTATTAAGGTCTCGAACCTTTTTTATACATCCCTACTAACCTTACTAAAAGACCCTCTTCCCTTCGTCCTATTATTCAAGCTCAAAAATGGAGCTTCAGGATCATCCCTGTTACGGGGACGAATCATTGGCGTAGGTTCAGGCATGAACAACTTATCACGCTCCACCTTCCCCCCCCTCGGTAAATCCGGTGAAGGGCTGTTATTTTTTTTGTTTGAAACATCAAAAAAACTCCAGAAAGCAGCAAGAACCTGTTCACCCATTGCTAAAAGATCAAACCCTACAACTCCTTCACCCACCTCTAACTCTGGAGGATTCATTGAAAACATATAATTTAAACCAAAAGATAATACGCTAAACAACGTGAGATGAAATAGATCTCCAACCATCGACGCACTCACTACCATGGCTAAACAAGCCAAAACGACTAGAAATAAAACCACCTTACCAAAGAATGTATTAATAGAGACCTTCAACCACTTGACAGTGCTCTCAGACAATGCTTCGTACTTACCTAAGACACCACCAACTATCAACATAGCACCTAATAAAGGAGCGTTCTGAATAATTAAAACCACCCCTACGACACAATGAGCTCCGAATAAAACCCATTCAAGTACTCTAAAATATTTTGGCTTTTCAACAAACATTAATAATGGCCAAGGCGTAGAAGAGTCATTTGATCTCGGAGATCCTTTGGAACCCCAAAGAAATGCTAGCTCCGCCCCAATACTATCTCGAGTAGCTATAGGATTGATATAAAAAAAACCACTGGATGGTGATGTGTTTTGTGATGATAATGTATTTAGCTTAAGTTCCTGAGAACTCAATACCTTTTTTTTATTAGCATCATAAGCCTTTTCCCAGGCCTGATTATAAAGAAAGCTATCCCTTCCTTCAAGCCGACTACATGCTGCCAACATTTCTCCCTGATGTTGACTTCCAGCTATCAGCTGCCTCTCAAGATATTCCTTCAAAAATTTAGATAAAGACTCAACATACCTAAAATCACATCTCCTTTGGTTACCATCATTTTCTCCACCCCAGCTAGCGACCCATCCTTCAAATAAATCCTTTAAAGTAAAATCACTGCTTTCTCTATAAGAGAACCCATCCCAATCTATCCAATCCAAACTTTCTCTTAAGTCAGCAGAATCAGATTCAAAACGAGCCCAGTCATTAAAATTGTTGATGACACTGTAGTGAAAATTTAACACACCAACAATTTGATTAAATTGATTCGCAGCATACAAGGAATCAATATATTGACACCAATAAGTCTCCCTCATCTCTGGAATGGCATCCATGGCAATAAATTCAAGCACTATTTTTAGCTTATCTAATTCATTTCCCTGGTCATAAGAACGCCGGATTTCATCAAAATCCCTTTTGATTGAGTATTTACCATTGTTTTCAATTAGCCATATACTCATTTAAAGTCTCTGTCTATTTAAAATGGAATATCATCATCAGCCATTGCGGCAGGGGCAGCTTGAGACGCATTTACAGGCTGCACCTTAGGTTCCTGAGACGACGGCGACTGAAAAGAACTTGCAGCATTTGCAACAGGAGGAGGAGCTATCGCCTCACCCTTTCTATCCAGCATTTGTAATTCTCTTGCAATAACCTCCGTAGTATACCTATCAACACCCTGTTTGTCCTGATACTTCCTTGTAGTCAAACTGCCTTCAATATACACTTTAGACCCTGCTTTCAAGTATTGCCCTGCAATTTCTGCTAAACGATTAAACATCACTACTCTATGCCACTCTGTTTTTTCTTGTAACTGACCTGACTGCTTATCATTCCATGCCTGCGATGTTGCAATTGAAACATTTGTCACAGCTGCCCCGCCACTTGTGTACCGCATATCAGGGTCCTGTCCTAGGTTACCCACTAAAATAACTAAATTAACACCTCTAGACATGAAAACACCTTCTGTTTTTAATTATCTTATTATAACAACCCTCTACCCAATTGACAAATACCTTATAAGCATTATTTTCCACCCAGCTTACTGGCTGCCTCTAAAACCGCTGAAATGCCTACCACATTATCAGCCAACCTTTTGTAATGTCTGAAATGTTTTTTATTTTTTATATAATAAATACCCGCCAAACGCTCGTATGCATTCCTACCCACAAGCAAATAATAATCACGTGAAACCCCATAACGACTAAATCGATCAGGAAAAAACCCCGCCGAAATAATCGAAAAATCCCCCGCCAACTTTAGAGAAGCAGAATCATTTTGATTAGAAGCCCAACATTCGTAGGCATAAAAATCCACCATATGAACATCTCTCATGTGCTCTTCTAAAATTGAACACAAATACCATACCTGATCATCACCCAAGGTAATGCCTCTGCACATTTGCGCATCGAGAATTAACTGATACCAATCTACTCTCATCACTCCTCCTTAATGCTTGTATTATAGTAGATTTAGGAGCTTTTTTCATAATATCTGAAAAAAAAAGCAGCTTTTGTCCCGATAAAGTAGCATTCTTGGCATCCATACGTTAATATAAAACAGTGAAATGGAGTTTCTAGTGATGCCTGAATTCGATCTAAAATCGTGTCACAAATACTGGAAAAACTACATCAGTCCAGATGTTTACCGCGTTATTTGCTTAATGGAAACCCTGGAAGACTGGTGCAGAGACAATGACCCTTTAGTAGATGAGGCTATTTCAAAACTAGCCCCAATTTTCTCCCTGCCCAATAACTCGGAGATAGCCGCGCACAATGAAGAACTCATAAAAATACTTGCTTGCGTTAAAGTAAGCCGAAAATTGCGAGTCATGCAAGCACTGGACTCTATCCAACCAGGGACTGCTTCTAAACTTATCAGTTATGCTGAAGAAAAAAGTAACGAAGAAGCACCTGCTAAAATATTTTTACGCCGAAATGTTACTTTTGAAAGGTTACGTCTTTTAAAAAGAGTGCTTGCTAAGGAACGATTAGACATACTAACATCCGCGTTGGAGCCTACAGAATGATCTTAGTGTTAACCCTAATTTTACTGGCCAGTCAAGCTCAGGCTATTGACTGTAGCAACACGACTAGCCGCTACCAAAAATCACAATGCTCCCGTGTCGCTAACTATAACAAAACCCCCACCATCCCCGCTAGCTCAAACTCAACAACCTCCTCCTCAAAAAATACCTTTAAGGCCCCAGCTTTCACGGCTGGCATTGAACAAGATGAAGTCGCTGCACACACAGACCAACCTTCATCAATAACTTATACACCAGGACAACAGTATCAGCACACAACCGTCCACCCCCCCCAAAAAACCAAACCTGCTAAGTCGTACTTCACCCCTTTTTAGGTTAAGGATCCCGCCCTATGAAAACAAAGTTTGCTTTACTTAACGTCATTTTACTTATGTGTCATATCGAAATAATGGCCATCACCTCTCACACCGTGAAAGTTACCCAACTTGAGATACAAGATGCTACCAAACAAGCGATCTGTGAAGCTATTTATGGCACCCAAAGCCAACGCTGCCCAGGCACCTCTTCCGGGAAAAAACCCTATCGAAATATTTTTGGGTTTATACAAGAACAAATTATTGAAGAATCAACCACCGATCTTGACACAACCTGGGCATCCCAAGAAGCCCTCACAAGCTCAAACCTAATGAATCCGAGCGTTCCAAACAACCCCGCAATAACCAGCGCCCCCAGCGTTTTACAAGCTGACTTAGATGCCATGTGGACAGGAAGTGGCTCCGTCATACAATCGACCCCCAGCCCAGATGACTTGTTTTCTGCAACACTTCAAAATTATTATCAAGCATTTTACCCAGTCTTTATGCTGAAAGCAGGATTCTTCGTACCCAAACAGCACTCCACTGGCTCCCATGGTTTAGATAGCAACCTGGCCAATGTTTATTCCAGGTTATTAGCTCTGCAGTATCAAATACCAAACTGCATTAGCTACATCCCCTCTGACAAATCCGCTGGCGCATCTTCATCCACACAAGATGCCTCTAATAGTGCGAAATCAAACAAATTTGAATTCAAAGTCTCCTCCGGCTCATCCCAAAAAAAACACTCTGTCGTCTGTAAAACAACCATTGATACAAGCCCTAATACGGCATGCCCCAATGATTCACCCTCCCCCTCCAACATCAACTATACCGTCAATGGGTATTATTGCTTAGCCCGATCTATACTAAAAGCCAATGAAGACCTGAAGAACCTGACCTCGACGGTACAAAATCAAATACCCAGCATTAGCAACTTTAGCAACCACGTGAACAATATTAATTCAGATGACAACACACACCTTAAAATCATGGACAATAAATCCCAAGAAGACCTGGACTCATTTAAAGATGAGGTCAACAACCTTGTAAGCGAAATGCGACCAGTGGTTCTTAAACTCATGGCGAGCAACTACAGACAAAGTAGACCTACGGCAAGAGTTCCAGACATGATGTCGCTCTTGGGCAAAGATAATTATGATAAGACCTTGCCCAGCAGTTATGCCGAGTCACAAAAACTTTCTCAATGTGTTAGCAATTTAGAATTAACAGGAAAAGTAGGGCTGACACAAGAGCGTCAAAGAAGCTACCTTCAAAACCTAACGAATTTTGCCAAAACACCTGACCTACTCTTGCCTGGGTATGTTTTTGCTTACGCCAAAACTCCTCAAGAAGAAAACATGGGGCTTGTTAAACAAGGGGATACCCCCGTGCTAGCCGCTGGCCAGCTGTATAACTTCAAAGAATCAAGTGGCGTTTTTGAGTCAAAGATATCTAACAATGCATCCATCAAACCCGCAAAAAATAGTATCATCCCCAAAATAAACTCCTTTAGAGCGCAAATAAAAACAGTCTTAAGTAAAGACATCACGCAATTTAAAGCTGATTCCAACTACTTTATTGCTCAAAAAGGTTTTGTCATGGGCAACCTATATGGCTTAGCCAGCCCTCGGTCGGCACTTTATTCCTATTCATGTCAATCCAGTGCGGGTGGGAAGATCTCCCTTCAACTTACACCAGCACAAGCTGAAACTTATAATGCAACCTTTAGGTTACGAGGCAGTAGCACTGAAACCAGTTGTGCTGATAGTAAGGAAAAATCATGGAGATGTAGAGTGGTTAATGAATCAGACAGCACCTCTCTTCTTAAAGAGATGCTAATGACCATGGCTGAAAATAGAGAAGCCCAGTTTAAACAATACTTATTGAATGAAAAAGCCATCGCTTCTATGGCACTCCTACATATGCAAAAATTATCGTCCTCACAAAATACTCTGCTTAAAAGCAAGCGTAAAAAAATCAAAGAACTCACAGAGGAATATGTTAAAGGAAAAGCCTCCGGAGGGGGTGATGGCGCTCAGTCAGGAGCGGAAGAGGCCTCCAATCATATTCCTCCCTCAGCAACTAAAACTCCAGAGGTTAACAAGTAGCCCATGAACAAGGCAACCTTTTTTATCTTAACCTTAATCCTAGCTACCTCTGTAGCTACCGCGGAAAATAAAGTTGCTGATTCTCCTTCTACCAACACAGAAGAACACACACACCCTTCATCAGAATCGCCGGCATTCCAAGCATCTGAAAATACAGTTTCCCCCTCATCTACTAAAGCTACCTCCTCTCAGGCTGAGGAAACAACTCCCTCTTCACCAGAATCGCCTCCCTTGCAAGCCCCCGAGAATAACCCTCCACCAACTGAAGCAACAACAACCACACCCTCCAACGCTGAGGGAACATCCTCCCCTTCATTCCAAGCATCTAAGAATACATCGTCGTTGGAATCTGCAGCCCCTCACACCGGAGAAACACCTAAATCTTCCTCAAACCCAAGCATAGGTGATAAAACTATCACCAACACCAAAAGTGATGCTCCAAGTATAAAAACAAACCAAAACATCCAATCTAATATGGATGATGACACTATGGGAACAACGGCGAATAATCCTGATGATGTTGACTATGGTGCAGGTCCCTCTAATGCACAAGAAATTGCTCAACAAAAAAAACAAGCCGAAGAACTTGCCTTACTTAATGAAAGCAAAAAAAATGCCAATGATCTAATCACTCAAACCGAATCATCCGTTTCATCCAAATCCAGTCTATACAATGGCGATGAGAAGACGAGTATAGATAACGCAATAGCTTCGTTAAATACTGCTATTGAATCTGGCGATACAAGTAAAATTGATGAAGCAATGACTGCTTTGAACACAGCTACAGCAACAGCGGATAAAACAGCCTCCGAACGTTTGAATGCAATCAAAGAAGGCAAAGAGCTACTTGCAGAAACAGAACAAAATAAAGATTCAAAATTAGTCACTAGCGAACAAAACATCATCGATACTGCCGTTCAAAAATTACAGAATGCTATTATCAATAGGAACACTGATGACATCGATCAAGCAATGAAAGAACTGCATGCGGCTGTCATAGAAGCCAAGCATTTGAAAGAAGACCGAGAACGAAAGGAAGAGGAAGAAAGGCTAAGAAAGCTTGCCGCTGAAAAGAAAAAAGCCACAGAAGATTTCATAGCTGAATTTAAAAACTCTATGGCCAACGCATTATGTTTGCGTATTTTTGGCGGTGCCTATCAGCCGGGAACACCTGGCCTGTGTAATCCGTATCAATGGGGTATTTTTAAATTTTTCATGTCCGAACAAAAGGCATTGAACGAAAAAAACAAAGCCGTCGTAGGCCCTAATCATGCTGTCTTTTTCAACAATGTACTCAACCCCTTAAAACCGCTATTAAAAATAGCCAGCACACCGCGCAACCCCATTCAACAGATAGCCCTTCAAGTCTTTACTCAGAGCCGAAGCTATAAAAGTAACAGTCAATTCGATCAAGTTATGAACCAACCTGAATTCACAAGCTTCATATTTTCAAGCCTATTATCCCCCTTCTATGCCAAACCACTTTCCGCCAAAGACTCTACTTACTATAATAATTACTACACCCCGTTAACCAAAGAACATATTTTGAATCGGTTACAAGACAATTTTGGGTTTAATAATTACAATACCTGTATAAATCATCGTAATTCCATGAAAAACAACCCCATCCAATACACCAACCTAACATCGCTTTGTGAATTTTTAAAACCCAACAATATTTCATTCCTTATCAACACACTAAGGCTCATTTCAAGCTATAAAATACTCCAAAAAAGCATCAATGGTTGCCTAGAATCACAGCTCAAGACAAACCCTGAAGAAATCAAGGATCTTGATGAATTTAAAGGCCAGTACTATATTTCATCTACAGGAACCTTGACGACAAGCGAAAAGCTTTATAAACATGGCTGTTTCACATCCTGGCAGAATAGCTCCTATTCTTTTCGAGGCAACTACCCTCTCGATAGTTTTGCTAACGGCTACTATGTTGTTGTTCAAAACATTCTTAACCTTTATCAATTATTATCAGGCCCCAAAATCAGCCTTGGAACGTTGTTTTCTTCTGCCTTCACTTCCAGCACTAACAGCCAAAATACAAGCACACAACCCATCTCAACCCTAGAAGGATATCTTCAGCAGAATCCAGCAGCTCACCAACCCTCAATCCAGGCTCTCAATCAGTTAAAATCCTCTGTTAAAGCATTTAAATTTAGCCCCGATAATAAAAGCTTACCCACCATATCTAACCTAGCCCCTAATAAAGCAACCCCCTTACTTAAACAAATTCAAACAGACTTAAACGCATTAGATAATATCATTAACCCTTCTATTTTACAGTGGTTCTCTCAAACTCTCACTGCAGCAAATCACCCAGATGTTATCAGTATCAATGACGTCTTTGATACTGCGAGTTTTTATAACATGACAAAAACCCCGGGTGAATCTACCCTGCACAATGATCCAATCCAATGCTCAAGCCCCATAGGCCTGTCCGGAGTAGTTTTAGAGTCCTCAGGCAAGGAATCATCCAATAGTTACTATTCTCGTCAAATTATTCACCGATTTTTAAAACAGTTAGGTGAACTCAAAAAAATGCCTAAACTATACACAACTCCCCTCAACGCTAAACAAAATCTGTTAAATATTTATGAAGAAGATCCCCTTCATAAGAATCATTACCCAACCATGGCTGCCGGTTTGAGTTTCAATATAGACACCATCCATAATAAAGGGCCTAGCATTGCAGATGGAGACTCGGTAGTCCAAGCTGGCAACCCGGAAATCTTGAGTCAATACAAACTTAACCAGAAGAAATTTTACAATGAAATTTATAAAAAATCTTTTCACGCTGACACCTTGGGCTTTGTGAGTGTAAAAACAGCCAGCTTAGCAGTGATTTCTCAATTAGCAGCTAGCCGCGACACCCTCTATCAACTCTCCTGTGGTAAGCAAACATTCCAGGCCACCCCCATGGAAATTCTATACCACAATGCCTCATTTCGAACACGTGATGATACTTGGTTTAAAAGCATACAAAATGCATCTGATAAGACTTTTTTATTAAAAGAAATGAATTTTCTTTTGGCTGAAGAAAGAGAGATGAAAACTTTACTTAGAAGACAACAAGAAATGTTAATTGGCGTGTTAAGTAACTGGATTACAACCAACCAATCATCAAGCGCCTCTTCTGATCATCAGTCTAAAACGATTATTGATCACATCACATCATACGGCCTAGGAACCTCAGAAACCATGGCCAAAAAATCAAGAGCTGCCCGACAAAGTCAATCAGCCAACTCAAAAACAATGCCGGAGAAATCCTCATGAAGAAGTTAATCGGCATAGCTATTTATATCTCGCTCATCTCTAACCTTTCAGCTATGGTTGAGCCAGATAATCGGACCATCATAAAAAACGCCTACAAATCGGCGATATGCACAACCATCTATGGGGGCAAACTAGACAACAACGAATGCATGATTCATGATCTTCTCACCGATAAAACCGCCCCCTTACAAAATATTTATCATTTTTGGAAAGCACAAACACCGTCAGCCACTTTTTTCAAAGAGGTTGTGAATCAATTTCAAACCCCATCAGAACGAGAACAATATTGTTCGTTTAAAGATCCCTCCCTGTATGGTGTTAAAAAAGTTTTCAGCGAAGCTGCATGGCTCTTATGTGACCTTACCAAAAACATGTTCAAAAAAGAACTAACCAACCTATCCATTCTATTTCAAGATAAAAACCCTCCTTTTTTCAACTTTGTGACCAGCAATGTTTTATTTCCGCTTCTCCCATTAAGCCAACCTAAATCTGTCAACCCCTCTCTAGACCCCGTTCAAGAAACTGCAACACTGGTCATCTCTAAGGCAAAAAAAGCAACAACAAAAACTCTCAACCGAGTTGAATTTGCTCATCATATTGTCGAAGAACTGTTATACCCTTTACTCATCATTGATCCCAATCATAAGTATGTACTCAACCCAATCAATCATCGCACCGTAGAAAAAAGAATGGATAACCTCTTTGGGTCCAGTCAATACTCTACCTGTATCAATCAAGCCCATACGATCACAGACCCTATCAGCAAACAAAATAAAATCTTTTATTGTCATTTTCTTAAAAAATCAGGAAACATCGATAATAAAGCAGTGTTATCCAATTTTATCCAACTATTAGCACTTAACCAAACCCTTATTCAAAACACCCAGGGTTGTTTAGACAAGGACATGCTTCAATATCAATATGAAATAGAAAAAGACATCCAAAAGAAAAAACAAGGCTATTTTATTGCGTGGACAATCAATCAAATCAATCCGAAGTCTAAGAAATCTGAGGTTAAAACCAACTATTACAAACTTAACTGCATTACTAAATTTACTGAAACTTCCTCCAAGCAAGAACTTCCAACAAAGACTCCTTTGAATGGATTTTACCAGTTAATACAAAACTTTGATCAACTTCTTAAGGTTTCAGATGAACTCATAGCAGGGGTTCCTAACCTTGCAACCCACCCTGCAATAACTCTATTGAAAAAATATAAGACAACCTTTGAAAAATTTAAAGAAGATGTTCACCAAGCTAGAGCATTGCCCACCAGCTCCAGGATTTCTCCCAACAGGGTAAAACCCTTTCTCATGGAAATCAATTCTATTGCCATAAAGCTAGAGCCTTACTTGAATCCCTTTCTGATGGAATGGATTGCCAAAGAGCTGCGCACTGAACACTTCCCCAATGTTATCAGTTCAAGAGACCTCTACGGGTCAGCAAAATATGGTAATAATCTCACCTATGATAACCTGACAGAGACCTTGGACTGCAATTCTACTATCTTGATCAACTCATTACAGAAAATTGAGACAGCTAAGAGTTTAGAGTCGTATAATTTAGGCCTTATCAATGACTACATCCACGATCTAGGCCAAAACCAAAACACTGCCACATTAAGCATTTATCCTATCAATAGTCAGCTGGGTTATTCCAACATCTTTAGCGACAACAGCTCTGATTATATCAATGTTTTAGTCGCGGGAAATCTTTTAAGGTTTAAAAGTAACGACGAATGGGGAAACAATGAAAAAGGCCCCCGTTATAAAATAGGTCACCAAGGTTACCTCACCACCACGAACATTCAAGATTTAAGCTCTGTACCCACGACTCGGGCTACCCTTTTCAAACAAATTGAGAAAAACTCCACTGAATTTATCGCTGATAGCTTAAACTTACTGCAAACAAAAATGCTTAGCTTGTCTGCGATTCAATATCAAACATTAAGCAGAAATATAGTATATCATGCTCAATGTGGTGATAAAAAATTAGTCGTGACTCCTATGCAAGTATTAAAACATAATGCAACCTACCGCCTAAGCAGAGAATGGCAAGCTCGCATTGCTATCTCTTCCGATGAAGCCTTCCTTTTACAGGAAATGAATAAAATTTTGGCCGAAAAAAGGTACATGGATTATCTCCTCAATCGTCAAAAGGATCAGCTGATTGCGGTTAGTAACACCATGATATCTACCAACCAAGCTAGTGTATTTTCTAGCATACAAGGGCAAAAAGCCACCATTAATAATGATATGAACTCCTATTTGAACGGCCAATCTGGCACAGATAGTAATACACAAAAGGTGACTGAGAAAGCTTCTTCCGCCACACTAACGGGTAATAAACCTCCGCCTAAAAATCCGATGAAGTCAATCAAATAACATAGTGTTTTGCAATAAGTTTACACAGCGAGTTACAGAGCACTTGAAAAACAAGCTTATTTTTTACAGTTTTCAATAATTTTTGTTGAGCTATAACCCTTAATGGTTGGAATAATTAACACACGCCCCCCATTAGCTCGAACCCCTTTTGCCCCAGCAATCTCATCTTCAGAATAATCTCCCCCTTTAACCAAAATATCAGGGCTGATAGAATGAATGAGACTCTCTGGAGTCTCTTCATCGAAGGGTATAATTCGATCAACAAACGCTAAACTTGAAAGCATCTCCATGCGGGCATTTAAATTATTAATCGGGCGTTTTTCTCCTTTTAGTCGCTTGACAGAAGCATCACTGTTGACAAGAACCCATAACTGATCCCCACTTCTTTTAGCTTCTTGTAAATAGCGTATGTGTCCAGGGTGAAGTAAATCAAAACACCCGTTGGTAACCACTATTTTATACCCTAATCGACGTGAAGCATCGGCAAGGCGACGAACATGGTCCTGAGTCATTATCTTTTCTTGATTATTGATAATTAATTGATGAATATTGATCGAGGTGGTTTTCATTTGTTGAATCACAATAGCTGCTGCTTCACTCGCCAAAGACATTCTTTGTTGTGCTGTCCACCTTAGGGGGTGTGTTGCCGCTAAAACAGACATCACTGTATCACCCGCTCCTGTGACATCAAAAACCTCAACATGAGAGCTTGCATAACTTTCTGATCCTTGAGGTGTATACCAAGTCATGCCTTGACTTCCTTGAGTAAGAACGACACTCTTTATATCATAGTCTTTAATCGCTTTCTTAGCTTTTATATCAACAGGGTCCTCTGGGGATTGCACATTTTTAAATTCCAGTAAATTAGGCTTGATAAGATCCACACCCTGATAACAAGACCAATGCTTATTTTTAGGGTCCACTAAAACAGGAACCCCTTTCTTTTTGGCCAATTGAATAAATTTTTGTGGGTCACAAACAACCCCTTTGTCATAATCAGATAGAACCAACACATCAATCTTATCAATCACTTTAGCAAGCTTGTTCAATAGTTCCTCTTGGTAAGAAGAAAGCAGTACCGTTTCAAAATCAGCACGAACCAATTGATGTGACTCATGAACTAAACGTATCTTTACGGTAGAGGGCTGTGTCGTTAAAACATCATATAAATGAATATTGGCAACCCCACACATGGATCTTATTTTATCCCCTACTTCATCATCACCTAAACAACCTAACAAATGAGTTTTACAACCTAAGCCAACAAGATTAAGGGCTAAATTTGCCGCTCCCCCTAGTCGATCATCTTTGCCCTCAACCGATAGTATGGGCACGGGTGATTCAGGAGAGATTCTCTTCACTTCCCCCATCCAATATCGATCTAAAATAAGATCTCCAACAACAGCAACTCGTGAGGATTGTAACATGCTAAGATCCATAAGGGATTTCTCCTTGTACGATAGAGTTCATATGTTTATAGGCTAAATTAGTTGCCTGGCGCCCCCTTGGCGTTCTTATAATAAGGTTAGATTGAATTAAGTATGGCTCAACAACATCCTCTAAGGTTCCCCTTTCTTCTCCCAATGTTGCAGCTAGACTCTCAATGCCCACAGGTCCTCCTTTAAAAACATCGATAATAATCTTTAAAAATTTCCTATCTAAATCATCCAAGCCTAAATCATCAACATTCAGAGAATCCAATGATGTCGTTGCAAGATTACTCTCAATCACAGTGTGATCTTCTACCTCCGCATAATCTCTGACTCGACGTAATAAACGATTGGCTATGCGTGGTGTGCCTCTTGATCGCTTGGCAATCAGCCCCGCTGCTTCGGTTTCACAATCTATCTTTAAGATTTTTGATGATCTTCGAATAATAGCGGCTAATTCTTTTTGTTGATAAAACTCTAATCGTTGAACAATTCCAAACCGATCCCTTAACGGGGAGGTTAATAAACCCGCTCGAGTCGTAGCTCCTACCAATGTAAATTCTGGTAAATCCAATTGAATATTCCTTGCGGCAGGTCCCTCACCAATCATTATATCAATTTTAAAGTCCTCCATGGCTGGGTAAAGAACTTCTTCAACATGAGGACTTAGTCGGTGAATCTCATCAATAAACAAGACATCCCCTGCAGTAAGGTTTGTTAATATTGCCGCTAAATCTCCAGCCTTATCTAAAACAGGTCCAGAAGTCTGCTTAATGCTAGCATTCATTTCATAAGCAATAATATTAGCCAATGTTGTTTTCCCCAGCCCAGGAGGGCCAAAAATCAACACATGATCCAATACAGATTGTCGTTTTTTTGCAGCTTTAATAAACACATTCATTTGTGATTTTAACGCTTCTTGCCCAATGTATTCTTTCAAGCTCTTGGGGCGTATAGACACTTCATGGGTATCATCTAACTTAACCTCAGGATCAATAACATTGTGATATTCTTGCTCAATAGTCATCAGTACTCCTAAACTTGTGACAATATAGGTAAAGCTCTACGAATCAAGTCTTCTAGACCCGAACACTTTTCATTTTTAATGGATGATATCGCTTTGGATGCGGCCTGAGGTTTATAGCCTAACTTAATTAATGCATCCACTGCTTGTTGATGATATTGCCCTGCACCCGAAGAAAGCTCCACTTGTGGCAATCGGTCTTCACAGTGTTTTAATTCCACGAGTAACCTTTCAGCAACTTTTTTGCCAACACCTTTTATTTGACACATCCAACGAATATCTTGAGATTGAATACACTGGCGTAATTCTCCTAAAGAAAAATGGGATAAAATATTTAAAGCTAATTTAGGTCCCACCCCATTTACCTTAATTAAGGTTTGAAAAACTTGAACTGCCTCAACGTCTAAAAATCCATACAAAGAATGGTTATCTTCTCTTACCACCAAATGAGTATGTATCAACACAGACTCTTTCATCATTTCCAAGCGAGCCAGGTCTGTGTGAGTTAACTCAACAACGTATCCTACTCCATTGACATCGACAATACACATAGGTAGACGAATGGCTGACACGGTTCCTTTCAAGTGAGCTATCATGAAATGTTCTCCAAAAAACCCCAACGAACATGATGAGCACAACAAATCGCAATCGCTAAAGCATCTGCGGCATCTGGTTTTGGCACTGCATCCAATTGCAAAAGAGACTTAACCATAAACTGTACCTGCTGTTTAGTAGCCTGCCCCTTACCCACCACTGCCTGTTTAATAAGCCTGGGAGCATATTCTCGCAGCTCCAGTCCTCTTTCTGCAATCAAACTCAAGATAACCCCTCTAGCATGCGCTAATTTCAAACTGCTCATGGCATTCTTGTGCACAAACAAAGATTCAACCCCGACAAAATCAGGTTGCATAGACTCTAAAAGCTTTTTGAGTTCAACCCTTAAAACCCTTAATCTTTCTGATAACAAGTCTTTTTCTGGCAAACGAATACGCCCATAGGTAACACATTTACATTGACCTTGATGGAAGTGAATTAACCCATAACCGACTAAACGCGTTCCTGGATCAATGCCTAATACTTGCATGCCTTACTCATCTGGATCAAAGCCTTCAGGAAAACCAGCATTGGTGTACACAGATTGAACATCATCCAACCCTTCAAGCATATCAATCAACTTCATCACTTTAAGGGCTTGATCTTTCTCACACGCAACCTCATTATCAGGCAAATAGGTTAATTCTGCTTCTTCAATCCTAATATTGTCTGCTTGCAAATTATTTTTAATCTTTTCAAAATCATTAGGCTCGGTCAATACTTCATACATGTTATTTTCAAGCGGTTTAACATCCAAGGCCCCTGACTCTATAACAAGTTCTATCAAGCGCTCCTCTTCTTCATGAGAACATAGAATCAACCCTCGATGCTGAAACAAATAGGATACGGTGCCTTCTGCACCCATACTGCCACCTAACTTACTAAAAGCATGCCTGACTTCAGCTACGGTGCGATTACGGTTATCGGTTAAACCATGAACCCAACAAGCGATTCCACCTGGCCCATAACCCTCATACCTAACTGCAACAAGGTCTTCAGCACCTTGACTCTTATCTCCCTTGGATATGGCTCTTTGAACAATATCCTTCCCCATATTCATGCGTTGTGCTTTATCCATAGCAAGGCGCAACGATGCATTGGTTAAGGGGTCTGATCCTTGCTTTGCCGCAACGGTAATTAAACGGGCTAATTTAGTAAATACTTTATTACGAGCAGCATCTTGTTTACCTTTACGAAAACGAATATTAGCCCATTTACTGTGCCCTGCCATGATTAACTCTCCTTGATTACGGGCAACTGCTGTAAATGCAGTTCTTTGAGGGCATTAGGGTCCATTTCACTGGGGGCCGCTGTTAACAAACATGCCGCCGTTTGTGTTTTAGGAAAGGCTATAACATCCCGAATGGATTGGGTACCCAACAACAGCATCATGAGCCTATCCACCCCAAAAGCCATGCCTCCATGTGGAGGAGCCCCATATTGTAAAGCTTTTAGCAAATGTCCAAACTGATGGTGAGCCATGTCTTGATTGATGCCTAAACAATCTAAAATAGCCAACTGCATATCGTAGTCATGGATCCTTAAGGATCCACCGCCTACTTCGTGCCCATTAATAACCATATCATAAGCATGAGACTTAATATTGAGAACATCTCCTTTAAGATCCTCTATTGATTCAACATCTGGAAGCGTAAACGGATGATGAACAGCCTGTGTTGATGGCTGAGTTCCTTTGTCTTCACCTTGTTCAAACATGGGAAAATCTTCCACCCATAAAATGGCCCATCCCGACTTAACCAAATCAAGATCCCGAGCAACCTCATCCCTCAAAAAGCCCAATGATGCATTCACAATTTTTGCACTGCCCGCGCCAAAAAAGACGATATCTCCGGACGATGCATTCACTCTATCGAGGATAGCTCCTACTGCTTCCTCACCTAAAAATTTAATGATTGGAGAAGATAGCCCGTCTAGACCCAAAGCCCTATCATTGACCTTAATATAAGCCAACCCTTTTGCTCCAAAAGAAGCTATTTTTTTCGTATAATCATCAATTTGCTTTCGCGTAAACGCCCCTCCACCAGGAACATTCATGGCCACAACACGGCTGCCCTTCTGTTTGGCAGGTCCAGCAAAAACTTTAAATTCAAGATTTTCACAAATATCTTCAATGGAAAATAACTCCAAAGGGTTACGCAAGTCTGGCCTATCTGAGCCATATTTTTCCATCACTTCTTGATAAGAATACTTAGGAATTTCCTCAATACTCTCCCCCAACGTATCCTGAAAGAGTTGACGAATCATACCTTCTGCGAAAGTCATCACATCTTGACAGCTAACAAACGACATTTCGATATCAAGCTGAGTAAACTCTGGCTGTCTATCAGCCCTAAGATCTTCATCCCGAAAGCATTTTGCTAACTGAAAGTAACGATCCATGCCACTCACCATTAACAACTGTTTAAAAATCTGAGGAGATTGTGGTAACGCAAAACACATCGAGGGGTGTGTGCGACTTGGCACCAAATAGTCTCTTGCGCCTTCTGGAGTTGCTTTGGTTAAAATAGGAGTTTCTACTTCAATAAAGTCATATTGATTCAGATAACTTCTCATAGAATTAATAGCCTTGGATCTCAAACGAAGAGCTTTTTGCATGAACGGTCTTCTTAAATCTAAGACTCGATGTTCTCCTCGAACATCTTCACTCACGTGAGTATCATGATCAATAGGAAATGGCAAAGGCTTCGAAGCATTGATAATTTCCAAATCATCACATTCAATCTCTATTCCTCCGGTAGGGATATTGGCATTCACCGTTCCCTCAGGCCGAGGCATAACCTTCCCCCGAACACACACCACATACTCTGATCGGATAGTTTCTGCCAAAGCAAAAGCTTGTTTAAACTCCGGTCGTATAACAACTTGTGTAAAACCTGTAAAATCACGAAGGTCTATAAAAACAACCCCACCATGATCACGGCGATTCAAAACCCACCCACATATAGTGTGTGATGAGCCCACATCTTCTGTTGTTAAACCGCCACATAATGTGGTCCGCATGCTAGAAAAATTATTGAGTTTGCTCATACACTGTACCTAAAGAGATGACGTATCTTAAACCTTCTTCAACAGACATGTCCAGAACCCGGACTTGATCTTTTGGCAATAATAACACAAAACCGCTGGTTGGGTTGGGTGTGGTTACAATTAAAACGGTCACTAATGTCTTACCCTCGTGATCTTTGTAGCTATCACTGGTCACAAAACCCAAGCTATAACAACCTTTTCTAGGATATTCCACCATAACAACTTGTTGGAAGGCTCTAGATTGATCATTAAACATAACCGTTAATACTTTCTTCACAGAATAATAAATTGTTCCAATCAAAGGTAATCTTTTGACAACAGCCTCCACCCCCCTAACCGTTAATTTTCCAATAAAGTGACTACCCACAACTCCCGTTGCAATAATCAGAGATAACGCAAAAACAATATTAAACCCAGGCAAACTAGAGTAAGGAATAACCTCTAACCATTGCTCAGGGATAACCTTGGATAATTGTCCCATTAAATTTAACACCATCTTAACAATAAACACGGTGACTAAAACAGGAACCCAAATTAATAGACCCTTAACAAAATATGATTTTATCGTAGATTTCATATCATTAACTCCCTAATCAAGCTGATTTTTTAGAATCGTCTTTAGTATTTCCAGAGGGTTTTGATGAACCGTAACCATCATTAAACCATCCTGCCCCTTTAAGCTGAAAGTTAGATTGAGAAATAATTCGCTTCATGGTCAATTGCTGGCAATTGTTACAACTTTTAATCCCTTCGACTCCTATCTTTTGGAGCACAGTTTGTTCAAAGCCACACACTTGACATCGGTATTCATACAACGGCATTCTATTTTCTCACAGATAAACTCATCGGTATTATAAATAAAAGATGAACATTTTCATACTCCTGTTTTAAAAATAACGCAAATAAGCAAAGATTGTGGTAAAAGTGAGCTTGCATTCACTGATTATCGGGACTAATATGAAAACAATTCATCGGCTGTATTGAAAATTATGAAACAAGTTGCCTTTAGCGAACACGTTTGTAACGCTGTTAAAAATTATTTAGAGGACATGTCTGGACACGAACCCGTGAAACTCCATGAGCTTATTATTAGTGAAACAGAAAAAAACCTCATTACCATGGTGCTTTCTTACATGAAAAATAACAAATCTAAAACAGCAAAAATCCTGGGGATTAGCCGAGTAACTCTCGATAAAAAACTTGCTCTTTACGGCATTCATTAAGACTTTTTCAAGGTTTTAGTTGTTGGAGATGGCTTCTTGTTAGGTGTAGTTCCTTTGCTATCTTTAATTTTCCCTCGTAGCTTAGAAGCGAGAGTAACGCTTATTTTTCTCTTCCCATTTTCTTTTGTTATAGTTGCTGTTCCGGTTAATATATTATCCACCTCAATATTGCCTTTCTTTAACTCTTCTAAAGTCATCTGATCACCCTCTTTAGACAATGTTTTTGCCCTATCGAGCAAACGCCTTCTATTTTCATCTGGGTTATCAGAGAGCTTCAATACATGATCAGATTGATACCCTAAAGATTGCATCCTTGCATGTAAGACATCAACAAGGCATTCCTCTTCTAAATAATTTCCATATTCTTGACACTTATCTGCTTGGGGAGATTGAGTTATTTGATTGACTTCGTAGACTAAGCTTTGCCTTTCCTTTTCTACTTGAAAAGTCGCCAAGGACTTCATCACTGATTTACTATTGATAATCTCAAGCAAAGGTTTTTTTTTGCGAGTCAACCCAACTATCTAAATCCTTACTGCCCCCCATTTCCTTAAAATACTTAATAACATTGGCGGTTTTTCGTTTCATGCCCTTCTCATCTAAAATATTATAAAACCTTCGACCATATTTAAGAGCAATGTTTGTGATAGCCTTTGTGCGTAAACCCTCAAGTACGGGTAGATTACTTTCAAATAACATCTCCTTGAACATCGCCAACTTTAATTCATTGGAAAAGCCCTGATATTTTTTCCAGTTTACTTTCCATAAAGATGGTTTTTTCTTCCTTAATTTCATCAGAACCCTTGACTTGAGCCCTAAACCTGATTGTGCAAGCACTGACTTCTTAACTAGAAAACCTTTTGCTAACAAAATGTCATCAATGGACTTGGGCTTGCTGTTAACAACCTGACAGTTTTTTTCATAGCGTTGCATCGTTCTAAAAAATCTAGATACCGCCAAAGCAGACGGCCTTTTCTTAGGGTCAACATCAGTCATCCTATCAATAAAACTCATCATTATCTCTTTCAAAAATCCTTGTTTTATATTTTCAACTGTAGATAGATTTTTCAATCTCATTGCATCACTCTGGTCAAAAACACTGCTAAGGTTTGTTTTATATTGATATGCAGCCTGAAGCTCATCTTTGATGTAAAGTCCTGTGTTCTGTTTGTGTTCTATACCCGCGCGTATGCGATCATATACGACAGTCCCTCCCACCAATAGCTCACCAAATACAATACCCAATATAGATATCACTTTTATTTGATCTCCTTCCTCTCAATACTTCAGGTGCCATGTAGGGAACGGTTCCTGCTACCGTTGAGCTGATGATCTCTCTATCGTTACCAAAACGGTTAATAGACTCTAATTGTTTTAAGCGTTTTTCAGCCCCAATAACATCCTTTTTTAACCGGGCTAAATGTGATTTTGGTGATCCCTCCTGAATTTTATCCTCAGCGTCTTTAAGTGCCTTTTTTGCTTTTGTGAGTACCTTTTCAGCTGTACCGATCTTTTTCTCTAGTACTTTAGGGTCCACATCATATGTTGCAGCCAATCCAAAGTCTATAAGATTAGCTTTCTTTGCACCCATATCAGAACTATCTAATAAGATATTATCAGGCTTGATATCCATATGTAATTTGGCTCTATCATCACTACTTAATCTGTTATGCAAATCGACTAACTGTTCCCCTAAACCAGCCATCCACCCGTAAACATCCATTAACCTATTTTGACTCTTATGTACGGAAAATTTTTTAGTTAAGTAATCAGCTAACTCAGCCTCTCCCATTATCGGCATAGCAGAAAAAATATTCTTCCCATCTTTACTATCTACTTCATTGACAGGATTTTTATCCTGTCTATTCTTAACCAGTAATGTATTTTCTTCCTTTGCTGCCTCGAATTCATTTATACTGTCATTTGGGTAACGAACCTTGCTAACTTTCAAAGCAATAGCCTGGTCTTGATTGAGATTCGTCCCATCAGGATCACAAGCTACCATACGGTAAACAGTACCATAGCTACCTTGACCTAATGTCTTTTGCTGTATATACCACTGCCCTCCAGTTTGAATAACATATTTAGGCTTCTTGTTAACGTGAATCTTTTTTATTTGCATGTCTACCCTCATATTCATCATAAGATATAGCATAAAAACTGAACCTTTACCGAAGAAGCCATTGTATTACACTAAAAATTCATGGATAAGCAGACATGTTTAACAAAACAGTGTAACTTATGATTTATTGAGGGTGTTGTTTTTTTGTGTTGCTACAACAATTTTATTGCTAGACCTTCTTTGTTTAGCTCCCTTGACTTTATTTTGCGTTGATTTACGTATGGGTTGGTTCTGAACGCTATCACGCATCAAAACCGACAACTTACACTTGCGATACTTCCCTAAAAGAACAGCTTTATCTAATAGCATCTTTCTATTGTGACTATAATTCTTTGCACCAAAAGTTAGGGGGTGTTGAGCGCCCAGTGCCATCGTTCTGGCATGTAAAATATTCAAAGAACATTCTTCTTTTAAATGCTCACAATATAATTGACATTGTTTTGCTTCGGAGAGAGACTTCCCTCCGCGATCTTTGGCAACAGCTGTGACTTCTGATCGAATATTTTCTGTAATATAGTCAACTTCTTGTTTCGCAAGCTCCAGCATAACATCTTCATTATAAACTATTTGTTTAAGCTTTGATTGCTGCAAGTTAAGTATTTTTTTTCTACTTACCTTGCCAAAAGAAAATCTCTTTGGAAAAATCAGGCGATAGTCCATCTGAATCAAATCAATGACCTTTGCATTATTTGCCAACAACGCTTTTCTTAACATCTCCACTTTTATATTGTTAGGTGCCTTCATATAATGATCTACATTCACTCCCCTTGCAGCTACAATCTCTTGGATGGTTGATGGCTCTTGTTTAATTATTTCGTACATGGTAAAAAAACTTTGAAAAGTTCTAAAAAACTTAGCAATATTAATCGCTGAAGGCCTTATTTTTGGATCTTTATTCACCATTCTATTTAAAAACTTCTTCAACGTATCTTCTAAAAGCAAAGCATTAAATACAGTCCTCTCCCTAGAGCTCAAACCCTTAGGCAGAGCCAAGTGCCGCGCATATGATCTACTATCACTATAAAGTGGAGTTTCCTGTATTATCAGCTGCTTTTTTTTCATCTCATGAGCTAACCTTCCAGAGCTTGTTATGCGCTTTTCCTCTAATTTATGAAGAGCTTGCTCCCTCCTCATAGCTGACAATGAGTCCCCCGCAATCTCAGAAAAAATCAATCCCATGGAGTATATGTCACTTTTATCTGAAATAATGCCTTTTTCATAAGTTTCTGGAGCGATGTATGAAAGTGTTCCAGCCACCCTCTTTTTGTTTGACAGCTTTTCAGCTAGGCCAAAATCAACCATAACCGCTGATTTTTCTCCCAAGCCTAATCTTTTCATCATAATGTTTGCAGGCTTAATATCTAAATGGACATAGGCATCATCTACTTCGGATGTTCGATTATGGAGCTCAATTAATTGGTCAGATAATTCCGCCATTACCTCATAACGACTAGCAAGACTCATCGCTCCTATATGACTTGACATATGTCCTTCTAGAGCATCCTTGAGTCTTTGTTTACCCAAAAAAGGCATCACTGAAAAAATATGATTTCGATAGATAATAACTTCATGGGTGCCTTTCATTCTTAAATTTTTCATCAGTAACGTATTCTCTTGTTGAGCCGCGACTAACTCTTCTATCTTAGCATCTGAACTTTGTATTTTGGCAACTTTGAGGGCAAGGCTCTTGCTTTCATCAAGATCCGATATCTTCTTGGTCAAGCGATTATAGCGACAAGCAACCATTTGATAAACAGCACCAAAGGCCCCTTCCCCCAAAGGCTCTTCTTGTTTCTGGACATAATATTGCCCAGCAACCTTAATCAAGATTTTATTGCCGCTTTCCTGTACTTTCATCCTACACCCCTACATACAAACAATATAGAATAAAAACAAAAAGATAACCTAATAAATTAAAAAAACATCACAATTAAAAATCAATATCAAATCCATTTAGGTAACGATGGTTACCGTGTTATGACTCAATTAAAAATCAATATCAAATCCATTTAGGTAACGATGGTTACCGTGTTATGACTCAATTAAAAATCTATCAAGATATTGTTATTACTGGTTTTTTTTGATATCTCGTGTAAAATCATCTTCTAATTCTTTAATAGTCTCAAGTGCTTTTGGATCCTTTCGTCCGCTAGCCTCTGGCGAAACATTACGTTGCCTCCTAGATGGAGAAATATTTTCATCTCGTGTCAAAACTTTATTTAACTCATAATTGAAAGGAATAGCCAGCATATGGGGCAAAATCACACAAGCTACACCCAGGCTCGGCAACATATGAGCAATTTCTCCAATTATAGATTGCGGATCTAAGTAAGGGTAGTTACTTAAGCCATAAAATTCAGATATCTGATAAGTACCCCAGATGAGGGAGATAATGGTGGCATATAAAACTCCACCCATTAAAAGGCCAGCACAGTATATATGATATTTTTCAGGAACCTTTTCCATAGATTTTTCATATATACGGTATGAAGACTTCTTCAAAGAATACCACCGAGAGATTTTAAACTGAAGCATTGCAGCCTCAAATCTTTTATGCAAACTCTTCTCCTATCAGAATCTTATGCGCTTTTTTTCAATATATATCTGCTCGCAAAAACAAAACCATTGTATATAATCATCAGGCCATTGCAAGTAAAATATTATAAAAAAACCCTCCAAATCAAAGTAAAGCAATGATCCAGACCCACCATCATGAAAGGGGCATGAGCTCTCTTATCTTAATAAAAAATTGACCAGCCGCGGGCAATGATTCATTCATATCAATTCCACTCAAGTTATGGAAATGTTACAAAACCTTGAATGAATATGCAACTTTATTAAAATCAATCATTATATTTGGCCTAGAAAATAATTAAAAACAAAAAGCATACCACCACGTCTAAATTTAGTCCCTTAATAGTCAGCGATCTCTAAGGACTTTAAAGATAACCTAATAAATTAAAAATATTACAGTTGAAAAACTAACAACAACGATGTTAAGTCAGCAATGATCAACCGTTATATACCCACATTAAAAAAAACCTATAGACATATATATATCTGAGTCATCTGAGTCAAGACCTGTGTCAATTGTACTTGTTGTACTTTCTTCAATGTTCTCATCTTCAAGAAACTCATCTGCATTCTTACTGAGTTTTTTTTAAAGCTGATGCTTCTTCAGTAATTTCTGGAGAGCTAACTTTTATTGAATCCTCTGGTTTCTGGGGCTGGTTTGGTCCCCTTTTACTTTTAAATGGCGGCGGGATTCCCATATCACCATCATCCAATTTTAACAACCTATAATTATAAGGAATATCAAGCATATTTGGCAATACAAAGTGCATGGCACCACAAAGTGGCAAGGCATGCACAATTGATCCAATCATAGAGCGTGGATCTAAGTAAGGGTGGTTACTTAAGTCATAAAATTCAGACAACTGATAAGTACCCCAGACAATGGGGAGCATTGTGACGTATAAACCTGCCAATAGGAAAAGAACATCAAAATAATCATGATATTGTACAGGAAGCTTATCCATGGCTTTGGCATAGCCACTATATGCAGATCTTTTCGGGGATATCCAGAGAAAGTTGACTTTAGCCCAAGCAGCCAATTGAATTGATTTATTCCTCAATATAGCACTCATCGCACGTTCTTTTTCTGAGTGATTGCCATCATCTCCCTTACCTGCCTCTCTGGCAGTATGTCTTAAGGATTCATTAAGAATTGTGTCTGGTAAAGTTTCTTTCATCGCACGTTCTTTTTCTGAGTGATTATCATCATCTTTGGCAGGTTGAGCTAAATTAAGTTCTGATGATGCTTTTGACACTACTGCTATAGTCTGCTTATTCTTACAATAGACACTACCCTCATCCTCAAGGGAAGCTAAGTACCTTCTAAACAAAAAAGATTTTTCGGGGCCTAATTTTTTAATTTTTTTTGATAAACCTGATTGCATTACATTAACCTCAATCATCACTTATACATTATTATATATATTTATCAGCATATTGCAAGTTAAATACTATTATTTTTTCATCCGCTGCCGTGAACCCACATCCCAACAAGACTCCATGATATAAATTCACCATAAAAAAAGGGGGCGTTTAGCCCCCTTGATAAATAGCGATCTACTAAACTTCAGTTAATAGCTCATTAATCGTAGCAATAAATGCTGCTGGGTCATCAAGCTTACCTGAATCTATCAGCATGGCTTGCGACAACAGCATATTAGAATATTTCTGAAAACGATCATCATCCATGGACTCAATACGCTTGACCAAAGGATGCTCTGCATTGACTTCAAAGATTGGCTGTTGATTAGGAAGAACTTGACCGGCTTCTTGTAAAACACGTCGCAAGTTATTGCTCATATCATTATCATCAGCAACCACGCAACACGGAGATGAAATCAAGCGCTTCGTTGTTCTTACGGATTTTACTTTGTCTCCAAACAGTGTTTTCATGCGTTCACAGAGAGATTTTTCTGCCTCTGTCATTTCTGGCTCTTTAGGCTCTTCTTTAGCCTCTTCCTTACCCTCTTCTTGGGCAGGTTTGTCTAAATCAAGTTCCCCTTTAGTAATATTTTGAAACTTTTTACCAGCATATTCAGTTAAGCGAGACATTAACCATTCATCAACGCGGTCACTCATTAACAATACTTCATAGCCTTTTTGTTTAAACACTTCCAAGGCTGGATGAGATGATGCGGCTTGATAAGAATCTGCAATGATGTAATAAATCTTATCTTGATCTTTTTTCATACGATCAGCATAGTCTTTCAGTGCAACTGATGGCTTAGAATCTGACTGATGAGTACTTGCAAACCTGAGTAATTCATAAATCCGATCAACATTTTCAAAGTCTTCACTTGGCCCTTCTTTGATGACATTACCAAACTGTTCGTAAAAAGAAGCATAGTCCTCAGTATTGTTTTTAGCCATGTCTTCAAGCATTTTCAAACCACGGCTGGTACAACTTGCTTTAATGCTCTTAGTGACTTCATTGGTTTGTAAGATTTCACGTGAAACATTTAGCGGTAAATCTGCTGAATCAACAACCCCTTTCATGAACCTTAAATAACCAGGTAGGAAAGCATCTGCTTCATCCATGATGAAGACTCTTTGAACAAAAAGCTTAAGCCCGCCTTTATGCTCTCGATAAAACAAGTCCATCGGCGCTCGCTTAGGCATGTACAGCAAGGTTGTGTACATGTACTTTCCTTCCACTTGATTATGAGACCAACTTAAAGGCTCTTCGAAATCATGAGAAATATGTTTGTAAAACTCTTGATATTGCTCTTTGGCAATATCTTTTTTAGGCAAGGTCCAAAGTGCTTTAGCCTGATTGATCACCTCATCTTTAATCTCTGTTTCTTTTTTCTCTTCATCTTTGACTTCAACCCTTAGAGAAACAGGGTAACCAATATGATCTGAGTAAGTACTAATAATTTTACGTAATTTCCAATCTTCAAGATAGCTTTGATGCTCTTCTTTAAGCTTCAAGATAATGGAGGTTCCTCGTTGATCTAATTCACACTCTTCAATCGAGTATTCACCATCGCCTGTTGATGTCCATTTAACGCCTTTATCAGCATCAGAATCAACTTTTCGAGTTAACACCGTTACACTTTCAGCCACAACGAAACACGAATAAAAGCCCACACCAAATTGACCAATAAGATCATGCTTGGTGTCATCCTTTGCCTTAGCTAATTGATCGATAAATGCACGAGTTCCTGACCGTGCAATCACACCAAGGTTATTTTCAGCATCTTCGCTGGTCATACCAATACCGTTATCTTTAATGGTCAGTGTTTTATGATCTTTATCGGCCTCAATATGAACGCCTAATTCATTATCATCACTTAAAACGTCTGACTCTAACGAAAGAAATTTTAACTTATCCAAGGCATCCGAACTATTAGAAATTAATTCCCTCAAAAAAACGTCGGGGTTTGAATACATCGAGTGGGCAAGTAAATGTAATAGCTGCTTAACCTCAGCTTTAAATGCTTTTTTAGTAGTCTGTGTACTAGGCATGGTTTAAACCTCTCAATTAAAAACTCTATAAGACATATATAGGGATGAATTTCATAATTTCAAGGACTAAGAAAATACTTTTATCCAATTTGAATTAGCTTGTTGGAGAAAATGTCATGACCCATGACACAAAAGGGAGGGAATCATAGTAATGACAGGCTTTCTCTGTCGTAGCGATCATTGTCCTCAAGGACCCCTGTTAGGACGTCCATCACAAGTTTTTTATCTTGGGGTAAAAGTGAGTAATTGTTTGTTTTCAGTTGATTCAAAAGAGTGGTAATGGGCTCGATAAGTGGGTTTCTTTTATCATCACTTTCTTTGGCTATTTCTTCTATTTTTTCCAGATGTTCAAACTTAGCTTTTTCACCTACCAATAGGTGCATTTCTTCAATTAATGTTTGCATCTTTTTGATATTTTCACCTTGTTTTGTCGTGTGCTCCTTTAATTTATTTTTAATGGCTTCAGAGTCACCCAAATTAGCCATAAACATAGCATTCATCTCTTGATAAGACTTCAATGCTGCTTGCTGAGCCTTTAATGATTTCTGCATGCTTATATTGTTCTTCTCAAAAAAAGCAGTTTGTTTTTCCAATTTAATGTTGTGTGCCTGGTATTTAAGATTCTGAGAACTGAGAGCTTTGACCTCTTGTTGGGTGTCTTTTAGGGTATCTTCCATTTTGGTTAGGTTATGTTGTGCTGCATCTAAGACCTGTTCTGATTTTCTTGCTACCTCATCTAACTCTGAAGAGGCTGCATTGACTATGGCTTGGTACAAAGATAGCATAGCCCCACAAACCAAGAAAACCATTCCACAGGTGTAAAATGCTCCGTAGACTTGTAAAACGGGACCGAAATAAATGCAAACACCCGCACCAACAACAAATAAAATGCCGTAAAAAAGTGACAACCCCCAACCAATTAACTTATTTTTAAAGAGGGTGTGAAAGCAATCTAGAAACCATTGATGGACCCAATGAACGTCAGCGGGATTCGCATCATTCTTCAATGCTGCGCTTGTTATGTTTACTGCTGTGCTCTCCACGACAAACCCCGTATCCTCAACCTAATATTACTCTTTATGGTGATTGATTGTCAATGTTGAAAGGGCCTAAAAACAGCTAACTTATTGCAAGTTATCAGCCAAACCCATGATGATATTGCTTGACCATCACCAGAGGCTTGAAGCAATACCTTGGCTGCTATTCAGGATCAAATTAAAACAAATAACCCATTGTCAACCCAGCAACATTCGCAGACTCTTTGACTTTTAATTTGATTGAGTTAACCCCATTATTACCATATTTGACCTCCCACGAAGGTTCAGATGACCTGCGAGAGACTTTAATTTCCCAGAACCAGTTTCGGGTAATTGCAGATCTAAAACCTCCAAAAAACTGGACTAAACTTGTCGTTGACGTATCATCAACATGTGCGTTGTCAGTCTCTGCCCCCACCGTTGCAAATCTTAATTTGGTATAACCAATCCCGTAACCAGCACCTAAAAAGGGTTTGGCCCCCCTCGCCGGCACCACGTAAAAAATATTTCCAAAAGCAGCATTTAAATTCATAAACTGCTTGCTTCCAGTTAACGCAAACGTTGCGTCTGGGGTTGTTGATTTCTTGTAATTATAAGATGCGTTTGAAAAAACATGCTGCGCACTAAAACCAAAACCGTTAGAACGAATAGCACCGAACACAAGATCAGTGATGGGAGCCCCCTTGAATCGCATATGAATGTCTTCATCCACACCATCATTATCAACATCTTTTAAGTAAAAGTCTCCAAAAGAGTTCCAACCTGCTCCCAAGGTCAAAAAGGTTCTAACTTTTTTCCCAGCCATCGCGCTAGGTAATGCCAACACCAGTGAAAGTCCTAAGGCCCATCCAAATCTCATTCGTAATTCCTGTTTACAACCCCTAGCATTATAACACATCCACCTTAATCGTAAAGCTCCCATATGATTAACATTTAATGCAGCAACCCATCATGAGGTAAAAAACAAGCCCCGGTCAACAGCGCAAAAGCCCCCTACCCTTTATTGTATCGCAATCAAAGTCGATGATTAGACCCATACTTACCGAACCCGGTCAGACATCATCCATAGCATCTTTATCAACATCTGAAAGAGCGACCATTCGTCGTAAATGCTTAACGGCTCTAATTTGAATCTGTCGAACACGCTCTCGGGTTACACCTAGCTCTTCAGATGTTTTTTCTAAAGTCAGTTCATCATGGCCCTGTAAACCATACCGACGAACCACAACATGCTGCTCTAACTCGTCAAGTTTACTTAACCATTTATCAATCTGGCCCCCCATATCTTCTTGACTAATAATCGATAAAGGGTTTTGCTCTTTTCCTGATACGGTATCAGAAACAACAACACCCGAATCATCGAACACAGTTTCATCCAAAGACGTTGTGTCATGGCGCAAACCCATTATTTTTCTTACCTCATCCAAAGGCTTATCTAATTTTTCAGCTAACTCCTCCGCTGATATAGATGTTGTTTCTTGATCTGAAGCCAGTTTATAACCTGCTCTCAAATAAATATTAAGCTCTTTAATAATATGAACAGGTAATCGAATCGTTCGACTTTGATTCATAATTGCCCGTTCAATGGACTGCCTTACCCACCAAGTGGCATAAGTAGAAAACCTAAACCCTCGACTGCTATCAAATTTATCCAAAGCAATCATTAAGCCTAAATTACCTTCTTCAATAATATCTAAAAAACACAACCCTCTATTACAATATCGTCGAGCAATCTTAACAACTAAACGAAGGTTAGCCTCAATCATTGATTGATAGGCTTTCCGGTCTCCCTCTGCTATTTTCTTACATAACGCTTGTTCTTCTCCAAAACTTAAGATCTGATTATACCCAATTTCAGACAAGTACATCTGCGTAGGATCAAACTTGCTAGAAGAACCTCGCACTGTCGAACCGGTATACTTTAATTCCTTTTCCTTTTTAGACATCCTCTCCATCAGCTATAACTGGCCTCTTTAAGTTACTTGATCTTTCGGCACTTCGCAAGGCTTCAATGTAACTCTACACACATTAACACCCAAACGGGATAATTTTTCTTCTATAAATGCGTACCCCCTGTCAATGTGGAAAATAGATTCAATCGAGGTCTCTCCTTCCGAAACCAAGCCAGCCAGAACTAAACTGGCTGATGCCCTTAAATCTGTTGCCTTCATGGGTGCTGCTGACAGCCTCTTCCGACCTTTCGATATAACTCTAGAACCGTGAACCTCTAAATCCGCACCTAAACGCTTGAGTTCATGAACATGCATGAATCGATTCTCAAAAACCGTCTCTTTTACGACAGCGCTTCCTTCAGCCACCGCATTCAAAGCAACCCATTGTGCCTGAACATCTGTTGCAAAATCTGGGTAGACACCGGTAGTAACATCAACAGCTTTGGGCCTTCTTTTCATCTCTAAAGTAATCCAATCCTTGCCTTGTTGAATATCAGCACCAGCCTCTAAAAGCTTATCGATAACAATTTCTAAATGCTCAGGAGCAACTTTCTCAAGCTTTATTTTTCCTTGTGTCATAGCAGCTGCTATTAGAAATGTTGCAGCTTCAATTCTATCTGGAATAATTTGATAATATCCACCCAGTAATTCTTCAACTCCCTCAATCATTAATGTTGCCGTGCCCTCACCAGATATCTTGGCGCCCATCATGTTTAAACACCTAATTAAGTCAACGACTTCAGGCTCTTTGGCAACATTACGTAAAATAGTTGTGCCTCGCGCCAACACGGCCGCCATAATCACATTTTCTGAACCCGTTACAGTCACAACATCGAAAGTGATATCCGCCCCCGTTAACCCCTCTGGTGCTCTTAAATTAACGTACCCATCAGAGATATCAATCAACACCCCCATTTGCTCTAACGCCTTAAAATGTAAATCTACCGGCCTGGAACCAATAGCACACCCTCCTGGCAATGAGATCTGAGCTTGACCATATCGCGCTAGCATAGGCCCCATCACTAAGATAGATGCGCGCATGGTTTTCATTAAATCATAAGGAACTTTATATTGAGAGATATTACTTGAGTCTACTTCTAAATGCATATCCTCATCAATCGTGAACTTGACTCCTAAATACCCTAATAATTCTAACATGGAAGTAACATCTTTAAGGTGAGGAATATTAGATAAAACCAACGGCTGACTCGCCAATATACTTGCGGCAAGTAATGGCAAAGCCGCGTTTTTAGAGCCATCAATAGAAACTACCCCATTAAGTCGAACCGGCCCCTTAATTAGCAATCTTTCCATTATTCTTCACCCCAGATAATTCATTGTTCAAAAGTTAAAACTACGCGTTTGAGGGTAAGTCTATCATAACCTCGGGCAAATAAAGAACATTTAAACACTTATTTTGACGTCTAGCCCTTTCCTTCCATACTTTTAACATAGAAAAGGTAGCCAATGAGGTCGTCTCCAATCCCCGAGCATCTACCACCAACGGACCCTTCTTAAGCAAAAATATGAATTTTTTATCCACCCGATCAATATCCGCCAAAGTAAGGAATTTTGGAAGAATTAAAACCGTTTTAGAATTTTTTAAATTCACCCAACATTCCAACTAAACCATGCTTATTAATCAACGCTCTTATCTGTGATTTATAATTTCTAATAATACTAACACCATCAACCGTGACATCAAAAACCTGCCATTGACCGTTCTCTGGGTTACAGTGTAAATCATAATTTAACTTTAGCCAGCGATTTTTCACTTTTAACTTACCACCTATATCAACCAAACTCTTTGAAACAATGTCAACTTTTCTCTTTGAAAGAACAATCCTCGTTGATTTTGACACCATACCTAATGCATCAGCATACTGATCGATCACTCTTTCTATTAACATATTTTCAAAATCCTCAAGTTTATTTATTTTTTTCAACTGCTCATCGTAATTATTTAGCACCATTTTTGCAGCATATTTTTTATCAAAATACGGGGAAATTTCTTTTATAATAACTTCTCTTCTATCCTTACCTTTAGCCCTTGCCAACTCCTTTAAGAGTAGGTCACTGATCTTGCTGGATATCGTGAATATTTTATTTTTGTTAGTTGTGCAAGTTTTGGGTTTTGGCTTCACAACCACCTTAACTACTGGACTCTCTTCTGGGGGCTTAATTATTTCTAAAATCTCTGGGGCATTCATGTTAGAATTACCCAATGAGTCTGCCTTCTTAGTCACCGATTCCTTGGGTGGGTCAAGCACCTCTACCTTCTTAGTCACCGATTCCTTGGGTGGGTCAAGCACTTCTACCTTCTTAGTCACCGATTCCTTGGGTGGGTCAAGCACCTCTACCTTCTTAGTCACCGATTCCTTGGGTGGGTCAAGCACCTCTACCTTCTTAGTCACCGATTCCTTGGGTGGATCAAGCACTTCTACCTGAGAAATTTTAGTGACTGACGATCTCAAGTAATCCATCGCCATCACATCACTTTGAAGAAGAACAAAGCTTGATAAAAACAAACAATTAATCAGTATTTTTTTTCTCATTACTCCCTCCCATACCTGACAAAAGCAAACCCAATATATTCTCTAAAACAATTGCAGAATGAGTATGGAGTAAACGCCCACCATCCTCTAATGCAGCCTCTTCAAATCCAGGCTCTACATTGACATATTTAGAACCCAGTAAGCCCTCTGTCATAATGCTAGCAACACTATCTTTTGGCAAACCCAAATCTGCTTTATAAAAGGACAATATCACCTGCGCTTTAAAACTGTCAGGCAACAACAGAATTCTTGTTACCTCACCTACTCGCACACCCGCAATACGAACAGGTGAACGTTCTTTCAAGCCAGAAACATCATCAAAGTTACCATAAGCAGAATATTTAGTCTCTGACTGACCAGGCCCTGAAGTTGCCCAAAAAGCCAAAAACAATAATGAAACAAGGGCTAATAAAAAAAATAAGCCCAGACTCAAATCAATCCATCTTTTATTCATAGGTCCCCCTGAAGCCAAAAGGCTGTAACTAAAAAGTCACTAATTAATACCATTAAAGAAGCATACACAACTGTCTTAGTCGATGCCATGGCAACACTTTTTGGATTATGATTAACAAAGTATCCCTGATACAGTGATATTAACATAACAATCATCGCAAAGATAAATGATTTTAACAAGCCTAATCGTAAATCTGCATAGTAAACCCCATCCGACACATTGAGCCAAAATAAGTGTCCATCGTGCCCTAAAATATTGACCATCATAAAATAGGCCCCTAAAATAGACAGGGAAGTAAAAATTAAGAACAAGGTAGGCAAACCAATCAAACCTGCCAATAATCTTGGAAACAAAACATACCTCAATGGGTCAACGGCCATCGCTTTCAGACTGATAATTTGTTCAGTAGCTTGCATCAAACCAATTTCAGCTGCAACAGAAGAAGCAAAACGACTAATGAATAATAAAGCTGTCATCACGGGCCCTAATTCTCTCATAATGGTCAGACAAACAACCTTGGAAACCCAATCCACTGAACCAAATCTCTCTAACATAATAGCCAACTGCATCGACAGTACTAAACCAACAAATACAGCAGAAATACCAATAATTAATAAAGATAAAACACTGGCACTCCAACACTGATCAATAATTTGTCTGTAGTCTTGCCTATTGACCGGCACAGCGCATAACACTTGAATAAAAAAACGTATCGAATGACCTAAAGATTGCATGCTTTTCATTCTTGAAACCCTCGCACATCTTTTTGTAAAAACTTAGAATAATGAAAGGGCATAGGGCCATCCACGTCGCCATCAAGAAATTGCCTAACCCAAGGGTGCGAACTCCCTTCAATGACCTCTGCAGAGCCTTTAACAATGACGACCCCATCTGCAACAAAGTAAATCATATCGGCCAACTCCAGAACCAATTCAATATCATGTGAAACAATGACGCTGGTAACCCCTGGTAATTCATTCATTTTTCTTATTAAGTTAACAAGAACCTGAGAAGAAATAGGGTCTTGACCCACAAAAGGTTCATCATAAATTAATATCTCAGGGTCCATCACAATGGCGCGAGACAGCGCCACTCTCCTCATCATTCCCCCTGAGAGTTCTTCTGGCATTAAGTCTGCAGCTTGCTTCAAGCCTACCGCTTCGAGCTTATTCAACACCAGCGTTTCCAAGTAATCTTCAGCCAACTGAAAATGCTGCCGCAAAGGAAAAGCCACATTTTCAAAAACATTCAATTGATTTTGCAACCCCCCTTGTTGAAATAATATCCCCATTCGTCGACGAATTTTCATTTGGTCTGGGTAACTAAGCTTCGAAAAAACAGAACCTAAAATCTCAACAGTGCCTGAACTCGATTGCATCAATCCCGTGAGGATTTTTAAAAGGGTGGTTTTACCTGCTCCACTAGGTCCCACAATAGCAACAATTTGACCTTTATTAATATCCATATTAATGGAACTAATAATCGTGCGCCCTTCCGAAATGAAGGAAACATCCTTTAGCCTTAATGCGAATTGACTTCCTTGTGTTGAACTCATAGTGTGCATTCTTTTCTACTCTCTGGTATGATAACCAAACCAGAACCTAATGTACACCATGATTGAAAAGATCGATACCATTCAAAGCATCGCCACCAACCTTATTCGTCTACAGCAAAAGGCATTAGATGACCTTGTGCCTGTATTTGATGAGGCATGGACAATTATTTGCCAACAAATTGCAACAACACCCTACCCGATTATCATTATAGGCCTTGGAAAATCAGGTCATATTGGGCATAAAGTTGCGTCAACCCTAGCGAGCACGGGATCTCCCTCCCATTATATTCATGCCACTGAAGCTGGTCACGGGGATCTTGGAAACATTCAACCACAAAGTCATGTCATTTTATTTTCATTTTCTGGAGAAACACAGGAAGTTATCGCACTTATTCCTTTCTTAAAACAACTAAACTGCACCACCTATGCCATCACCAAAAACAACACCAACACACTAGCAAAATCTGTGGATCATTGCCTTGCCCTGCCCCCCCTCAAAGAAGCCTGCCCACATAAACTGGCCCCGACAACCTCAACATCCCTCATGCTAACCCTTGGGGATGCTCTGGCTATTAGCTTGATGCACCTTAAAAAGTTTACTAAGGATCATTTTGCCCTCAACCACCCCAGCGGGTTTCTTGGAAAAAAACTTTGCCTGCACGCAGCTAATATCATGAGGCCTCTCACCGAACTTCCCACGGCCAGACCCCAATCATTATTGAGTCACGCTCTAGTAGAGATGTCATCAAAAAATTTAGGTTGTGTTTTAGTGATTAATGAGCAGCGTCAACTCAAAGGCATTGTAACCGATGGAGACTTGAAACGATGCATTAACCTCTCTGTTAATATTCATACAACATCTCTCGAGTCTATTATGACACGCTCCCCTCACTCTATACCTTCTCAATCCCTTGCCATCAATGCATTAAAAATCATGCAAGAAAGAAAAATTACTGCCATACCTATCGTCGACAACGATACCTTGGTGGGACTTTGCCACATACATGACATTTTAGAGCTTGGGCTGAATTAATGCGGAACCAAACTCAATTCATTCTTATTCTCATCATAAGCACAAGTTTTTTTTATGTTGGGTTAATTTTTCTTAACCTCTCGCCGAGGCCTAACCCGCCAAAATTAAGCCCTAGCAATTATTACAAACAAATTAGCATGTCAATAGTCAACCTTGACCCTAATCAAACGGTCTACCTTCAAGCTGAAACTGCACAGAACCATCACAATCAATGGGACCTTGAACAACTTACTATCAACTGGAATCACATAACTCCTTGGCACCTTGAAGCTGAAACAGGCCAAATGGATATCCCCTCTAAACGATTAAAGCTTCTAGGACATATTCACGCAACTCAATGGGCCCCTCCCTGCAATCGTACAATTCTAACCGAATCTTTGTCCATTGACCTCAACACCCATCAAGCCAGAACCCATGATATCATTCAGATTAATAGTCCCGGTGAGTCTATTCATGCCGTTGGAGCTAACATCAAGCTACAAGATAATACCATGGTGTTTGATCAAATCCTAAATAGTTTGATCGACACCCATAGCCCTTGTTACACTCACCCATGAAAAAGGAGTATTCATGATTTACTTAAAATTGATTAAACCCCTATTGATGATTACTTTAGGACTAGTTTTGAGTGGGTGCGCTCAAACCGACGACCCTCTCAATGACCCCTATGAAAAGACCAATAGAAAAATATTTGATTTTAATAAGTCTCTTATTGAGAAACATCACGAAAATGCTGCAGAAAATGACGATACTGAAACCTATCCCGATGAAGTTGACAAACTTTCAATCATTGCCGATCATTTCTTCTCTAATCTGTATGAAATCAATAATATGGTGCATGATACTTTGCAGTTTCAAGGGGTATTCTTACTCAATGATTTTTGGCGATTTACCCTCAACTCTACTCTCGGCTGTTTTGGAATATTTGAAGTTGCCAGACATTTTGGCCTTCCTCGCCACTACCAAGATTTCTCCAAAACCCTGGCTTATTGGGGGTTCAAAAACCCACCTTACCTGGTCTTACCTTTCTTAGGCCCTAATGACACATTCTCAGCTCTTTCTATCCCCATAGACTATATGGTTTTACTCCCCATAAAAGGCGTCCATAGCATTAAATATAATATCTTTAATCAATACATCTATGCCTTACACTTAGTGAATATTTCGAAGCCCATTCAAACCATGATGCTCGAAGCCATGGACCCTTATATTTTTGCAAGAGATGGTTACCTCCAAAGAAGAGCCTTTCTTAATGAACCGGAAGATTACGCTGAAATGAAACAAGATCTACTTGAAACATTACAACTGGAAGCTGAAGAAGAATAAACCTCATGCACATTGTATTGTATCAACCTGAAATCCCGCCCAACACGGGAAATATTATTCGACTGGTTGCCAACACCGGGTGCTTCTTGTCCATTATAGAGCCCATGGGGTTTTCATGGGATGATAAACAACTTAAGCGTGCTGGCTTAGATTATCACATGCTGGCACATGTTAAACGATACCCTAATTGGGACCATTGGATAGAAAGCCATCGACCTCAACGTATTTTTGGGTTAACAACCAAAGGTACAACACGCTACGACACCGTATCATACCAAAAAAATGACACCCTTGTCTTCGGACCCGAAACACGTGGCCTACCCTCGGATATTCTTACATCACTGCCCAAAGAACAGTTACTCTATATTCCCATGCAGGCTCAATCAAGAAGCTTAAACCTATCCAACGCAGTCGCAATATGCACCTATGAAGCCCTTAGACAAACAGGTTTTAGCCAACTCATCACTAAGGGCGCTTAATACTGTATCCAACCATAGCTGTTACTGAACATAAAAAACCTCCCCAAACAGTATCCATCAATGCCAGACTTAAAGGCCAACCCTGAATGAGAACACAACACGTTAAACTATAAACTCCGTAGACAATAACGCCATATAAACAGCCCAACTTAAGAGCCTCCTGTCGACTCAGAGACTGAGCCAAAACCAACCGTGCAAGGCCCCAAACCAAGAGCACATAAACAAGAGCTATGACACCATAGTTAAGCGCCCCAGACCTTAATAAGTCTCCAATAAAAGCCTAGTATAATGGGTAACCAAAACCATAAATCCAAAAGGCATCTAATATTAACATAGTCAAACACATCCCTACATAAACCCTCATCATCCCTCTTTACGAAACTGATTAAAATTACATATCAACATACCTGGGACCATCTCCCCCCTCCGGTAAAACCCATTGAATATTTCCACCTGAACACGCTTTACAATGAATGCAGTTTTGTGAATTAATTTGTAATTTCTTGGTATGATCTACATCAACAATTTCATAGACTCCTGCTGGACAATAACGAGTCTCTGGAGATCTGTATAACTGATAATAGTGCTCAATAGCTAACCTTGGCTTCTTTAAAACCAAATGACTTGGCTGATCTTCTGCATGATTGGTGTTGGTTAATTGAACAGATGTCGGTCGATCAAAACTAATCACGCCATCAGGGGCAGGGTAATCAATCGGTTGATGCTGATCATGCTGATCCCAATTTTTATCTGGCTTCAGCGCTATTGTCCAGGGCTCATACCCTCTCGATACATAACTGGTAAACGCTGCATTCACAACCCCAAAAAAATTGCCTCGGTAAAACCCTGGCCGAATATTTCGACTACTCCTTAGCTCTTTGATCACCCCACTTTGCATGAGCTTTGAGGTAAATGTATTCGTGACACTGATTTCTTTAGCACCTAAATTCTTGACAATATTTTCCGCCGCTAATTTTCCAGACCGAATAGCGTTATGAGAACCCTTTATTTTAGCAATGTTTAACAAACCTGCTGAACACCCTATCATCACCCCCCCCGGGAAATCACACTGAGGAACAGCTTGATAACCCCCCTCATTAATCGTCCTAGCACCGTAACTCAACCTTTCGCCCTGATCAAGGGCACGCTGAATCAAGGGGTGGTGCTTATATCGCTGAAACTCCCTAAAAGGATCCAAATAAGGGTTTTTATAATCCATCCCCATAATCAAACCGACCATCACTTTTTGATCATCCCCGTGGTAAAGAAAACCCCCACCATAAGTTGAAGAATTCATGGGCCAACCTGCGGTATGAACAACCCTACCAGGCTGATGCATCTGACTACTCACGCGCCACACTTCCTTGAACCCTAACCCATAAGTTTGTGGCTGACAGTCTTTATCCAAATGAAATATTTCCATGGCTTTTTGTGCCAAAGATCCTTTAGCCCCCTCAGCAACAACCACCTTATTAGCCTCAATAGCAATGCCTGGTTGATACTGACCTCCTTGCTCACCTGTCTTTAAAATCCCTTTTTCTCCGGTGATAACCCCCTTAACTTCTCCTTTGTCATTCAGCATAAAATCCTTTCCACTATACCCTGGAAGAATTTGTACTCCGAGAGATTCAGCTTGAGCTGCTAAGTAACGACATAACCTACCCAAACTGATGACATAGTTTCCCCGATTATTCAGCCCTGGTGGAACAGGCAGTGAATAAGATGTCTTTTTACTCAGCCAATAAAAAGCATCTTCAGTAACTTTCGTTTTCAGGGGCGCATCCGTCACTTGCCAATTAGGAATAAGCTCTGTCAGCGCTGCTGTCTCAAAAATAGCCCCCGAAATAATATGTGCTCCAACCTCGGAACCTTTTTCCAGAATAAACACCTCTAAGCTTTTCCCTTGTTCTTTGGCTAACTGGGCTAGTCTAATTCCACATGAAAGTCCGGCTGGACCTGCTCCAACAATCACCACGTCACATTTTAGTTTGTCCATTCAATTCAACCACTCTTGATTTGAACTATAGGTTAGCCGTAAAAGACCTCATCAATCAATATTATTATGCTATAATAAAAACCGGAGGTTATTAATGAATATACTCGTACCTTGTAAACGTTGCATTGACTACAATGTTGCCATTCATGTTAAAGAAGACAAAACTTCAGTTGTCAAAGAGGGTGTCAAGATGTCGATGAACCCTTTTGATGAAATTGCGTTGGAAGAAGCCTTACGATTAAAGGAAAAAGGTCTTTGCAAAACCATTACTGCGTTGACCATTGACACGGTAAATGGAGATGAAACTTTGCGTCACGCATTAGCCATGGGCGCAGACTACGCAAAACGCATTGATCAGCCCCCACCAGATGAGCCTTGGGTCGTTGCTAAATTATTACAACAAGCGATGAAAGACATTTCTCCCGATCTAGTTCTCATGGGAAAACTAGCCATTGATGGAGATCATAGTCAAGTGGGTCCTCTTTTAGCAGGGTTCCTTAACTGGCCTCAAGCAACCTTTATCTCAAACCTTACGATAAACAATGCGAAAGCAACAGCAACCCGAGAGGTCGATGAAGGTCTAGAAACTATTGAAATCTCTTTACCCGCGGTTATCACCACTGACCTTCGACTCAATAAGCCTCGTTACATTGCACTGCCCAACCTAATCAAAGCCCGGCAAAAACCCATTGACCTTTTAACTTACCCTCAAAACAATCAGGAACCTCGTACTCGCCTCATTCAAGTCTCTAAACCCACATCAAGAACACCCGGAACCGTGTACACCGATTTATCAAAATTCATTCATGACCTACAAAAAAAAGGAATTTTATGAAAATTTTACTCATAGACTTTATACATCATACTTTACCCAAAACGCTGCTTAAACTCAGTGAGGCCTTCAAAGATCATGAAAGAACCATCGCCCTTGTTGGTAACTGCCAGGAAAATATAGTTCATCAAGCCACTCAAATCCAAGGCACCGCTAAAGTTCACACGTTGAATAGCTCAAATGCCGTCACTGCAGAAGACACGACACATTCTCTTGTCAAGCTATGTAAAGATTTTGATATTGTTGCCATGCCCAGCCATACCAGTGGTCGCAACTGTTTACCCAGGCTTGCGGCGGCTCTTGATATTGCGCCCATTACCAATATCACATCGATTCTTTCATCCCACCAATACCAACGGCCTATTTATGCAGGCAATGCTCTTGAGACCCTAGAAAACCTTCAGCCCAAACAAGCCCTAACGATCCAAACCAGTGGCTTTAAACCCCTCGAAGAAAAACAAGCTCCCTGCCCTCATGCTTCCTTGCCTTTAAAATTAACCCATCTTTGCAAAGTCATCCAGGTGGAATCGCATTCGAGTGATCGACCTGACCTTCAAAATGCCGACATTGTTGTCTCTGGTGGAAGGGGGTTAGGGTCCAAAGAAAACTTCCAATTGATTGAATCCTTAGCCGATCAACTTAATGGTGCCATAGGAGCCTCGAGAGCTGCCGTGGATGCTGATTTTGTTCCCAATGATTATCAAGTGGGTCAAACCGGTAAAATTGTTGCTCCCGACGTTTACATTGCTGTGGGAATTTCAGGTGCCATTCAACATTTAGCTGGCATGAAAGACAGTCAAACCATCATTGCAATTAATAAAGATGAACAAGCCCCCATCTTCAAAATTGCTGATTACGGTTATGCTGGAGATTTATTTGAAGCTGTTCCAGCCATAATCGAGGCGGTTAAAACTAAATAGGCAATACTTCATCTTTTCTTGCCGTTAACACCTCGCACCCATTGTCTGTCACCAGTAGGGTATGTTCCCATTGAGCAGATGGAGACCTATCTTTAGTAATGACTGTCCAATCATCTCCCAGTAAACGTACGTGTCGAGCACCTGAATTAACCATCGGTTCAATGGTAAAGGTCAAACCCTCTTCGATAACAATATCTTCAACAGAGTCATCATCATAATGTAAAACTTGAAACCCTGATTCATGAAACATCGAACCAATACCATGGCCGCAGTATTCATGAACACTTGTGCAATAATTTGCCAGCGCATGCTTTTCAATGGCCGAACCTAACACCTTTAAACTTAACCCCGGCTTAACTAATTTAATTCCAAGATAAAGACACTCTTGAGCAACTCTAATCACCTTTTGTGCAGCAAAAGAAGGCTTACCAATCACAAACATTTCGCTAGTATCGCCGTGATAACCATCCTTGATAACTGTTACATCAATATTGAGAATATCTCCATCCTTTAATGGTTTTTCTTTCGGAATTCCATGACACACCACATGGTTAACAGACGTACAAATGGACTTGGGAAACCCCTTGTAGTTGAGAGGTGCCGGAATAGCCCCCTGAACCTCGGTGATATACTGATGACAACGATCATTCAACTCTAAAGTCGTAACCCCCTTGATAACATAGGGGCGAATCATATCCAAAACACCTGCCGCTAAAGCACCCGCTATTCGCATTTTTTTGATTTCTTCTGGGGTTTTTACATATTGACTGACTGACATATTTTCTCCTTAACGGAGCAGTGTAACCAATTATTGATAAAAATAAAAGATTCAAACCCTCAAAGAATTTATCGGTTGCTCAAGGTAAGGATGGATTGTAATAGCTGGCCTGCAACATAATTTCGATCCCATGTGACGCCGGTTTCTTTTTGAAGGCTGGTCCAGCGCTGATCCCGCGGGCCCCCTTTGAGCATATTAACATTAAAACCAAAGCTGACAATAAAACCATCAACAGCATCTGACATGGGCTCAGAAACTTTCACTCCCAAACACTTTGCATCATCAATCATCACGTCATTGGGCCACTTAACCTTAACTTTATTGTTAGGAACCCAAGCCTGAATACACACCGCTAACGCTTGTGCAATTTCAACGGCTAATTCTTTACTTTTTTTGAAAGGAAAAACAGCTGAAACCAAGAGATTCTCACCAAAACAAGCCACCCAGGGGTCCCCTTTACACCCCTTTCCTTGGGTTTGATATTCTGCGATAAAAACCTGGTAGAGCTGAAGTTCTTTGGCATAAAAACAATGATCATGCGTAGAATTGATACTCTGTACAACATGAATATCACAAGGGTATTTCACATACTTTTGAATGAGTTGAGATTGCAATTTATCTGTAGGAACTTCCCACATCATGTTAGCCCCCCATTGAACGCTCAAACCGTAACTCTCTGCAAACTTATGCCATTGTTTAGGAATAACAATCTGCTTTCCTTGACTTTTACTATGGTTGCAACACAACCACGCTAACCAATCTTTCTCATGATTCACGCTATTTCCTCTTATGGCTTAAACGAGGTGATCTTCTTCCAGTTGCTTAGCATGCTCTAAAATAGTTTCTTGCAAACTGCGATATTGAAGGCCTAACTGTAATGACTTCTGATGGTCGTACGCTACAGACTGACCTAAGTTACGACGAAGAATCTCTTGCTTAATCCCAACCAGCGGAGCCACACAACGCACAACAAAATTGGGTAATTTCCATACCGGTAAATACCATCGCTTAGGGAAACCTTTCTTCAACATTTTACCGATGCTAAGAACACTGATGGGCTCGTTCACTACGAGGTATCGCCCTTGGCCGGATTTTGCTGCCAAAACATGCGCCTTAGCAACGTCTCTAACATCAACGCAATTAAAGTATAAATTGGGAGCAAATAATGGGTATTTACCCTTCAAAATATCTCGAATGATTCGAACACTCATTCCCAATCGCTTCGATAAACTGGGACCTATCACTAAACCTGGGTTAATGACTACCATCGTCCAATGGTCCTGCTTGTGCGCAATCTCCCATGCTGCCCTTTCTGCTAAAGTTTTACTTTTATAGTACGGGTGTGTTGGGTTATCATTCCAATCTTCTTCAGTGTAAGCACCGTTTTTTCCAGAGCCCAGACCATTCCCTCCCTTAGAAACAGCAGCAATGCTTGAAGTTAACACCACCCTTCGAACGCAATCGACTTTTTTTAATGCAGATAGCAGCCCTTTGGTTCCTTCAATGGCCGGCCTTAACAATTGTTCTTCTGGGTTAGCTACCTTAACAATCAAAACCGGTGATGCTGTATGAAACAAAGTATCACACCCCTCCAATGCAGGTAAAAATGATTCAGAATCTAATAAATCCGCCTTAAAAAGTTTTAGCTTGGGGTACGCCTGTTGCATAGCAAATAAATGTTCATTGTTCTCATTGTTCTCCAACGACCTAACCGTTCCATGTACCGTTAAACCCTCCTCTAATAACATTTTAACTACCCAAGAACCAATATACCCACTGGCTCCGGTAACGCATACACATTTCATACATAACCCTCCTGAACTTCTCAATCAAATCATAATTACCCCCTACATGCAAGCTTGTCCCCAAGTAAATACCCCCCTCAGCGATTATTTATCAACACCTGTCACTCATAAAAAAGGAAACTACTCATGGACTGGAAACAAAAGCACTGCAAACCTTGTGAAGGGGGCGTTTCTCCCATGACCGACAAAGCTATTCATGAACACTTAAAAAGCCTTGATAAATGGTCATTAGAAACAAACACTAGCACGCTTACAAGAACATTTAAGTTTAATAACTTCTACCAAACCATGAGCTTTGTTAATGCCGTTGCTTGGGTTGCGAATCAAGAGGATCACCACCCTGACCTTGAAGTAAGCTATGGCAGCTGCACCGTTAACCTTTCGACCCATGCTGTTAACGGGCTTACTGATAATGATTTTATTATGGCCGCTAAAATAAGCGACCTAATCTAGCTTTACAATTAATCGCTGACTATGGGTAAAGCTTGCAAAACTTTTTTAGCTTTCTCATGACCCTTCATAGAGGCTTTATTGAACCAGTATAGGGCATTTTTTTGGTACAACTTAGCCAACGCATATTGCGCATCAACATTGTCTTGTTTGGCGGCTTGTCTGCCCCAGTATTCAGCATTAACATAATCATTTTTCATCATCAATAATTGAGAAAAAAACTGCTGAGCCTTAGCATGACCTTGTTTGGATGCAGCCTGATACCAATGATAAGCATCATTTAATTCCCCTTGTTTTTCATACAGTCTTGCAAGAGAGAATTGGGCTTCTTTGTTACCTTTTCTAGCCGATTTTTCATACCACTGCTTAGCTTTCATATTATTTTTATCTCCCCCTAAGCCCTTCTCATGCATCCAGCCTAAATGGTATTGAGCTTGTTTCATTGCTAAGGATGAAGGTTGCTTCAAACCAGCTGATACCTCATACGCCTTTTTTAACAATTTAAAATTAAACCGCTGATAGGTTGCTAGCAATAATTCAGGCTTACTACTTTGCTGCATCACATGGCCCCAATGAGTATCGAGCTTTACATGATCATTCAGTTTTAATAAGGATTGATAATGTCTAATTTTATCGGCCGATTTTCGGAAAGACTGTCCTGCTTTTCCCTCTAAGAAGTGTTTGTTTTTAATAATCCCATCCAATGAACCATATTGCTGCAACCAATCTTTAGCCATGTTTTTATTGATCCCAGTTATGCCAGGAACATTATCAGCTTTATCACCCATCAATGTTAAATAGTCTAAAAACCGTTTGGGAGAAACCCCATAAAACCGCTTAATCTCTTGGGTGGTGCTATATCGATCAAAGATAGGGTTATAAATAGCAACATTATCTGTAACCAATTGATTAAAATCTTTGTCCCCGGAACATATAACCACTTTAAAACCGTGCTCCTGAGCTTGTCTAGATAAGGTTGCAATAATATCATCAGCCTCTATATATTTCTGATGAATAATAGGTATTCCTCGGTCATGAAGGGTCCCCCAAATAAATGGCGTTTGATAAAATAATTTTGTGGAGGTAGCTTGGCGTGTTGATTTATAGTTTTTATTATCTTGTTGTCGACTACTTTTACCCGACCGGGTGTAGTAATTTGACCAGCTCGTAAAATCATCTGATTTAAAAGCCGTATCCAAAGCAACAACCAATAAGGCATCTGGAAATTGTGTGCGAAGTTTATCAATAATTTTTATCACCCCATAAATAGCCCCAGATGGCTCGTGATTTTTATTGGTAAAACCCTCATATTTATTATAGGCTTGGTACTGAAAATACAACCCATCCAACAAGATAATATCAGCAACTCTCTGTTGCTCTGCTTTTTGATACCAAAAACGAGCTTGTTGATAATTTTTTTGATCAAAATAAGTTTGCGCTACGCTATACTGAGCATTTCGATCACCTTTTTGTGCTTGACTTAGTAGGGTATTATTATCCGCCTGAGCTAAAAGACTATGCCCCGCATACAACATACCCACAATAAACATTCCTAATTTTTTCATAGCCAATCCTTACTTATGTGAAATTAGTTTAATGGTTATCGAAAAAAACTTCTAGGAAATTTAATGTATTCTTTAATATATTCTGTTTCATTGACCACCCATGCATTGTATTTCTAAAGCATCAAGTTGTCGGCAAAAAAAGAAGATAAGCCCACCAAAAACTTCAAAACTCGACCAAGAATAATAAATAATTGATACACAATAATTTTACCAAACAACCAATCATCATAACCCAAGTAAATAACACAGAACACCATCAGTAAATACCTAACAGTGGATAACATTGCTTTTTAAAAAAATATGTCGTATAATTAATAAGTAGGAAACAAGGAATGTTTTTATGGATTGTTATGTGTATGACTCCGTCAGGAGTCCTCGTGGTCGAGGGAAGTCATCAGGGTCTTTACACCCCATTACTTCAGTCAATTTATTCACACAAACTTTATCAGCCCTTTGTCAGCGCAATACTCAAGCAACCCCATGGGTTGAAGATGTCATTGCTGGTTGTGTTATGCCTGTTGGTGAGCAAGGTGCTAACATAGCAAGAGCGGCTGCTTTAAAAGCAGGCTTACCCGAATCTTGCACGGGCATGCAAATCAATCGTTTCTGTGCCTCTGGATTAGATGCCATTGGTATTGCTTCTGCAAAAATTCATAGCCAACAAATTCAGTGTGCCATTGCTGGCGGCATAGAGTCTATGTCTAGAGTACCCATGAGCGCGGATGGCGGCGCTATGATTGCAGACCCCTCTATTGCCTTTGATCTTTCCATTATACCCCAGGGTATCAGTGCAGACTTAATTGCATCATTGGATGGCTATCAACGTGAAGAACTGGATGCTTATGCCGCACAAAGCCATCAGCGAGCTGCTCATGCACAACAAGCTGGCTATTTTAAAAACAGCATTATCCCCATTCATAATCATATTGGTGAAATAGTTCTGGATTATGATGAAAATGTTCGTCAGGACTGTACCACTGAGAGCCTAAGCAAACTCAACCCATCCTTTACTATGATGGGGCAACTGGCCGGGTTTAATTCAGTGGCGGTACAACGTTACCCTCAGCTTGAAAATATCCAACACTTTCATCACCCCGGTAATTCTTCAGCAATCGTTGATGGATCTGCAGCCGTGTTATTGGGCAATGAATCATTTGGAAAAAAACACGGCCTAACTCCTAGCGCAAGAATACGCATGCTAACTTCTCTAGGCAGTGACCCTACCATCATGTTAACGGCTCCGGCGAAAGTTGCTAAAAAAGCATTGGCTCAAGCAAAACTAACCGCGGATGACATTGATTTATGGGAGATCAACGAAGCCTTTTCTTCTGTTATTCTTCATTTCATGAAAGAAATGGGTATTGATGATAGTCGCCTTAATGTTAACGGTGGAGCCATCGCTATGGGTCACCCATTAGGTGCTACCGGAGCCATGATTTTTGGCATGGCTATCGATGAATTAAAAAGACGCAAGGCAAAAAGAGCACTCATCGCACTTTGTGTTGCTGGGGGCATGGGAACAGCCGCAATTATTGAACGAATATGAGGTATTGTAATGGACTACATTAACTTAAAAACCAAGGACAATGGCATTGTCATTTTAGAGTGGGATCACCCCACTCAATCCACCAATGTTTTAAATGAAGACTCTCTGAGTGATTTCAAAACAAAACTAGAACAAGCCCTTAAACAATCCTGTAAAGGAATCATCTTAACCAGTACTAAATCCACCTTCAGTGCTGGCGCCGACCTTAACTATATCCAAGAAGTGATCACTCGCCCTGACCCACACAAAGAGCTATTTAATGCCATCATGACTATTCAACAACTGTTTCGCACCCTAGAGACATCCAACACCCCCATTGTAGCTGCCATCAATGGAAGCTGCCTCGGAGGGGGGTTTGAGTTAGCTCTGGCCTGCCATCATCGCATCATGGCCAATAACTCCAGCGCTAGAATAGGCTTGCCCGAAGTCAAATTAGGCATTCTTCCCGGGTTAGGTGGCACCTGCCGATTGGTTCGAAACCTTGGCAGTGAAGGAGCATTAAAACTGATTTTAAGAGGGTCACTGTTACCTCCACAAGCAGCATTAAAACAAGGCCTGGTTCATCAAGTAGCTGAACAAGATGATCTGATTGACAAAGCCTCCGAATGGATCATGGGCAACCCGACTGCCAAACAGCCTTGGGATCTACCTAAATTCCGCATCCCTGGAGGGCCTCCTTATTCTAAAAATGGCCTGATGATATGGGGCGGAGCCAATGGCATACTCCGCCAACAAACCTTCGGACGATACCCTGGTGCTCGTGCAGCCATGGCTGCGATCTATGAAGGCTTGCTTGTTGACTTCGATCAAGCGCTGGAAATTGAAGCCCAATATTTCACACAAACTTTTCTAAAACCCGAAGCTCAGGCAATGGTCAAGTCACTCTTTACCACACGAAGTCAAATAAAAAAAGGCATTCATCGGCCCAAAAACATTCCTTTTTCTCCTACTTCAAAACTAGGCATATTAGGCTCTGGCTTTATGGGTCAAGGCATTGCTCATGTTGCTTCTAAAGCTGGCATTGACGTCATCTTAATTGACCAAGCCGAAGACCTTGCAAAAAAAGGCCTGGAAAATATTAGTCAAGCCTTCCAAAAACAAGTTAAACAAGGTCGCATGCATTCCGATAGCGCTACAAAAACTTTGGAACGCATTACTGCAACCAGCGACTATAGCTTACTTAAAGGCTGTGATTTAGTTATCGAGGCTGTTTTTGAAAACCGTAAAATCAAACAGCAAGCCTATGAGAAAGCTTTACAGCATATCAATCATGATACGATTATGGGGTCCAACACTTCTACTTTGCCGATATCAGGTTTAGCACAGTCTTTACCTCAACCCAACCAAATGATAGGCATTCATTTTTTCTCACCCGTAGACAAAATGGACCTTGTTGAAGTTATTCTGGGTAAGAAAACAGATGACCGAAGCTTAGCCAAAGCCCTAGATTTTCTAAAACAGCTTAATAAAACACCCATTGTGGTGAATGATGGCCGTGGGTTTTATACCACCCGGTGCGTCATAAGCTATATCAATGAAGGTTTACAAATGATTACTGAAGGCATTCCAGCACCCTTAATAGAAAATGGGGCTAAAATGCTAGGAATGCCGGTAGGCCCCTTAGCCCTTATTGATGAGATCGCCATTGAATTAGCCTACCTCATTCGAAAACAAACCCAAGAAGACCTAGGAAAAGACTTTGAAGATGACCCCAGCGGCCCCCTCATTGCAACCATGGTTGAGAAATATCAGCGATTGGGACGAAAGAACCAGAAAGGCTTTTATGATTATACGCCCACAGGAAAAACCTTGTGGCCTGAACTCAAGCAGTGGGAACACTCATCTCCCCCATCGCTTGAATCCATTCAAGATCGACTCATGTACAGGCAAATAGCTGAAGTGCTAAAGTGTGAAAAACAAGGTATTATTTTAGATGATCGTGACGCAGATATCGGTGCTATTTTTGGCTGGGGCTTCCTCCCCTGGACAGGAGGGCCGATGAGTTGGGTCAACCAACAAGGTAGAGCATTCATTGGAAAAAAACTTAAACTCCTTGCCACAGAACATGGCCAACGATTTTCCATCTAGAGAATAACTGACCAGTCACTAATAAGTCTTTAGTCGATCAGGAATACTAGGACCCAGTGCTTCGAAATGTCTAAAAAGTTATCGCATTCTTTTTTACATAAGGGGGGAAACAAGCCAAAACGGTCACGTTGTTTTTGATCAGGTTTTGCATACAAATACCGGGAGGCTCAAGGTAAGTATTTTTACCTCTTAGACGACAGTCCAACAAGCGTTCAGATAGTGTCCCTTTATCGTTCCTTTCTGGCGATAAACACTGATCTATGACAGGCCTAATACTTGCTGACAACGCTTATTTATTGCAGCCAATACCAATATCATTAATGGTTATATAAAAGTTCGTTGACTCGAGAATTAAATGAAATTTATTTTATATTTCAACCTGCCTTCTTGTAAGATATCTCTGAAAATTATTGTTTGAGTTTATTTAATTCATACTCCATATTAAGATCCTAGATTGCTAATATAAATTTTAAACCTATAAAGTTACGGAGTACAAATGAACATTTATAAATACAGCCCAATCGTTCCCCTTCTATCTATTCTTTTGATGAACTCAACAGCAGTGTACGCCAATCAAAATAAATTTGTACAAACATCCATGGATGTCTCCTTAGGATCTATTCATCTTGAAGCCCTTGAAAAGGTCTATGATGATGGCTTTCTATTAAGCCAACTTGAATGGACCACTCAACAATCACCCCTATTAAGTTCAATCATAAATTTCAAATATGGTCCAAAATTTACGTTTCAATTGAAGGGTGCCTTTTCATCAAGTGGCGAAGGTGAACTGTATGATTATGACTGGATTAATCCAACAAGTTATGGGGTTACTAATTCTTTCGAAAACTGGACTCATAAATCTCATAGTAACACTGAATTAAAATACTACTATCAAGTTGGATTCAAAGCATTTTATCAGTTATTCCATAAAAACAACCTTGACCTTAAAGGCCTCCTTAATGCTCAAAGAATAAGCATGGACTGGGACGCAGTGGGTGGAACTTACATTTATAGCTCTGGTGGCGCAGGGTTTAGAGGAGCCTCTGGATCCTTTGCAAATGGCGTCGGTATTAATTATGGACAAACCTGGGATACGTTTGCACTAGGAATAGATGCCAGCACTGACTATGAAGACTATTCATTTCACTTTGCTCCTCAATACGGTATCAATACAAATATTCATGATCAAGATATACATGTACTAAGAGGTATAACCTTTAATGAAGACCTTGCCGAAAAAGGAGGCAGCACATTCTTAGCATTAGACGTTAAGGCAAACAAGCACATTAGTAAATCAATGGATGCCTATGCCGTGTATTCATATGAGAATCACTTTGAAGGTAAAGGTGAAACAGATGTGTGTGGTGCACATCAATGCTCTCATTTTTCTGGAGATGCAGCAGGGGCTTCCTTAAAGACCCATAGCTTTATGATAGGTTTGACGATTAAAGATTAGACTTATAGCACAACAAACCATAAATCAGAGAACTCTTGGCTACAGCCTTATATTTCATCACATTAAGTGCTCAAGTTTTTTCTGATTTTGGCCTATCAAATATCAGACAACTCTTCTTTCAAAACATTCACTCCTAAACCTAATTAATCACCCAGAAGGGCTAGCCCCCTCAATAAAACTTCTCTCAATTCATTTTGACTTTAACAATTCTTTCGCTTCTTGGTGACCGTTTTTAGCTGCTTTTTTTATCCAAAAATATCCCCTTTCTTGATCATTTTGTTCTAAATATATCTGACCCAAATAATATTGAGCCTCGCTGTCTCCTCTTTTCGCTGATTTTTTATACCACTTCTCAGCTAATCCATTGTTTTTATCTATACCTTTTCCATTTTTGTACATCCAACCTAAACGATTCTGGGCTAGCACCATGGCTTCATTTTCTGCTTGAAAATAAGGTCTATTCTTCAAGTAGGTTAAATGTTTTTTTAACTCTAACTGTTGATATATTGCCATAATATTTTTTATTTTTTCTTTATCCTGTGATAAGTATTCCCACGGGACATTGAGCTCAATAGATTCATTCAGAGTAATCAGTGTACGTGCCATCTCTAATTGTGATGCATGCTGAATAAGCTCATGCGCATAATCTTCCTGAATGAAATCTGTATTTTCTAATAAAACATCCATGGTTTGATATTTTTCTAACCATTGGACCACCACTTCTTTTTCAATGCCTGGAATACCTGGAATATTATCTGCTTTATCTCCCATTAATGATAAATAATCGACCATTTGATCAGGGTAAGCTCCATAGATCGTTTTGACTCGCTTGGCATCTTTTGGACCAAATTTTGGATCGTACATCGTAACTTCATCATTCACCAATTGAGTAAAGTCTTTATCTATTGAAGCAATAACAACTTTATAGTCATCAGCTACTGCATGATTAGTCAGTGTCGCAATGACATCATCTGCTTCGACTTGAGGCACAAATATAATCGGGTAACCATACGCCTGAATAATTTTACTCAATAAATATTGGGAAATCTTAATCTCTTTTGGGGTTGTTACACGATTAGCTTTATATTCTGGAAATTGTTTATGGCGGGAGGTTTCTCGTTTACTTGTTGCTTGAATATCCTCAATACCTTCTAAGTTTTTTAACGCTTGTTCATAAGCTTTTTTTGAAGAAGAAGGATAATAATAATCAGTGACCACGATAACCATGGCATTGGGATGATGTAAAACAATATCATTCAAAACATTAAGAAAACTAAAAATCACTCGAGTAGGAAAACCTTGCTGATTCACAAGAAAAGGTACTTCTGCTCGCTTGAAGGCATAATAATAAAAATTAGCATCGATCAAAACAACGTCTGCTACCTTATTATTTTCAGCCAGATTGTACCAATAAGCTGCATTGTTATAATCATGCTGTTTAAAATACAGCCCTGCTACAGCATATTGAGATAGCAGGTTTCCACTGCGTGCTTGACTTAAAAGATTTTCTAAATGAGTTTCTTCTCTATCAACGTTAGCTTCTAACAAAGCCGTGTGTTTAAATTCCTGCGTCGAGGCATTAACAATCTCAACAGACGAAAAAATATAAATCAGTAATATTATTATTTTCATGCTATACGATTTCATCAAAAATCCTATTTTTATTATTATTTTCAATATATTATAGATAGATTATGAACAAATGTCGGAAAAATCTAATTTTTTATCCCCTATCACTATTTAAACGGTATTTTTTTAACTTTTTTATAGAATTATTTATAGAATTTTAATTATTATCAACCCACAGCCTCATGATTTTATACACATATCACACCCATACAGCCTGAAATACTCCATGGGGTCCATTGACTTCTGCTTGATCTATAGAGTCCATACAAGGTTTCTATCACGAGAATGCCTCCCCCTAGAATAGAATAAGTCAGCTATCAACTAGACTTCAATCCTTACTGGCATAACGCCATTATATATTGCATAATGATTTTTTAGGCCATTCACATGAAAATCATTCTCGCCAGTCACAACCCCGGAAAAATTAAAGAATTTAACAATGCATTTAAGAATATTAATCTAATTTCAGCCTCCACACTCAACATTGGTGATGTGCCAGAAACAGGCCTTACTTATGTCGAAAATGCAATTATTAAAGCCCGCCACTGTGCCAAGCACTGTAATCACCCTTGTATAGCAGATGACTCAGGTCTAGAAGTAGATGCCTTAGGACTAGAGCCAGGTGTCTTTTCTGCACGGTATGCCGGTGAAGAAAAAAACAATCAAAATAACATCAATAAAATGCTGACACAACTTCAAGGTATTTCTAAAGACCAAAGAACAGCTCGCTTTCGATGCGTTTTAGTATTCATGAGAAATGCTCAGGATCCGAGCCCTATCATCACCGAAGGAACCTGGAATGGGTTTATTCTCGAACAACCTTATGGTGAGCATGGTTTTGGTTATGACCCTATCTTCTGGAGCCCTGAAAACAAGTGTTCAGCTGCCGAAATAACCCCTGAGGAAAAAAGCCGCATAAGTCACAGAGCTCAAGCTATTAGTCTGATGGCTGAGCGCCTTAACCTGGATTAGGTGGCGGATTTTGATGCAACTGATGATGGTATAGCTGCTTAGACTGTATCGCATGAGGGAGTGCGTAACAAAATGCTGGGGTTTGAGGAAGCCCTTGTTTCAAAGCTTGATGAAAAATCTCTTCTGTTGTTGGAATAAATTGAACTGCATACTCTACATCTTCAGGCTCGCATTTTAATTTTGGGTTCACCAAACATTGAGAAGATTTCTTTAAATAAGCGATTGCCGCAGAAAAATCCCCTGCATTCCAAGCATGATGATTGGCAGAATGAAATAGTTTCCACGCTTTATCTTTAATAAACAATAAACTTTCCGAAGAAACCTCAGGTTCCCACCCATAGGACATAACAGGCTTACTGGGTTTTCCATAGGTATTAAAAAACAACCTTGCCGAAAGGATCGTCTCACACATGATAAAGTTCTCAGATGCACTGGGCAACTGTTGCTGCAAATCATTGTAATGATCAATCACAAACCCATTAAATTCTTCTAAATCAGGCTCCCCATCATAGCCATTGTATTGATGATATGCCCTCCACAAAGGTTTACCTGTAACCATTTTCAAAGAAGGGGTTTTGCGACGTTCTGCCTTCCAAAAATTTACTTCTGCTGTCATAACAGCGCTCTTTTTAAATACTGTAGAGGTCTTTTGATGTTGAGAAACCATCTCCGGTTTGGAAGAGGGTTTACCCCAATAAGAACCGGCTTCCCCTATAGGTAACAAACAAAATAAGAAAAAAACATAACCCAGTTTTTTTAAACTTTTACTTCCTTTCAAAGATGAAAAAGCCAGCGTAAGCTGGCTTATCATAGTACTATAATTCACTTAAACTCTTAACTCACGTTTAAGCTTCCTATTTCTAAGTTGATAGGTTCGAGGTTTGGGGTTAGGATAAATAACAGAGGAGCGATCATAAGATAAAATAGAACGAAATTCAGGTTTGGTATAAGCTTCAACAGCAGAAACCCCGTGAGAGAAAACAAAAAAGTTTTTAGAAGGGTTCACCTTTGCAAAACCTTCTTCTTCAGAATAAACCCAGATCCTTTTAGCTGTTAAATGCCTAGCATTGACATCTGCCATCTTATAAACTTTCAACCTAACAGTATCTACTTTCCCAGCCAAGATTAATTGCCCTGAGTTAACCTCAATACTGACATCTTTTCCTTTTAACCAATGTATTCGTACTTTTCCTGAGCCTGATTGATTAATAGCTTTAAAATCTAGGTCTCCATTCAAATCTACTGTCCCAGAGGTGCTCGTATTAAGAACAGCTTGTTTCAAGGAGTAACCTTTTGCCGTTAAACTAGCTTGATCTTTGAGGGTAATTGTCTTGACCCCTGAAAGTTGCTTAGCCGACAAAGTAACATCGTACCACCGATCGGGGTCTCTGTTGTCCCCTTTGATTGTCAAACGATTACCTTCCTTTTCCATCAAGACAGATGAGGGTATGTTTTTACCGGCTTTTTCATGTCCGATTTTAACCCTAGCAGTTCCTTCAATCACAAGGTCTGTAGTCGTTGATGCCCAACCTTCTGAAAAAACAGAAGCCAATAATAAACATGATAAAACTCTAATTTTCAACATAACCTTACCCCAAGGAAATTTCAATACGCCTATTTTGTGCACTCCCTTCTGGAGTTACATTAGATGATACTGGGTGACTAGCCCCCTGCCCTTGAAAAGACAAACGAGAAGCCTCAACCCCTTTTGACCACAAGTAAGCTGCAATAGCTTCAGCTTGTGCTTGAGTAGTGTCCTTCGCACTCCCAGGAGATGGAACTGTATCTGAAAAAGACTTAATTATGATCTTTAAATCTTTTGATTGGTGAGCAACAAATTTTCCTATTTTCTCTAATAATTCACGATGATCATCACGAAATTTAGAGGTGTTGAGTAAAAATATCTCATCTGACGATAAAATAACCAAGGTCCTTTCCGGCTCATAAATAACTTTAAAATCATTATCTTCATTCAATGCATTGAGTTGATATTGATCACTGGGCATAACATTACAGCCCGTCAAGAATAAAGAACCTAGCAAGAAAGAAACCGCTCCAATGCGATTAAATGCGTTCACCATTAACTCCCTGAAATTAATAACAGTATAACCTTATTCAAAGGTCAAGGTATAGCCCCAACGAAAAAAAACACCCTATACTTGTGTTTTTATTTATTAATCAACTAGATTGACCCGCAATCTTCTGAGAGCCATCCTCCAAGACTAAAGCCCCTCGATACCCACAACCTGTGACCAGCAACAGGGCACTTAACGCCCCAATCAAAACTTTACTCATACACCCCAACTCCCTTCTGTAACTCTGCTCCAACCCAAATCATCTTGATATTGCTTAATCTGACTAAAACCCAACGTCAGCAATAAATCCCCCACCTCATGAGCCTGCCTATTACCATGCTCAAAAACAATGCGACCTCCTGGCTTCAATACCGTGGCTGCTTGTTCAGCTATGCGCTGAAAACATTCTAACCCAGTGGGCCCCGAAACCAGTGCTTTATGGGGCTCAAACATCAACTTATCTAAGTGAGGATCATCCCCCTTTAAATAAGGCGGATTGGCAACAACTTGATCCACACATTCAAACGCCCAAAGCTGATCCCAATCATGACATACCCACTTGACCGACACCCCCCGGGCATTCTCTTTGGCCACTTGTAAAGCCCTCTTTGATGCATCCGTAGCTGTAATATCCCAGCGGGGTTTTGCTCTTGCCATCGAAACGGCCAATATGCCACTTCCCGTACCCAATTCAAGCACCGTCGCATCTGATGTGCCCAACATTAAAGCAACATCCAGCAACACCTTCGTTTCTGGCCGAGGGATTAAAACATCCTCCGTCAAAAACCACAATTCACCATTCCACTCACCATGACCCAACAAATAAGCCAGCGGCACTCCTTTTCCAAGCTGGTCACACCCCTCTTGCAGCCGTTGCAACTGAACCTCAGAAACAACCTCTCTAGGCAACGTACAAATATCGGTCAAAGACAAGCCTAAACACCCCTTCACCCAGTTGATAACATCTTGTTCTTGATCTTGCAATCCATAGCTTTGCTTTAACTCTCTAATCAGGTTCATCATGATAATGGTCCAAAGATGCTAATTGATCCGCTTGATCTTCTCTTAACAAGGAATCAATCAATTCGGCCAAATTACCTGTCAAAATTTCAGGTAATTTATGCAGCGTTAAGTGGATACGATGATCTGTGACTCTTCCTTGAGGAAAGTTATAAGTTCTGATACGCTCCGATCGATCACCACTTCCTACTAACAACCTTCTGGTTGAAGCCTGCTTCTTTTGTTGATCTTCTCTCTTTTTAGCCAAAATTCTTGACTGTAATAGAGCCATAGCCTTGGCTCTGTTTTTATGCTGAGATCGCTCATCCTGACATTCTACCACGACTCCCGTTGGTAAATGAGTAATCCTAACCGCTGAGTCAGTGGTATTAACATGCTGCCCCCCTGCTCCACTTGAACGGTATGTATCAACCTTCAAGTCAGCAGGGTTAATATCCACTTCTTCAATTTCATCTACCTTGGGCATCACTGCCACCGTACAAGCAGAGGTATGAATCCTTCCTTGTGATTCAGTTTGAGGCACCCTTTGAACTCGATGGCCTCCTGATTCAAACTTAAGCTGCCCGTAGACACTGTCCCCTGATAGCTCCACAATAATCTCTTTATACCCCCCTTGATCTGCAGGGCTTTGCTGAACCACCTTAACTTGCCACCCCTTATGTTCAGCAAACATTTGGTACATTCGAAATAAATCTCCCACAAATAAAGCCGCCTCATCTCCCCCAGTCCCTGCACGAATTTCTAAATAAATATTCTTCTCATCATCCGGATCTTGTGGTAATAAAGCAATTTGAATCTGGTCAAATAAATCTTTTCGCTTATTCTTAAGTTCTTGAAACTCATCTTGAGCTAACAACTTCATTTCTTCATCACCACTATTCATCATCGATTCAACTTCTTCTCCTTGATCTGCCACTTCTAAATATTGAGTATATAGTTTCACAATGGGGCTTAACTGCTTATGTTCACGAGTAACTCGTTCAAGCTGCTTAGTATCCTGATAAATATCAGCACCTGCAAGCATATCATTGAGTGCATGATATTTTTCAAGTAATTGATCTAATTTTTTCTTTAAGGTCTCTTTCATTCGATTATTCCTCTTCCAAACAATTTTCTTCTATGGTAGCAACTGGCTCCATTCCCTTACATTTCACACCCGTTAACACCACTTCTTTCATTAATACTGTAGCATGATGCATAACCTTTCGGTGATAGGCTTCTAAAGATTTCTTGGCCCAAACATTTTCTTCACCTCTTAAATTTTTAATAAGACTTAACTGTTCTTGCTCTCCCAAGGCGTTCAACTGTGAACGGAATTGACTAATTGAATCTGCCTGCCCCCAAAGATTCATCTGCTTTTGGAATTGAATAATTTCCATTGCAATGAGTTTTTTCGCTAGATCACGCCCCTGTTTACGTCGAGACTCTCCCTCCTTTGCCAATAGTTTTAAATCATCTAAATGATACAAATAAACCTCTTCAATACTGCTTGCTTCAGGTTCAATATCTCTGGGCATGGCAAGATCAATCAATAGCATGGGTCGAGATTGGTGCTCTATTGCCTTTTCAATCATCCCTTTACCAATCAAGGGCAAAGGCGAAGAAGTGGCTGAAATAACACAGTCCACTGATTTTAATAAATCAGGAATGTGTGATAACCCCACTGCCTTGACACCATAACGAGCAGCTATCTCATTGGCTTTAGCCAACGATCGGTTACAAACCATAATATTAGAATGCTCTGAAGACCATAACCCCAGTGCAGACTCTATCACATCACCACTTCCAATCAGTAAGATAGACACCTCTTTCCAATCTGTAAATAATCTTTTTGCCAACATCTGGGCCATGGATACAAATGAAGTAGCATGCTGGCCTACACCGCTGCCTATACGAACTTGCTTAGCAATTTTAATCACCCACTGGCTTAATCGAAATAAAACAGAGTTATTACCCACTAAGTCTCGTGACTCTTGGCACGCTTTTTTTACCTGCCCAAGAATGTCTGGCTCACCCACCATAGCAGAGTCCATGCCGACTGCAACACTAGCCCAGTAACTCAAAGCATCTTGTCCTTGCTTTTGATAACAGCAGTTCATGATACGAGTCGATTCAACACCCACCAACCTAGACCAACAATCAATAATATCATGATTTTCAAAACCATAAGAAAAAATATCTATACGATTACAGGTCACTATAACGATAATATCTCTTCCAGAGCATCCTTGTAAACATTGTTCTATTAACCTCATGCGCAACTCCTTATTCAGAAGAAGTTGTTCACGCTGATCAATGCTTGTGTTTTGATGACTGCAACCAACCAGGCGCAGCATTTCAATATTCATGGCTGGATTTTACTCAATCATTCCAAAATAATCAAATTATAAAGCTAAAACATCCTGCTAACTTATAGGCTCATCTAGAACCTCAAGCGTTAACTTTCAATCCTCACTTGAATATTTGCCTTCAATGTTTTCTTCACGTACCATAAAGCTTATGAACAGAACCCACCCCTTCACAAAGACCTGGCATAAATTTTCTTTCCTAATGATTCAACTTACCCTTGTGTTTAACTTGTATGGTTGCGCACCTGGCCTGATTGATATCGATCAACCCTTGCTCTATCGGAAAGGCACCCTTGCCATTTACCACCAACAAGAACTCAAAGGTAAGTTTTTTCTAGAATGGCAACATAATAATTTTTCAAACCTTCTAACCCTTTATCAAGGTCCTCATCAAAAAGTATTACAAATCCGCATACAAGACCACCAACTTACCTTAGCAACCCTGAAAGGAACCTACCACGATCATCAAGCAAGAAAAAAGATCAAAGACGCCATAGGGATAGACATTGATTGGCTCCAATGGTTTCAATGGTTTGCTCAACCTCAGCTATCAAACACAACCTTGTCAGGGTTCAAAATAACAGTTACTCACCCCAACGTTAATCAGCACCATGTAAAATTAAGCCAACCTCCTGTCACTATAATCTTAACAACCCCTATTCAAGCCGCCATATAATGCAAGGCATGAAAGTCTAGGTCATCAAAGTTGGTATTGATAAACACTGAGGATCTTAGGAGATTGCGAGGATCGATATTGAATGGTCATGGCGTATACAGGGCTTGTCAATTCTGCAGAAGCAAAAAGAGCTAATCGAGAAGCTTTGGATTATATTGAAAGCGCATTATCGATTAGAGGAATTAGTAATTTAATCTAACCTCCAGTTACTACAACCCCATTCAACTGGCCAAATAACACGTATTGTTGCTTCATTTTAACGAATAAAACACCCAACCCATGACTACCTACTCAGTGATTCGGGTCCTCCCCCAACTCAAAGCTCGTAATGATTACCAGGAAGTTCATATTCTCTTTGAATTAGACCTGCCTGTGACCGGGCACCTAGTTCTGAACCAGCAACATCAGCTGCTCTTTGAGGTCTCCCAGCAGCAGCTAGTCTCAACTGATTGACAGAATTTGCCCCAAGCGACCAAATGTTCTGGCCAATGCTCTTGATAGGCTGAAGACATGTTAACAAGAAATTATCTATGGGTTCTAAACTTGATTTAAGTTCCTGGAAAGTCTGAGGAGGCAAAAACAAGTACGCCACATATTGTGTAATAGGATAAGAAATCAGTATCATCGCAGCAGCTGCCATGATATTACCTAATTCTGCTATAACTGCCATTAATAATGTTTCAAGAGCCGCTAAACAGCCTACCGTAACGAGCAACAACAACCCTGCTGCCAACACATAACCAATTATTTTTAAAACCTGGGACATAAAATTAAAAACTGGCTCAAAAAAACCACCTTCATTATCAATATAACGATCGCTCCTTTGAAAGATGGATCGTCGGTAGTATCTACCACCGTAACCCCACAATAAGGGGGTAAGATCCAAGTTCAAATGAAAAAAGGTTCTAGGAAAATAACGACTCCATGAACCCCAACCATTTCTATTATCGGAGAACCGCTTTGAGTTACTTGTTCTGCTTAATGCATCAGTTATCTTACGAAAAACGTTGTTCCAAAAAAACATATTATTCTCCTAAATCATTGGGTTGTTCAGAACTATCCTAACTCATCAAAATTAAGGTAACATTAATAATACCCTGAATTAATTAAACACCATTATCTAACAATGCACCTTCAATATGGATGACTTTTTACCCAGGCATTAATCAAGTGATGTCAATATCCATCACTTGATTTTACTGGATAAAGAGCCGATATCCGAGGCTGCTCTTTAGGTTATGCTGGAGCACTTACGCCTATACCGTTTGGTTGAATATTATCAGAGAAAGACTCCTGCTTTCCACCACCTAACTGATCGCAAACCTTTTTTATTGCTTGTTTTTCTGAGTAAAAATTTAAGGCCTCAACATTCATGGGCGGTGCACTTGCTTTAGTGTTCTGAAAGAATGCATCTTGGGGGGCCTCTACAACCGGAACAGCCGTAGGAATTTCTGCTAAATCCACTGGGTTATGATGACTTTCTATCCGGGCCTTCTCTTTCAGATCACTGTTGATATACGACAATATTTTCTGATATAAATTCTTTAAAGGCTGGAATACTCTAATAGAATAAAATTCATTGAGTGGTTCTAACTTTGATTGAAGTTCTAGATAAGTATTCGTAGGTAACACTAAGTAAGCCAGGTACTGTGCTACAGGATAAGCAATAAGAACCACTGCGGCGGCTAATATGATATTGGTTAATTCCGCTAAAAAAGTAATTAGCAATGTTTCAATAACAGCTAAAAAGCCTAGCACAAAGAACCCCACAAACCATCCAGCAATCACATAGCCAATTATTTTTAGAACTTGTTTGATAAAATTAAAGCACAGATCTAAAAAATCACTCAATGTAAAACTAGAATTTTCAGCAATCTTGGAACTAATCGATGGGCTCGGTGAACGAGATCTTTTATAAGATGAAGGTGTCGGATAAGAATTACCCATGGAAAAACTAGGATAAACGTTCATTGAAGGGCTTTTCTTCCGTGTCCTTTGGTTATCCTCTTTGCCTAACATCGTATTGATAGCTCCTTGAGTAGATCCAACATAACCATTGAATGCTGAATTCCAAGGGGTTGATTGACTGTTTGACGAAGGGCTTCTCTTCTTTGTCCTTTGGCTATCCTCTTTGCCTAACATCGTATTGATAGCTCCTTGAGTAGATCCAACATAACCATTGAATGCTGAATTCCAAGGGGTTGATTGACTACTTGATGAACTAGAAGGTTTTGTAATGTTTGGTGCAGAACTATTACTCGAATTTGAGCCAAAAGAACTATTAACGACACTTTTCGTAGCATCCACATAAGATTTAAAAGCTGAATTCCATAATGGCATTATCATTCTCCTGTATAATGTTTAATTGATAATAACCATCCTACCCCATCTTCCTTAAAGCAATATTAAGAGCGCATGTTGTTGATTAACCTTGTTTTAATAACAAACGGCTTTGATTACACTGCTATTTTTATTAATTTTTACATTTCGAAACAGCGGTTGCATAATCCTTCGAACGGTTTGTATTTGAGTATTCGCTATTGCGTTCAAAAGTAACACAATCTCCTACTGCATATTTATCGCTTTCTTGGACTCCCTCAACGTAGAAAGTTCGTCCTTCAGACGAAATATAAATCATATTATCACCACTGTACGTAACTATTCCTTGAGCCTTCTCTGCTAAAACACTAGAGCTTAAACTAAAAACAACAGCAACCAGGGCCAGGTTTAATTTTTTATCAAACATACTTCATCTCCTCCTACCTATAATAGTATTATAGCACATATCTGTCTTTCTGCAGAAAAAACAATTATTTAAAACCAATAGCAATATTTTACATAAAAATGCAAATAATCAGTTAATTATAGATAAAAATGGTTGAAAAACAAAAAACATCATGATATTATCCCAATAATCAAAAAAAACACAGGACAACAAATGCCGACAAAACATGCTAATTTAGACGTACATCTACGACTGCTATCTCATCAGTTAGAGTGGAAAAAAGATGTAGCAGAGTTTAATCTCCGCTTAGTAGAGCAGATTCGATTAAAAAGAGGCAAACAGGAAGTTCATCCTGCTAACAAACTACAACAGCAGTTAGAATGTGCCTTAGAGGCAATCAACCAAAAGAAAAAAAATATGTCAAGTCTAGCCGAAGAACTACAAGACTTGAATAACCATCTCAATGACACCGTAGTCAATGGTTTTAGACAACATATTGATACTAAATACTTGCTAGCGACTAAACAGGAGGTTGTTGACAGAACATTGGAGATTACAAACCTCCACTTGCAACAAAACTGGGATAATTATATAAAACCATTTGATAAATTACTTGAAATTCAACCTAAAACCCATGGAATGATGCCCCCTTTTATTCTCGAAAGAGAGGAGGAAATCAGGGGTATCGTTGATCAATCAATACAAAGCATTAGAGAAACTTTTCAGGAAAACATGGATACACTTCCTGAAGAGTTTTTTAAAGATAAGAAAACCCAAAGAGGTACTCATTCGCCTATCGATGTGCATAGTTTGGATGTGCTTGGTTTGCATAGGACTAACCAAACAAACAAAGCCACGTTTGATGAAAAAACCATGCCTGAAGGGCTTGAATCCCTCAGGGTGTTTTTTGGGTTATCTTAAGATAATTACCAACCCAAGCACCTGCTTCAATAAACAACCATAATGGGATAGCAACTAAAACCTGCGATACAACATCTGGGGGTGTTAATAACATCCCCAAGGTAAAGCATCCAATAATTGTATACGGACGAACCTTGGTAATTTGTTCCATAGAAAGCCACCCCATATAAACCAATAGTCCCATCAGCAGCGGGGTCTCAAAAACAAAACCAAAAACAAGATGTAGCTGTGTAACCATGGATAAAGTATGTTGAATATCAGGCCAAACCTGAACGCCTTGAGGGGCCCATGATGTTAAAGAATAAAAAACCCATGGAACGACCCAATAAATACTGATTAAAACACCTAAATAGAATAAAAAGGTTCCTAAACAAACGCCGACTAAAACACATTGGCGCTCGTCTTGGTATAATGCGGGAACAACAAACTGAAACACTTGCAGCAAAACCCAAGGAACAGACAATAAAAAGGCTACAAATGCAGAGAGGTTCATCGGCGCTAAAATTGCCTGAGGCAATTGCGTAATAATCATACCCTGGGCCCCATAAAAGGGCACCCACCAAGCAATTAAACTTTCACTTTGCCACCAACAAACCAAAAACAAAAAGACATACACAGCAACTATTTTTAACAGACATGTGCGAGCTTCGACTAAGTATTTGACGGTAAGACTCATTCTTTATCCTTAACCGGCTTATCCTCTGACAATAATGATGCGTATAAACGAGTGACTACACGCCTGGCCTCCATAAACCCACGTAAAACTTCAGGCATCTTTTCAGGACGAATAACCAGCAATGCAACAATGCTTATGACCAGCAATTCACCAAAACCAATCATTTATCTGGACCATCTAAAGACTTTCTTAGGCCTTTAATAACCTCTCCAAGGTCATCGCCTAGTGACCTGACTCTCTTAGGCCTTTAATAACCTCTCCAAGGTCATCGCCTAGTGACCTGACTCTCTTAGTACCAAACACCATTAAGACAATCAATGCAATTAATAACAATGAACCAAAACTAATTCCTTGCAACCCCATATGTTTTCTCCCCTTTAAAAACGCACTAAATTTGGCTGTATTAACCCGACAGAATAAGTTGTTAAAATAATAACAAAAGCCAGCAATGAAAAGGCAATTCGGTAGGTTAAATGCTTAACAATTTTTAAATCATTGCTCCGAACGGAACCCAATAAATAATACAGTGAACTAAATAAATTATAGATAACTAAAATAAGCAGAACGACAACAATCCCTTTAACCCACATACCTTTACCTTTTACTAACAATAATAGTATACTAGCACAACTTTAAAGCTTAAGGCCAATATGTCGATGAAAAAAACACCTTGGCGTCATCACCCTGGATTACGATTACTATTGGTCATGTGTCTTTCCTTCATTCTCATCAAATTAGGGTTGTGGCAATGGTCTCGTGGCAATTTACGAAGTCACATCAAGCATCAATGGGAACATCGCCAACAACTGTCCCCCGTACCACTCAAAGCTGCTCTTAACTCACAAAAAGACCCCCAGTATGTTCCCATCACCACTCGAGGAACATTCCTGAATCATCAAACATTTCTGATTGACAACCAAACTTACCGTCACCAACCCGGTTATGCTGTCATAACTCCGTTCAAAACCCAACAAACTTCAAAAATTATATTGATTAATCGTGGGTGGGTTTCTAAAAATCATCAGGCTATACAACCCACCCATCAGACCTCCATTCAAGGCCTCATCTACCAACCCTATCAAAAAACCTTTATTCTCAATGCATCCAGATTTTTAGATAATCGTAGCTTACCCGTCGTTCAAAATGGCAACCTTGATGCCATTGAAAAAGCCCTCAACCTCAAAACCGAGCCGTACTATATCTGGCTAACCACTCAACCTAACCCTTATCATCGCATATGGGATATTAAATTTCCTAACCCAGGCATTAATTATGGCTATGCTTTGCAGTATTTTATTTTTGCCTTATTGATTCTCGGTGCATACATTCGATACCTCTTCAAACACCCCTTATTTTCCCTAAAAGCCGAACCAAAGAATTGAAGCTCATAAAAGGCCCTTAAGTCAGGTCATATTCCCACTCAACCAACCCTCATATTTTATCATAAAATTCAGATAAATCTTGCAAAAACATTTCATTTAGTTCATCGTACTAAGCAGGTGAAATCAGTTAATTTGACATGAAAAAATCTAACCTAATTGTTGTCAGTCTTATGGCAACTTTTATTCTCCCTATTATCATCGCGGTGTATTTAGTTAACCACCCCCTATACGGAGGAAAGCACACTCATAAAGGTCGTTTGCTTTCTCAAACAACACACTTAAAAGAAATTGCAAAAACACCCGAAAAAGCAGATAAAAACAAGTGGTTACTCATACACTACCAGCCCACCCAATGCCTCAAAGACTGCCAAAAAAGCCTTCAGCAGTTAGAATGGCTTTATGATATTTTAGGTAAAAACCAACACCACACTCAATTAATTTACTTGGCAAAACACCCCCTCACCTCTCTATCAGCTAAATGGCTCTATTTACCCACCAGATCTAAGGTTCATCAATCTTTACCTCCCCACTCCTTAAGGATTATTGCAGACCCCTTACAACGACCAACCTTAACTTACCCTCTATCTCAACCGATTAGAGATATGCTCAAGGATTTAAAAAAACTGCTAACCTTCTCGAGATCACTGTGAAGTTTCATTATTCCACCCATGCTTTATGCAGTGTTCTACTGGGTCTTGCCGTCGTTATGCTCGGCGCCTACACCCGCTTATCCGATGCTGGGCTAGGCTGCCCTGATTGGCCGGGCTGCTATGGGCATATGATGGTCCCTCAGCAACCCGCCGCAGTGAGCTTAGCTGAACAGGCTTTTCCGAATGCCCTGCCTGTAACCCCTGCTAAAGCTTGGTTAGAGATGATTCATCGCTACCTTGCGGGGTTATTAGTGATCTTGGTAGCCACGCTTATGATACGGCGCTATCAACAACCTCAATGGCCCAGATTACTTACTTTTATTCCTGGGTTAATAATACTTCAGGCTGCTTTAGGCATGTGGACTGTTACATGGAAGCTTCATCCCTTAGCCGTTATGCCTCACCTTATGGGGGGAATGACCTTGGTGTCTTGTCTATGGTGGCACTACCTTGATCAACAACCGCCTAAGCAAGGGCAACACCCACCACTCCAAAGAGCGTTATGGTTGGTTTTTTTATTAACCAGCTTACAGATGCTCTTAGGAGGGTGGACCAGCGCTAACTATGCCGCACTTATTTGTGCTGATTTTCTTTTCTGTAAAGGCACTCTATGGCCGCCTATGGACTTTCACCAAGCATTTAATATTCTCAACCTGCCCATAGGGCTCAATTATGAAGGAGGCACACTGAGCACTCAAGCAAGAACAGCTATTCAGATGTCCCATCGGTTCATGGCCGTGGTCATCACCTTATCGATTTCATCCACCATGATTTATGCCTACCTTAAGACGCCCTTAGAACGATGGCCCATCTATAGAACCCTGTTATTATTACTTCTACAAATAAGCTTAGGAGTCACCAATATTCTTGGCTCCTTACCTCTTTGGTCCGCGACCTTACATAATACTGTCGGTCTACTGCTATTACTTAGCTTGCTCTCTTTAATTCACCAGAACCGTTATGCAAACACCGCTACAAACTAAGCCGCATTGGCAGCTATTTTTAGGCCTTTGTAAAATTAGGGTGGTATTTTTAATGCTGTTATGTAGTTATGTTGGAATGATTTTATCGACTCCAACACACCCTCCCATGAAAACTGTTTTGCTAGGGCTGTTAGGCATCGGCCTTTGCGCCTGTGCTGGTGGGGCATGCAACCACCTCATCGAAAAAAACATCGATAAAACCATGCATCGAACTAAAAACAGACCCCTAGCTTTAGGCAAACTCAAAGACAATCATGTCATACAATTTATAGCCTTACTTGTTATGTGCTCAATGGCTGTGCTTTATTTCTGCATCAACCCTTTAACAGCTGCACTAACCCTGGCCACCATGATTGGTTATGCCTTTATCTATACGGGTTTTCTTAAATACAGCACCCCTCAAAATATTGTCATAGGAGGCCTAAGTGGCGCACTCCCGCCTTTATTGGGCTGGACAAGCGTAACGGGGAGTTTAGACCCTTTGGCCTGGGTTCTGGTTCTTATTATTTTTGTTTGGACACCTCCACATTTTTGGGCATTAGCGATTGATCGAGTTGATGACTATCGTCGTTCTAAAATCCCCATGCTTCCTAACACTCATGGCATTGACTTTACTAAGTTATCCATACTTTTATATACCATTCTAACTGTCCTGGTTGTCCAACTGCCCTATTTGCTGCATTTATGTGGCCTATTATATTGGGTTGGAGCCAATATCTTAAACGTACGCTTTCTTTATTGGTCGATTAAATTATTCCGCAGCACTAACCCTAAAATACCCATGAAAACGTTTACATTTTCGATTCACTACTTAGGTATTTTATTCTTACTCATGATTGTGGATCATTACCTATGAAACTTCATTACTTAGTCGTCGAATCATTCACCGACTATGCCCAAACCCTTCACGATAAATTTGGGTTTATCCTGACCAAAGCGCCTCCTAATGAAGGCCCTTATTTATCACTCAAAGGTCGCATATTGAGCTATCATCATGGCGCTGAAGTGCATTGTATTGATTTCACCAAACTACCTTATCGACTCCATCGCTACCACCCTAAAGACCATACGCTACTCAAAGCCTTTGGGAAACTTAGGAACCCAAGCATTGTTGATATGACGGCCGGCTTCCTAAAAGACAGCACTCTTTGCTGCATAATCTCTAGCAACATCATTGCCATTGAGTCAAACCCCTTGGTAGCTGCCTTGGTTGAAAATGCTTTATTAAGAAACCCTAATGACTCCATTAAATTTATCTATGGGGCATCTGAAGAAATACTCCAAAACACCCCCTGCGATGTTGCTCTTATTGACCCCATGTTTAAAGAAAAGAAAGCCTCTAGCAAATCACAAAAAAACTTACAAACGCTTCAGTCTCTCGTTCAAGATCAAGATTATGATCACCTACTCATCACCGCACTCAGGCATGCTCGACAAAAAGTCTTAGTCAAACGCCACCCAAAAGCCCCTTACTTAGGAAACCTGACACCTAATCACAGCCTAACTTCAACAAAAAAAACATTTAGAATTGATGTTTATATTCCATCATAAATCGCTGTAGAGATAAAATACATTATGAATTAAAAAAAATAGGAAAAACTCTTCTAAACCTGCCATAAGCTATAGGTAAAATAGGAGACAGTCATGAAGAAAATATTATTTACAACACTTATCTGCGCCTCAATGTTCAATATTGCTTACGCTGAAGAAAAAGGTACAGTTAAATGGTTTAATGCACAAAAAGGTTATGGTTTTATTGAAGTAGAAGACGGGCAGGATGTATTCGTTCACTATTCTGAAATAAAAGGTGATGGTCACAGATCACTCGATGAAGGACAATGTGTTGAATTTGAAATCACGCAAAGCCAAAAAGGACCTGCGGCATCAAACGTAAAACCATGCTAGTAAGAAAAACAAACCTTGAAGCTTCATAAAAATTAAAGCTATTATTGGATGTCACGGATACCTTGTTGCTTATCTTGCAACGGTATTTTGTGACATCTGCTATAGCCCTTGAATAATTTGATAGCCTTGATGATTAAAAAACGTGTAGGCCATCATTCTTGCCTTAACCTTTCAAAACCTTCACGTGATGCATTGTTTCCATCTGTATCATCTGTCAACTGATTAGGTATCTGCCAAAAACCCATACCTATTTCTCTTCTTGTATCAGAAGGTTTAATAGACTGTTTATCCTCTGGATTACAAAACATCCTTATTCCCCGAATGAAAGATTTGGCATTACGAGTTGCGGATTCAGGGTTAACATTTTCAATATGGTTATATTGATCAACAAGATGCTTGCCACTGATAATTATTTCCTTAGCACCGGTAGGTCGTAGGCCTTGATTATAAAACAGGCCCATAAAGATCAGAGTCGGTAAAAAGACTCGCCCCATAACTTCTGGTATATGAATCTCAAACAACAGACTGCTCAAAAGAAGGGTGATAACTCCAAAAGAACAAACCACATAATTTATATATTGCATATTTCCTTCCATCAAACCCTTCCAAACCTCATCATATAAAGTCTCAATCCTATCGAAGGAATGGCTGATGATAGGCTCCACCTTGGAACCCAAAGAGTCTGAAAATTTTAAACATACTCCAAAAATGGGGTAAAAAATCAACCATAGGCTATTATAAAAGGCCCGATATGCAATGTAGGCAGGCAAAAAGCTTATCATAATTTGCTGCCTCAATGACAATAAAACATGGCCACTTCTCTGTAAAAAATCGACTCCTGCTCGAATTAGCCCCTTTCCTCCCCATGTCGTATATTCAAGAAATCTTTCAATAACTTTCGATTCCTGGCCCAAGGTGATAGTGTAGAGACAAAATAATTGTAACAAAATATCACTAAAAAAAGTAAAATCATAAACATAGATATCTATCAAGAAATAAGAAAGAATAATTCCAACTTCTGTTGGCACCTGAACTCCATTGATCAAGAATGACCTATTTTCACCTAAATCAAGGGGGAGCCATTGTATTTTTTTATATTCTTTTATTATCCCTTCCCTAGTATCATTACCAGTGAAGGCAGAAAGCGTAGTAATTATACCCCTATATTTTTGTTCATCTCGTTCAGTACCTGTACCTATAAGCTTTGCCAAAACCTCAACAATATCTTCAGTCACAGTATGTTGCCCTCTACCTACTATTTTTTTTATGTCACTCAGCACAGACCTGCTATCAGCATTTAAATTTTCCTGTAGATCAGTTAAGAACTGAGTAGCTTCTTGAGGGGTAATGGCGTCATCTTCATTGACTTTTTTTACAATAGGATTCAAGGTAGGTAGATTATTTACTTCAAAAAAGTCTGGGCGCTTTTCTTTTAAAGTGCTGATGATAATCGGAACAATTTTCGTTAAATGCTGCGAGTTCTCCCAGGTGCTTTCTTCTTCATTTAACAATTCTTCCAGCACTTGAGTTAATCCACTTGCATAGACCACTTTACGCAGTAAATTGTTTATCTTTCCTTTATTTTTAACCAGCAAAAAGCAGGCATCTAACACTTTGAAAGTCCTATCCTCTGTTGTACCTAAATGGTTGCTCAAAAAATTTATCACACCCTTATCAATATAAAAGGCTTTATTAAGAGATGGTTTTTCTGACGGAGCAGCTTCTGTCCAACAAATTAACTTATCTAAAATATCAGATCTGGCCGCCCAAGCTTGATTATCCCTGTCAAATACTGTCTCAATAAAATCATCAATACCTAGTGTTTTTGAAGGAACAACAGATACTAAGCCCCCTAAGTTATCCAATACATTTTGTACAAGTTTTAGTTCAGTAACATTTAGTTCTTTTCTATCCTCATGCGATTGACGTTGATTAAAAAATATATTCCATTTGTGCCTAACATAACTTAAAACGTTCACTCCCTTTTCAGCAATTTTTTCAACGCTTGATGAAACGTGTTTCTCTAACGCATATTGAATATCATGGGTTTCGATTTGGAGGATGTTTAATATTGCTACCCCACATGACATTGTTTTGTGCACAACAGCCATGAAGCCTATCACTGTAGCTACAAAACCAATCCCCACAAATATTGATATCATTGCGGTACCCAAAACACTTTGCATAATGATCAAGGGTACAAAAACACCTGCAACAATACTCAAAGAAAGGGTCTCATAACGATTCTTTGGTAGCATATTGGCAAAATCTTCTATTCCCACCTTTAGCAGCGATCGGAAATTAACGACTAAAATCGTAAGTGCCGTAAAAATAAGCCCGTGAGTTGCTACCATGAAATAACCCCCCAAAATAGCAAGCACGGATAGCCCCTGTGTTACATACATCAAAAAAGAAATTCCATAGGCATGCACGCTATTTGATTGCCCTTTTTTACTACCTTCCTTATTAGTACCTCCCTTCAATGGGGAAAAAATTGGCTTAATGAGCTGTTCAAAAAAAGCAAGGTAGTTAAAGAATAATGGAATCATTGATAGAACCAAGCAAGTAGCAGCTAGACTTGTAAACACAAACCCTATTGGGAAATATAGGAAAGAAGGTAAACCCATCAATAATTGAGGAATCATTGTCATCACGATAGTCGCTAGATCCAAGGCTGTTAGGCCCGCCAAGAACACTGATAGTGTTCTAAATGACACCATGTCGAAAAATAGATTATAGGCTTGTGAAAAACGGCTAATTTTTAACATTATATTCTCACTTAATTGATACCAATTTCACAATATTAAACAACATAATAAAGCTGCTTGTCAAATTACCGCCCTTCAACCCAGTCAGTAAAAACAAAAACAAAAAACACATAAATATCAACAGAGTAGACCAAAAAATACCCCATCCCCCAACATTCATTACGACCCAAAAACAAGACTAAATAGCTGATTATATTGGAATTAAAAAGAAAGTTATATTTTTATTTATCCAGGTCCTAGCCCCCTAAAAAAAACCTCATTAACACAAGAAAATTTCACAATTTATTATATAGATAACAATAAAACAACTTAAAAACCCAAGACCATTACACAGCGGCATAGAAAAATTTGACAGGAAAGATAAACCCTCTAAAAACAATATTTATACATAACCATTTTGAAGAAAACAAAAGGAATAATTAGCATTTAATCCCAAATAAACAACAGCCTTATTTGGTAGGTGTCACCCGGCTCTTTTAGGTACTTGTTGTGGATTCACTGGTTGTTGTGGATTCACTGGTTTTCGTGCTACTGGTCTTGATTGAGATTTAACAAGACTACTATTAGCTTTACTTTTAACACTATCTTTTTTAAATTTATTTTTGACTAAAGGTAATTCTGAAATAGCTTTTTCAAAGTTACCTTGAACTCTTGCCACTTCTACAGGCTTGTAATAATAATCATCAGTTTTCTTTGATTGTACAAAATCATGTTCCTTACCAAGATCCTTCAGCTCCGATGCTAAGGCTAACTCATCTTTGGATCCTCGCCTCCACTTGATGACTTCGGCAAGTTTTCTTGCCGAACTTTTTATTTCAGATGTAAGCCGTTTATCCTTTGAATTAGCTATAGTTTCAAACATATTTTGGATTTCTTCAATTTGATCAACACGTGGTTGTGAAAAAAACTTTTCACGATAATACCCTTTAAGCCCTTCCACCCTGGGATCATTTACAAGAGTTTTCAAAGATGTAGGCGCTCTTTTGTTTTTGTTATCTTTTTGTAAACCCCTAACAAAACTTTTATAAGAATCAACCACTAACTTATTAATTGATCCTGCAGGAACTGTAACCTTCTCTGTGCCTACGGTAATTGACAAATTACGACTCTCGCTCAAGCGAAAATATTTCTCTGGGATCTTTAGAATGGCTATCTGAATTCCCCCCAAAGCATCTTGTAAATCTTTATGGTCTTGTGTTTCTTTACCCATAACCTATCTCCTTTGATTAAGCATATAGCACAACACTCAAAAAATAACACGAAAAAGCAACTCTTTGCATAAAAAACTACCCAGTAAGTTTAGGTCTATACTCAGGTGAAATATATAATCTCTTTTGTATGAAGGTTAACGATCGGTTGAACGCTTTGGCCTTCATCTTTAATTGTTTATTTTCTTTTAATTCAGGAAACACTGACAATAGGACCCAACGATTTTTTTGGGTCAGTCCTATCGTAATACAACCGACCTGCCACCCATAATATAACATCAACTTTTGCGCTAAATCCAAGACAGTCTCATCCGAGCAATCTATCTGATTTTTATTTGTGTGCCGAAATAGCTCAGTATCAATCACATCATAATGAATTAAGTTAGCAATTGGCTCAATCGATAACTTACTATTTTCCCTTTGATAGACCCCCGGAGAAAATGACTGATACCCCTTTGGCTGCTTATCTTGATAGCTCCATGAAGGAACTGATCCTTGCCAATTAGATGCCACTGACCATTGTGAAATATAAAAGGCATCACTGAATGCACTGTTATTGGGATTAATTGGGTTGATGGTGGGGTACTGTTGTCCGATAAAATAAATAAGAGCCTGCCATGCTGCTTGTTGATAATATCTATCCTTATTGAATTGATAGCACTGATAAAGTCCTTGTCGGTCTGAAAAATAAAAAACAGTATCTTGGTTTATTTCCAGGCATTCTTTCTTCAAACCTATCGTCATTAATGACTCGAGAACATCAATTTTTGCAGTCATCAACATTTTCCAGGGAATATAAACAACTTTCATCCGGCATAAAGACCTCTCTAGCCATTTTGCCCATTCTTGATTGTGCCCAATAATAATTAATAATCTCATATTAAAACCTTATACAGTAATTGGGAAATCGAATGCTTAGGCTCGTCGAAAAAGGGATACCCTGGTTGAGGGTTAACTTCTAGTAGATACCAACCCGTTTCAGTATCCACAAGATCTATGCCACAAAAAATCAACTCTAACTGCTTGGCTACCTTAAAACACTCTTCTTGAATCTGCTTGGGTAATTGCGTTGGACTCATGGATCGTTGATCACAATAACGATAATCAATGGCTGAAGAATAAATTCGCATGGCATGCAGCTTATCACCTACCACATGCACACGCACATTATCACCTTTTAAATGCTCTTGAAATAATACCGGTTCGCTAACCCATTCACCTCTTTTTTTCACGTTAGAGACCTTTGACCTGACAGAACTGGCTGATTTATAAACCCATTGATTGTTGCAAGGGTGGTAAGTGTTCGCCCCCATGTAAGAGATTGGTTTTTTCAATAGCTTTAAATCCAAGCACTCCAGTTGATACCACTTCGCATCATTGCTCAAAGTCAAACGTGGTTTATTAATAACCTTGGGACAAAGGTGATCTAACCACGCATGTAAAAACCCTAAATCAATTAGCGACTCAAACGATAGCTCATCATCAACTACCCCGTGTATTCTTGAATAAACAACACTGATATCACTCCACTTAAAAACTTTACTTTGAAGTGTAAAACCTTGGCTATTAATTCTCAGATTGGAACCCAACTCGTTTTGATTTAAAAACACACAGTCCTGATTTTGCTGTAACAAATACTCTGCAAAATAAGCCAATACCGAATCACTGCCCAAACCTATAACTGCAATCATTTCAGGGTTAAACGCTTCATGTGACAATTTAACCAATAACTACTACACCCATCATCCTTTCCCTCTTTACCGTCTTTTCCGTCTTTGCTATCCGTTTTAGAAATTTCCTTAGGCCTTATCAGTGTTTCAAAACCTATTTGTAAACTCTTTTTCTTCATCAATACCCTCCTATTTGACTACATGCCCGCCAATAATCTGCCCCAATACCCTAGCTTGATCTGACTTAACAACTTCACCATTACCCGATTCAAATACAATATTCCCACTAATCAAAGTTCCTCCCTGCAAATAAATTCGTTGTGTGTCATTGGGTGTGCGCTTAACCCTCACAGTACCGGCTTGACTTTGACTAAAAACGGCTTGTTTTGCCGTTATTTCAATATCTTTTAAACGACTATTTTCGACATCTAACGCCCCCATAATGAAGGTTTTACCCAAAACACGACTACCCTTCATATGAATACTTCCCTTAACTTTTATGTTCCCTGAAAATTTAGACTTTTTTGCCTGCAACATCCCCTCTATGATAGTTTCACCTCCCACTGCAACATTCATCAACGAAACATAGCCCTGTAAATGGATATTTTTAAGCTCCGTTTGACTACACACCAACCCACCATTATGGTTATGACAGCCCGCCTGAATATTAGATGCAACCAATGCCACCATGACTAACCCTCCCCATGATTTCATATTAACTCCATAAATTATTCTAGCTATTATGGAAGAATAGGATCTTTCCTCAATACCGGGATAATCTATTAACTGTGATTCTAACTATTAATTCATCCATAGGGTTTCTTTAAAAGTAAAGAAAACCCCCAAAAAACTTAAGATGTGTACTATAACTATTAAGGTATTCAACTAGGAGAAAGTAATGAATAAACAATTAATATCTACCATTACTGGAGCTGCCTTGCTGGCTCTGGGAATTATTGGTTATTGTGAGTATAGATTTAGCACAAAAGCTATGCTTAATGACCACGTAGAAGAACTATGGGCTGATAGTGACGAAATGTGGACTGATATAGATGAAATATGGGATGAGCTGTCTCATTTAGATTCTTCAGTTCAAAAACATGAACATCATTCTCCACACACAAAAAAGGTAGAGAATGAAAAAGTAGAGTAGTCATTAATGACCTTAAGACACCTGCAGTCTAACATCGAGCAGATATTGACCTATCATTGTGTGTTTGAATTAACCAAAAAATGATTGTAAACGCATGGCTATACCCATATCTCCTTCAATTTTCAGCTTACCCTGCATAAAGGCTGCGGTAGGATTTAATGCCCCCGAAAGTATTTCACTCATATCCTGGAGGGACAAAATTAATGTACAATCTGCTTCTTTATCTTCTTGTGACACTTTACCACTATAACCATCCACATAAACGCACTGGTTGTCATCCATAATAATCTTCAATGTTGCTTGTAAATCAGTAACCGGTTTTCCTTCAATAAAACTAACAATACCCTCAACATTTTTGATTTCAGCTCCCATATTCACTCCCTTTTCTAAAAAATTAACCCTGACTACCTAATAGTTTACCACACTTTATAATAAATTGGCACAAACTCTTTACAAATTAGCATTATATCAATATAATTATTCTTTCAATTTGAGGTTTATCCATGCAACGCGTACCCATGACAAAACAAGGCATTCAAGATATCAAAGAGCTCCTTGAAAAATTTAAAAACAAAGACAGCCCCAGAATTATCCAGGCTATTGCAGATGCTCGTGCTCACGGAGACCTCAAAGAAAATGCCGAATACCATGCCGCAAAAGAAGAGCAAGGTTTACTTGAGGCACGTATAGCTAACTTAGAAGGTCAAATACAAAATGCTCAAGTTATTGACGTTAAAAATCTGCCAAAAAATGGTAAGGTTGTTTTTGGTACCACAGTCACACTAGAAGATATGTCTAATAATAAAATCTTACGATTTACCATTGTTGGGGAATCTGAATCTAATTTCACTAAAGGCAAACTATCCTACCTCTCACCTATCGCTAAATCTATCATAGGTAAAGGCCTTGATGAGATTGTTGAAGCCTCTACGCCCGGCGGCATTATTGACTATCAAATTAAAGAGATTGAGTATATATAATATTAGCGCCTCTTGATTTTATTGATAAGATGAGTGGGGCTTATGGTGCCTATTAATAACTTCAACTAAACTTCCAAACAATTTATCCTGACGATGATCTTGTGCACTACTTAGATAGCGATGTATTTTAAACCTCAATAATTGTTTAAACTCTTACTAATGACCCGATAGCGCTAAATAATCTTTAGGAAAAAGCAAAGACAAGACAACCGTTATGTTCATGTTTTTTTAAGCGTCAATCTTGGATAAATTCCTGGTATACAGTTGATAAAACATCAAACAACAACCTCTAAAGCACCCCTACTTCCGACGTTAACAATAATGGTTGATATCAACGCACTCAAGACACACAGAAAACTAAATTTTAGATTTAAAACCAGCAATTTATCCAACAATCACTATCAAGCTTATTGTAACTCCATCTTAAAAATAGTTGGATCTTCTGTATTTTCATTCTGCCTCTGCCCCATATCATCACTCAGCTCTGCACTCAATTCATTAAGATCTTGATAACGATCATAAATAACCTCACCCTCAGAACTATAAGACTGATATTTAAAAAACTCGTCTGCCTTCATAGCGGTAAATGTAGGCTTAATATCTATAGGGTGTGAGTATGATTTTCCATCTATACCGACATAAACTTCTGGCCCAAGAAAGGGTTGTTCATCTTTTTGAGATAACCGCAACCTTTCTCTCGCTTCTTCTGCATTACGTATTGCCTCCTTTTTTTGTTGTTCTAAAACTTCACGAACAGTCAGTTTCGTTTTCTGGTTATGAGCTCCCGTCTTCTCATGAGTACTCTTAGGGGCTAAAGCAGATAAATTTCTGAATACTGATGTTGATCTTTTAAAATTCGAGCCCCATCGATGAAAAGCACCAGGAGAACCCCCTAAAATCTTAACTGTTCTATCACACTGTTCAACAAGCGATTGTCCTAATATAAAAAGTTTTCCAACCGGTTTTAACGCAGCATCTGATTGTATTTCATCGGACATCAATACGGGTTTTAACGTCCGTAATATTTCCGACAATTTATTAACTGATGAACTAAACATTTTAACAGGGTCTACAGAAGACCTTCTTCCAACAGGCAGTTTATCGATTGTTTTTTGCAAGGAAGCGCTATATTGTTGAGTTATCCCTTTAATTGCATGTGGGCTTAGATTTCCTTTTTCTAGGGTTGGAATCCAAAGTTCAAACAAATTATTAACTTGGTTACGAAATTTGGCACCTAATTTATTCTCAATATCGCCTAAAAATTTATGTAGATTAGTATTAATTTGCAATATATTTTGGTATTTTACTGTCATGCGACTTATCTCTCATTTGTTTGTAATACATATCTTACAGCAGTGTAAGCCTTTTGTCAAGAGACCTTCCCTTCTAAGTGACTGTTTTACACTTGTTTTTAAAAATCTTTTATTTTCAAAGAATAATAACCTAATAAAATGAAAGTCAATTAGGCATTAAATATAATCCATCAAACCCAATAAATTCACTCAAGAATCCGTTCCCACCGATGAATAAATTATCAGCACCTATATCTTATGAAGTTGATAATTCAAATTGTTCCATGAGATATGTTCGCAATTCTAATACAACTTCTTTTTGCTTCGAAGAGAAGTCAGGTTGTTTCAACATAACATCAATATCATTCAAAGCTTCTTCAGGTGTCATTCTTAACCTGTTTTGATAATCCACAGGCAAGCTTTCTTTATCTGACGCACTCAGTTGCTGCCAATATTTCTCCATACATGCTTGCTCTTCTTGAGTTAACACCTCTGGATAGTGCCGCCATAAAAACCTCATTGCTAACTGTTTAAACACCCCATCAGATAAACTAGATAACAAGCCTGCCTTTCCTTTAGGAGGAGCTGCATGCCAATCTTCACACCACGTCCTTTCTTTAGGGCCCCAAAAACCAGCCTGGTATAAACTCGCAGTTGAATCAACATTTTCGATGGTTGAATATGTTTTTTCTCGAAACCACTCTCCAAGATCTCCTAGCCATTGAGTATGTTGTGTAATCAGCTTGGGCACCGTCTCAATACGCTTCATATATTCTGTTGTGCATACACTAAGGTAATGTTCTGTCCATGGGAGAAGAAAACCCGGTTCTCCCAGTTTGCGCCTCATGATGTAAGCATCCATTTGATCAATTTCTTTTCCAAAAATAGCTGGATCATCTAATTTAATAGCAATCAACTGATTACGATAACGGTAATGTCTCCCCAAAATTAATACAGGAATCATAAAACTTCTATCCCCACCAAATCGGTGATCAACCCACAAAGCTAACCTTTGATGATGATCCATTGCTCCTGTATTAGCAAAACGCTCTATAGCTAAAGAATCTATTGATTTATCAAACCCTCCCATCAGCCACTTCCATGTTTTTTCTTGGCTTTTAAGAACCTTTGCCAAAGCAACTGTAACCTCAACATCCACCATCGCATGATGCGCCTGACCGCTTACCCAGCCATTAACTTTATTGAGTTCTTCTAACTTTAAACTTAGAGATTCTTCTTTGAATGGCCATTTTATAATATCCCTGTGAAATAAATAATAGATATTCATCATGGGAAATAAATCAAAACGCCCACAGCCTTGGGCATATTGATGAGAGTAAGGGTCAAAAAAATTTCTAAAAAACCCAAACCGTAAAAACTCATCATCAAATTTTAATGTATTGTAGCCTCCACTCCAGGTCGATGAGTCATTAACCCATTCATGAATGCGCGCCATAGCCTCGTAGTCGGAGCAACCCTCTTTATTCAAAGCTAACTGATGCGTAGAGCTGGCATAGGGAGAGGGAACAACATCTCTCATCAACTTCAGCTCTATTTCAAATCGATCCACTTCATTTAATTCAGTATCTGTTTTGATTGCAGCAAATTGCACGATTTGATCAAAGCATGGATTAATCCCTGTCGTTTCAATATCATAAAAAAGATAATGCTTAGCCATAAGTCCTTCCTTGATTAAATAATACCCATTGATTGATAAGCATGAGCCAGTGTCTTAGCAGCTCTTAGACTGGCTTTCTCACTTCCCTTTTTCAACACAGAGCTCAGATACTGTGGATCTGATTGCAACGCATTAAACTTGTTTTGTATCGAGACTACACACTCCGTCACCACTTCTGCTAAATCCGACTTAAAAACCCCGTATCCGGCACCTTGGTAACGCTGTTCTAGTTGAGAAATACTCTCTCCTGTCAAACAGCTAAAGAGTGTCAAAAGATTACTAATGCCTGGTCTATTCACATCGTATTGGATCGTGGCCTCTGAATCCGTGACAGCTCGTTTAATTTTTTTAACTAATTTATCCACCGGGTCACTAAAGGCTATATAATTATTTACGTTCACATCTGATTTAGACATTTTTTTAGTTGGGTCTTGTAAACTCATAAGTCTAGCTCCAAGCTTATTAATAATCGGTTCTGGGACAGTAAAAACATCCCCAAACTGCTTATTAAATCGCATGGCTAAATCTCGCGTTAATTCCAAATGTTGCTTTTGATCTTCCCCTACAGGCACAAAGTTTGTTTGATATAACAATACATCCGCAGCCATTAATACTGGGTATGCAAACAGCCCTAATTGAATAGACTTATTCTCATTTTGACTCTTATCCTTATATTGAGTCATTCGATTTAATTCACCCATCGTAGCCAATGTACTTAACAACCAAGATAACTGAGAGTGTTCTCTAACATGTGACTGAATAAAGATAGTCGATACCTCTGGATCAACCCCACAGGCTAAGTAATACGCCACCATGTCTAATGATCTTTGTCTAAGTTCAGACGGCTTCTGAGGAACCGTAATAGCATGCAAGTCAGCCACGGCAAACCAACATTGGTGCTGGCCTTGCAATGCCACCCAGTGCTGTATCGCTCCTAAATAATGACCTAACCCCAACTCTCCAGAAGGCTGAATAGCACTAAACACCGTGGATTTTGTCATATTGACTCCTATGTGATAAAGTATCTTACAGTTAAACAAGGTCCTTGCCAAGGTACATTGCATGCAAAGTCTCTCCAATGAATTAGATTTTATTGTTCAAAGCTCCAAACTTAACGCATCTTACGCATTGGATTATATTGGGTTGCTCTTTGTCATTCACATTGTCAATGCTGCCCTGGGTTATCGATTAAATTTTCTAGGCATTCACCCTCGACACCTATTGGGTTTACCTGGGATTATTCTAGCCCCCTTCTTGCATGGAAGCTGGAACCACCTCTTCTTCAATGCTGTTCCTCTGTTTATTTTTATCAATATGTTACTGACTCAGGGGCCCCTCATCTTTATGGATACCTCTTTGTGCATCATCCTAGTCTCAGGCTCTCTAATATGGCTTATTGGAAGACCCGGAATCCATGTTGGCGCCAGCGCAACCATCATGGGGTATTGGGGTTATTTTTTAGCCTCTGCCTATACCATGCCTGGATCACAAAGTATTATACTTGGCGTTATCTGTCTTTATTATTTTAGTGGTTTAATCAGCAACCTTCTTCCTTCTGAAAAGGGCGTTTCATGGGAAGGTCATATTTGTGGATGCATAGCGGGATTACTCACCGCATGGCTTCCCTTCGAATATCACTTGATTAATTTATTTTAGCATGCTAAAATCGCTTACTTTTCAAAGATTGGATAGAATTATGGGCAGAAAATGTGAATTGTTACCTGAAAAATCAAGGCAAGTAGGTAACCGTGTTTCTCACGCTAAAAACCGGACCAAGCATGTATTTAAAGCAAATATTCAAAGCAAACGTATTTGGGATGAGACGCAGGGTCGTTATATTAAAATGAATCTCTCAACCAAAGCTATTCGCCTCATTGACAAAAAAGGCAGCTTAGAGAAAGCACGTGAGTCCCTTATTAAACAAAATGAACTTGAAGCATAGGAGCACCGTATGGCAACAAAAAAAGGAAAAGGTAGAATCTTGATTCGGATGAACTCTTCTGAAGGTACCGGAGAGTATTACACAACAACCGTTAACCCAAGAAACAGAGAGTCAAAATTAAAGCTCAAAAAATATGATCGAAAATTAAAAAGACATGTTCTTTTTGAAGAAGATAAAATTAAAGGCTAAATCAAGCTGACTCTGGCACTCTAATCCATATAATAGGGGCGACACTCACAATTTCTGTGTTTAATTCCATAGGGCTTTTGGCTTGTATAGGGTTAGTCGCTATGAGATCATAACGCCCTGGGTTATAACTGGGACGTATGTAGCGCAAAAGTTTAGTTGCGTCTAGCAACTCCACAATACAAACTTGTCGAATCACTGAAGAAATCTCAAAATCAGTATATTTAATACCAAAAACGTAATCCCCTCGATTATATTCAGGAGACATTGAATTATCATCAATAATCATATAAATAGAGTTAGAATGCAATTGTGACATATACCGAAGCTCATCATCTATGGATAAGTTAGCAGGGTAATCTAATGGGTTGGAAATAACTTTATTCTCAGAATGGTTTTGCACCCTCGGCTGTTCCCCAAAACCGTACATCAGCCACTCAAATGAACAGTAAATTCCTTCACCTTGGAGAGCTTTTAACATTCGTCGAGCTCCTTTCTCCGTGAGCCCACCAAACCTTGATGTTTCCCAGTTCTGTAATGTTCCTTGGGATATTCCATGTTTTTCAGCAAAACTCCGCCTAGACATCTCACTCATCTTTCTTAATATCTTCAGCCTCTTAGACCGGCACTCCTGAATAACCCTAGCGTCATCAGCTATCTTTCCATTAGACACAAACACCTCCAGATTGTAGGAAATATACTACAAAACTTGTATGATATGTACTATTTATTCCATGGGCACTTAGATGCACTATAGTACATATTGCTACCCTCCAACCTAAGATTAACATGTAATGATAATATTGTGTAGAAAATATGAAACTAGATAACACCCACTCCATACTCAAAAAGCTTCTCATTAAAGAACAAACCAGCATTCCCGTTCTTGCCCACAAAATGGGGCTCTCTCCTCAAACTATTTACAGAGCCTTGCAAAAGAAAAACATTTGCTGGAACTCTCAACATAAAATACTTGCTTACCACCTGTTGAACTCAGCTCTCTCCTAGAACACAGTTAACCTGAAGCACTTTACTAATGGGGATCAACTGGATTGAAATCTAAACACCTTAAAAATATTTCCATCACCATAATATCTGGGCCATGTTCTAAACTCCACTTATTCCTTCTTAGGTAAGCCTTTGAACTAACACCCTGGTAGCTAAAGTTCTCTGCAACAGCATATTCTATGGACGTACGGCCGTACCCACAATTAGCCAAATAGATACCCAGAGGTCCTGGTTCAGCTGAAATCTCTAGCAAACAGTTCTCAGTACAAACAGTTCTTGCTAACATCCATGGATTATCAGCCACACTCAAACAGACTTCTCTAATACCTGAAAAAGGACTGCCTACTACACTTTCTTCATGCCTATGCAACCTTCCTATTCCATTAAACAATATTTCAACTGATTGCAACTGCCCAAAATATCTTTGAACAAGCTGGGTCGTAAATTCTTTATTTTCCAAACAACTTCTTTCTAACTCATTGGGATTTAACAGCGATAATTGTTTCACCCAATCTAGATCATGCAAAAACCTAAAGCTCACTAAAACCTCCAATGTGTTGACAGATAATCATAATTGACCTATCTTGATTGATAATGGCTAGGTACTGTGTCATAACCCATGAAGCAAAAACCCCAATAAACATGGAAACATTATTCATGGTTTGCAGTGTAACCCGACGAACAACCACCTATCAATACCATGAAGATTATCATATATAGACTACAGCAATACTGTCAACTCATGCGACTGCATCAACCACGAGGTATTCTTTTACTTTTATTTCCAAGCTTGTGGGCACTCACTATAGCAACTCAAGGACACCTTGGCTACTGGGGCTGTATATTCTTTCTAGGCGCTATGGTAACAAGGTCCTTAGGGTGTATTCTCAATGATATGGCCGATTCAGATATTGACCGACTTGTTTGGAGAACGTCCTCTAGACCCCTAGCCAACCACTCTATCTCGGTTTTTGAAGCATTAATCCTAGCCACTATTTGCCTGCTTTTTGCCTTTATATTAATGATTCATCTACCTCTAACTGCATGGTATTGGTCTTTCCTTGCCCTCATCGGCATGGCCCTTTACCCTTTAGCTAAAAGATATTTTTCACTCCCGCAACTCAGTTTATCTATTGTATTTTCTTTAGGCATCCCGATCGCATTTACCATCAACAACCAGTCCTTTAGCCTAACCTGCCTAACATTAACAGTCATTAATGCTTTATGGATTTTTGCTTACGATAGCATGTATGCCCTCGCAGATCTCCCAGATGATGATAAACTGCCCATTTATACAAGCGCAAAAACCCTTCAAAATAAAATTATACCGTGTATCACAGCTTGCCTGGTTCTTTGCTTAATAATATTTATTGGCTTTGGATACATGCAAGGGTGGAGCCATTATTTTTTCCTAAGCCTCTTCATTGTTGCCTTGCTCTTTGCACTACAAATTAAACTTATTTGGAACTTAGACCCCAACAAATCTCTTGAAGCATTTTTGATCAACCCCTGGGTAGGGTTGATTATTTTTCTAGGGATTCTATACTCATACCCCTAAAACAAATAGAGCAGTAGATCATTAAACGCCTAACGCTAAAATTGCATCAGCAACTTTGACAAAACCAGCAATATTCCCACCCTTTTCATAGTTAATATAATCTTTTTCTTGCCCATATTGTTGGCATTGTTCATGAATGTGCTGCATAATGCGCTTGAGCTCAGCATCCACTTCAGACCGAGACCAATGTGCATGCGAACTATTCTGTGCCATTTCAAGCCCAGAAACAGCCACTCCACCTGCATTAGCAACCTTCCCTGGCAAATACACCACACGGTCTTGAGGTATCAGTGCTTTTGCTTCTACAGTTAACGGCATATTAGCCCCCTCTGCAATAGCAATGCACCCATTGGAAAGAAGCCTTTTCATATCCTTTGCATCAATCTCATTTTGAGTTGCACAAGGTAAAGCACAATCAACAGGAATTGCCCATGGTCGATCTTTCGCCACAAAATTAGCCAAAGGAAATAACTCACAATAAGCATCAATACGCTTTCTATCTCTTAACTTAATCACTTTAAGGTGATGTAATTTTTCTAAGGTCAAGCCACTTTTATCATAAATAAAACCAGAAGAGTCCGATAAAGTGACTACTTTCGCTCCCATCTCAATCAATTTTTCAGCTGCAAAAAGAGCAACATTTCCAGACCCTGACAATGCACACACTTTTCCTTTTAAGGACTGTTTTTTCTGTTGCAGCGCCTGATTAAGCATATAAATAGTTCCATACCCTGTTGCTTCAGTACGAATTCGACTGCCACCATAGCTTAAGCCTTTTCCTGTAATCACCCCTTCAAATCGACGATTAATCCGTTTGTACTCCCCAAACAAATAACTAACTTCTCTAGATCCTACCCCAATATCACCTGCAGGAATATCGATAGTCGGGCCAATATGATGTTGAAGCTCCGTCATAAATGCTTGACAAAAGTGTCTGATTTCACGATCAGATTTTCCTTTTGGATCAAAATCAGCGCCTCCTTTTCCACCCCCTAACGGCAGCCCTGTCAAACTGTTTTTAAACGTTTGTTCATAGGCCAAAAACTTAAGAATACTCTCATTCACACTGGGGTGAAACCTCAACCCTCCTTTATAAGGGCCAATCGCATTACAATGTTGCACTCGAAATCCACGATTGTTATGAATCACTCCCTGATCATCCTCCCATGTCACTCGAAACGAGATAATACGATCAGGCTCAGTTAATCGCTCTAAAATGCCAGATTTTTCATATAATTTATTTTCTCTAGCAAAAGGAATAAGGTGCTCAGCTGTTTCTAAAACAGCTTGATTAAATTCCGGTTGATGAGGATTACGTTCTTGAATACCTTTCATGAACTTTTGAATTTCAGGTGCAATTTTCATAGCTCTCTTGTTTCATCCCATTATTGAATGGTTCTCATCATAAGGTATTTACAGCAATTGTCCAATAAGAAATTAATAACGTGGAACTATTCTATCATAGAATAATCACGAAAGACCCTCTAAAAGCACACACAGCCTAAAGTCTTATGGTGATGATTTTTGAAAACAACTATTCCCTTATTATTTTTTCCAGATATTGTTTTTTTTAACTTTTTTACTCACAGCGGGTCCAGAAACATCCGTATCTATATTCTTCATGGGTTTGTTTTTTAAACGCTCCACCTCAGTTGAAATCTTGGTTACCTGCTCTGATGGCCTATAAAAAGATCCTTTGAAACTAAAAGAGGCATAATGCAATGCTTTATGGGAATAATAAGTTTCAATTAACCCTGAAGACAAAGCACACACCGACAACGCCACCATCACACCTAAAGGGCCCAGACCTATCATGGAAAAAACTAAAATTGTCACAGATACCGTAGATCCCGTGAGTTTTAGACAGGCCTCCACCAACCGCGATTTTATCTTATCCTGCCTGCGATCAAGCTCTAACTTCATAGCAACCTTTTCTTTGCCCCAACCTTGAGAGACCATATAGTCTTCTGAAAAACTAGCCACCTTACTGTAGTCATCTCCTAATTTCTCAAATTCGTTCAGATTAACATTATATTTACCCTTCGCATTATAAACACGATACAAAGCTCTTACACACAATAAGACAGTCGCTGCTGACAACAAAACACCCCCCAGAGGAAGGGCATACGTCACCAAACCTGCTACCACTAAAACTAAACCCGACAAGGATAACGTCAATTTAATTAACCTAGATCGGGAAGTAGATTTAGATTGAAACGCCTGATAATAAGCACTGGCAGCAAAACTCAATAGTGCAATCGATGCTCCAAAAAACAACCCAAAACTATTCATAAACGATTTGCTCATACGGCCAAGGGTAATCACTGTCGATAAAATATCAGCAACGGAAGACATAACATTAATGAAAAAATCCTGTAAACCGCTCTTCTTTTTCTTTGCACTGGCGTCTACTCCACTCTCTTGTGACCCACCTAAATCTTTATTGTCATCTCCATCTTGCTTATCTTGTGTATCGTCCTTTATGCCTACCACAATCCTATTATTTGTAGAAACCTGATGATCAGAACCCGCCAGTTTAATAAGTTCTTTTACTGAATTCTGGATAACTTTTTTATCTAAGGTTTCAGGTAAAAAAGTGGGCGGCAGTTGATTGATTAATTGATTGATCATTTTTTGAATCGACTTTTCTGAAGACGCCTTATTTTTCTTATAACTTTTCACTACTTCTAATTGAACTGCTTGCGGCAATGTTTTTTCACACAGGGCTTTGATAAGACCCTTATGGAAAGCATCCACCCTAAACTCTAGAGCCCTATCATCCTCTGATAATATCTGTAGGATGCTGTTTGCATCGGTTTTGAAATAATTAAAATGCTTCAGTATGCGTTGATTAAGAGAAGAGGCCAATTGTTTAATAGCTTTACTATCAACCCCATAATTCTTAAGTGTTGATATTAGCCTTTTAACTTCATTGTTTACTGTAAATTTCTTCTCGTCTACTTGCTTCTTGAATGCATCAGATATTTTTCCTAAATTTCTAGCGATCAATGCATCGATATTCTTCGAAGGCTTAGAACCCGCCTCCTCTTTTCTTTTTAATGCCTGAAGATTAGCTTCAACTTCCTGAAAAACATCTGATAATACCAAATATATCTTGGATACATTACGGACTTGACTAGTAACCTCATCAATATGGTCCATGTTTTCTAATTGCTTTCGATAGGTCTGTATTTTCGTCAATTCTTTTTCAACCTTCTCACCCACCTTATGAGTTACAATTTTTTTGAGACCCTTGCCTTGCCTCATTTTAACAAGAACCTTCAAAGTGTCTTTCATTTTTTGAGCCACCCTTAGGTCTCCTTCTTTCTTGTGTTGCTCCTCTAAATCTGCTATTTGTTTAGCTATTTTATCATCATTTAGTAATAATTTAGATTGAGCAGATAAATTCAAACTACTTCTTAACTCAAACATAGTCCTAGGGGCGTTCTTTTTCTTGCTCGCCATCTTCTTTCACCTCTTTAGGTTGCTTAGATTGATATTCTTGAAGACTTTTCAAATCTTTTTGAACAACACTGCTTTTCTCATGAGTGTTTTCTGCTTTTTTAACTTCTTCTTTATATGGAGGAAAATCATGGCTGTTTTTTTCATTCTCCTCCATCCTATGCATTGTCAAATGAGGGAGCTTTTCTACATTATTAGGCATAGATTCTTCCTTCACCGTTTCTGATTCTTTCTTAGTCTCTGCTGCAGCCTCTTTCAACTCCGACTGAACTATCTCTGGCCCTTCCTTAGCCTCTGCTTTGACCTCTTCATTCACTGTTTCTTTCCTATCATCCTTGTCTTCCGCAGCCTCTTTCAACTCCGACTGAACTGTCTCTGACTCTGTCTTAGCCTCTGCTTTGACCTCTTCATTCACCGTTTCTTTGTCTGCCTCAACATCTTTCCTTTCAATACCCTGAACTACATCAGATAAAAGAGGCTGTTTCTCGTCTAAAAGAGATTCCTTCACATCAAGACTTTTACTTAATAGAGTTTCATGTACCTCTTTGGATTCTTTATAAATATTAAAACCTGTTACAACAACTAAGACTCCTGCCAGTGCAAAAGCCAAAATAGGGTTAACAGCAACCAACACCACTAAAGCAACTGTAAAAGTGAAATTAACAATAGAAATAGTAAACTTTGATCGCCTTTCTTCCTTTTTCTTTTCTAAATGCTTGATACGGCCGGCAATAGGTGAATCACCTTCTTTCCCCTCGGCGTCTAATAACCCCTTAACCTCTGACTTTTTCATCAATTTTTCGAATGTTGTTTTCTGATCTTCTGTTAATTTTCCACCACCTTTGATCGCTGCAGATAATTCTTGTAAACGAGCTATCTTTGTTGCCGTTCTATTATATCGATACCCCATTAAAGCCCCATATACGGAAGAAGAAGCTATCAACAACCCCATAGCAGGCATCATTCCTACAGTTACTACAACAATACTTGCCGCTAAAGCACAGCCTGATATGCACAAAAACATCATTGTCTTAGCTATTTTGGAACGTAAACTTTTAGTTTTCCCTTTGAATAATATACGATACAGGCCACTAATTCCGTGATAAAGAAAAATAGAGGAGTGAAGCAGCACATGAGCTCCCCCTAATCGATGAGCTACATTTACCATAGCATGACTCGTAGCATGAAGATACTTCTCAACAGCACCCAAGCTGGCTGCTACCATCTCGCCGGCTTCTGCCAAAAAATATAATAGTTTCTCAAACATAACTATACCTAATCTTATATTTACGTACTCTAAAACAAGTATAGTAAAGATTTGGAATAATTGTTGTTTTAAATCATTAAAAACATTTAATTTAACTGAATGGGAACACCCTTAAAGTCACACCACATTTTTGACTCATAATCATATAACTTACATTGTCTAAATATCCTAATAACCTTAACCCAAGAAAACTTGTATTCAGTAATGCAATCGCCATAATGTTCTTTAAGGTCCTTATAAGCCCTTTTTAAACGATAAAAAGGAACTCTAAAATCCACATGGTGAGGGGTATGAATCAAAATATTATGCGTCATAAACTCCCAAAGCCTTGATGTGCGAATGATGGTACTGCAATGAATACCTCCTAACCCAAAACTCCACTGTTCACGTTTATCAAAAAAAGGAATGCTCGGGTGTGTATGATGAAGATAAACAAAGAAAGCTATCATGTAATTAAAAATAATAAAAGGAAAAACAACCACGCACAACGTCACCCAAAGACTTCTAGTAAAGTAATATGACAACCCCGTGTAAACAACAATAAATGTCAACATAATACTTTTAGTTAAGATAAATTCCACTCTCTTTTTTGGCATCTTAAACCTAATCATCTTCTCCCACCAAACTCTTAAAAAATAGTGCACTGCACAAGTCAACAACGCCCTTTCACACCGATAAACCCATCGTCGAAAAGCAGATTTAGAAAAGTATTCCTTAGGTGACCAAGGCCTCCATATCCAATCCATGGTTGTTAAAGACGTAAACCCATGATGAATGCGGTTATGCCCATGACGCCACAAACGATAAATATTGAATGAAGGTAACATGGTTATGGTACCCAAAAGCTCGGCAACATACTGGTTCTTAAACAAAGCACCATGAGCCGCATCATGCCCCCAAATAAACAAAGCCGATGTGGCTAAACCAGCTGACAAACAGCCCAAAAGTTGTAGCACAATATGATTCGATTCAAAAATCATCGCAACACTTGCAACATACCAAGCAAGATCAAAAATCAAATAAGAAAAAGTTATGAATAAAGATCTCTGATAACACTCCTTGGACAGATTCCTTCTGATTTCACTTAGTTTAATATTTCGCAGTGCTTCTATTTTAATGCCCATAAATCCCCTTATCCCTTGGACCATTATCGATGTTACAACCCCTGTTCAAGGAATTCAACCTTCAATAGACTCTTCCTTAACTTTTGCAAAAGCAATTCTGGCTGCATCCAGAGTCATCTTCCGCTCTTCTTCCCCGTGACAAAAGGACAAAAACCCGGCTTCATAAGCAGAAGGAGCAAAATAGATACCTTGTTCCAACATCGACTGATGAAAACGAGTAAAGCGTTGTTGATGCTCTTGATGAATACCCTCATATGAATGAACACCCGAGGATACAAAGAAAAACCCAAACATACCTCCTGCATACACCCCCTGAAACGGAACTTGATATTCCCTTGCTAAACCCTCCAAGCCTTCAACCAAAAGCCTAGACTCCTGTTCTAAAGCAGCATAATCACAATGTTTGAGTTCTTCTAATGTAGCCATGCCCGCAGCAACAGCCACTGGGTTGCCCGATAGGGTTCCTGCCTGGTAAACAGCACCTGCAGGACTTAAACAGTTCATAATTTCAGCAGAGCCTCCAAAAGCAGCTAACGGCAAACCTCCCCCAATCACTTTACCTAAAGCCCATAAATCAGGCATCACTCCGTAGCGAGCAAAGGCCCCTCGTGCATCGACTCTAAACCCAGTCATAACTTCATCAAAAATCAAAAGCGTACCGGATTGATCACATGCCTCACGTAACCCTTGTAAAAAACCTTCTTGAGGAAGGATCATGCCCATATTACCAGCAATAGGCTCCACAAAAACACAGGCAATCTCATCTCCCTGAGTGGACAAAACTTCTTGAACTCCTGCCAAATCATTGTAAGCGTATAATAATGTATCTTCAGTAACACATGATGGAATACCCGGAGAAGATGGGTGTGCATGCTGAAGAACCCCCGACCCTGCTTTAGCCAAGAGCGCATCTACGTGCCCGTGATAACCCCCCATAAACTTAATCACTTTATTGCGCTGGGTATACCCTCTTGCAAGCCTTAATAAACTCATGCAAGCTTCTGTGCCCGAACTAACAAAACGAACCCTCTCAACTGGGATGCTTTCTTGAATAAGCTTAGCTAATCTCACTTCATCTGGATGGTTAGCCCCATAACAAGACCCTTTACGCATGGCTTGATCAACCGCATCACAAACCGCAGGGTGAGCATGACCCAAGATAGCAGGACCAAACCCTCCGACATAATCCAGGTAACGCACATTATCCACATCCCATACATAACTGCCTTTTGCTCGTTGAATACACTTAGGGCTTTGCTTGACTGACTGAAATGAGCGCACAGGAGAGTTCACGCCCCCAGGGAAACATTGAAGCGCCTCTTGATACCATTTATTGTTTTCATTCATACATCTATCCTGCTTTGAGAAAATAAGTTATCGTATCCCAAACAACCGGTAAATTCAATGAATAAAAACTTGGCATTTAGTCCTTCATTTAGCTAAAATCTAAATTTTAAATGAGGCTTTATGCGTTATCTTTGCTTAATATGCGGATACATCTATGATGAAGAACAAGGCGATCCTGATTCAGGTATCCCAGCTAACACCCTGTGGGCTGATGTTTCCGAAGAATGGATGTGCCCAGAATGTGCTGCCATGAAAGATGATTTTGAAATGATTGCTATCTAATAGTTTCTTTTATGCTCATGAATCCCATTAATTTCTAAATCCTTTAGGGTTTGAATGAAAAATGCTTTGAACTTTCTGGGTGATGGTTAAGAGATTGTTCATAGTTTGAATTAATTTTATTGAGAATAGTCTTTGCTTCTTGTGATAAATGAGTATCTTGATGAAAAACAATCGGACCAATCTTATCCCCATCCTGTTGTATTTTTAATATTTCTTGACAAACACTTAAAGGATCGCCCACATTCGTCAATAAAATTTGTGTATTCGGATTGGTATGAAAAAATTGCCGAGCACCTCTTGCAATTAAACCGTGCTTAGTTTTATCCATCTTAAGTGTAAACTTAGTGGTACCTTCTCTATTAACATAACTAATACCCTTTATTTTTTTAAATTCAAATAAAGACCTTACTTCTTTTTTATTAGGAGGGGACGGATTCTTCTTAACCTCCTTCGGATTAACCTCCTTCGGATTTTCAGTAATCTTTGCCGTACTGGAAAAATTATTTTTCTGGTCAGAATGAGAAGGTACAGTGGAAATTTTAGCTTCTCTATACTCTCTATCCTCGAGCCACAAACTACTGAGGCTCAATCTTCTCTTACTATCTGGTTGATTCTTTACTAGCATCGGCATACTTTGTCTTCGTGATCTTACAGGTTTTTGTTTTTCATTCTCTCTGGAAGGATTGTTTTGCTTAATAATATCCTGAATGGCTTGCAAATTTTTATCTTTCATACTTTTAACAGTCTCTATCAAATACTGTGTATTTTCTTTTGCGGTAGGTTGTGTCTTGGTTGGTTGTGTCTTGGTTGGTTTGCCACGTTTCAATGAGTTTTTACCTTTCTGCAAACCCGCCGCCTCATCCTTACTCAAGAATGATGTAAAATGCGCTCCCGAACCAGATACACTAACCTCAGAGCGATTGGTTTTAAGCAAAGGGGGGGAATCCATGTCTTCAATAAAATTTATAAAATTGTTAAAAATTTCCTCATTGCGATCCTCACTTGAGGATAAACTATAATCTTCAAGTATCTTAGGCCCTTTCATTAACATCTCTAAATAGGTGGTTAACTCCCCCTCGATACTCTTGACCGAGTTAGCCCCCCGCTTCAAAGTTGGGGCTTCAAGAGGTAAACTCTGTACATCAGCATAGAACTTATCCAAAGAACTATTGACTTTTTCTTGGTCGAAAACTAAATCCAAAGATTTAATCTTGTTATTAAATACCTCTTTAAATTTTTTCTGGGTAAGGTTTCCTTTATCGCTTTGACAATCAGCTATAATAGATTTAGCCACCTGTGTAAATTCTCCGATTGCAGAATAATGTGTCGTTGTCTTATCTTCTTTATTCATCACCTTAATAGGCACACCATAATGTTCTGCTAACTTGGTAAATTCAGTATCCCCAAAAAAATTGTCTTTATCCTTGGAAAAATCATTATATTCTTGTTTCATCGCATTAAACATAGCTGGAGTTAATAGTAGTTGCCAAGAACCTTGTTTCAGTGAACGCAAAAGCCCTATAAAATCTACCTCTTTCATATCAGTACGATAAAATGTATTGACATCTTCTAGCAATTGCGGGTTAGGCTTTTGACTAAAAGCCCACCGGCTGGCTATGGCTCCCCCCACACTGTTTAAACAACAGCAATACTGCCAAGCGCCAAAATCAGTTTGTGTCTCTCTTGTTGTCATGCCTTCTTGCATATTCTGCTCTCCTCATATAATTATAGTCAATATTGCTGAATAATCATGATTATTTAAAAAATTATTCTTTTATTTGTGGTGTTTGGTGAAATTTGCTACGCTTTGTCCATGCAAAGCCCCTTAAGAACAAATGAGTCTTCTGTTGATATTTCTGGACCTGTGGGAAAACTGGAGGGTATTTTTGCTGATAACAACCCTGATAAAGTCGCTATTATCTGCCACCCTGACCCCCAACAACAAGGAACTATGAACAACAAAGTTGTGACCACACTCGCTCGCAGCTATGAACATAAAGGAATATCAACCTTACGCTTTAATTACCGAGGCGTGGGTAACAGCGAAGGTCAATATGGCCACGTTCAAGGTGAAATTCAAGATGGCAAAGCCGCCTTAACATGGCTAAAAAATAAAGGCTTTACGACATTTTATTTAGCCGGGTTCTCATTTGGCAGCTACATTGCTACAGCCCTAAACCAGGAGGTTGAAGCTAAGAGCTTATTGATCGTTGCCCCTCCAGTTAAACGCTTTGACTTCAGTTCTATCTGGCCTGATGCAACACCTGCCTACATTTTCCAAGGAGAAAAAGATGACGTCGTCATGTGCCAGGATGTCTTAATGTTCGTGCAACAGCACCCGAGAATCTACTGTCATATTTTTCATGGAACCGGGCATTTCTTTCATGGAAAACTTCCCCTACTTCAACATCAAATACTCAGCCTCTTATCATGATATTAATGCTATTAAGAACAGTGTACAGCCTCATTTTGGCCCCTTTGTGGCTCATCCACTATGCCTGGAAGACTTTGCAAAACCCTGCTTACCTTCAAGGCATGGCTCAACGCCTTGGCTTAGCCCAATACCCTCAAGCTAAAATCTGGATCCATGGTGTTTCAGTGGGCGAAATCAATGTGGCCTTAATACTCAGAGAACGTATTCTAAAAAACCACCCCAACACCTCCATCCTTATTACATGCAGCACCCTAACTGCCAAGCGATTACTCAGTAAAAATCCCCTGATTAAACATTGTTACTTGCCCGTAGATTTACCCCTCATCATTCACCGCTTTCTAAAAACCGTTCAACCTCAATCTGTGTTTTTTATTGAAAGTGAGCTATGGCCCAATTATCTCTTCACACTACAAAAAAAGAAAATTCCTCTGTATTTAATGAATGCTCGCATATCTGATAGGTCCTACCCAAGAATGTTATCTATGAGTCGGCTCTATGCTAATCTGTTCAAATGCTTTACCTCTATTCAACCTGCTTCTGATATAGACCGTGAACGCATGTTATCTCTAGGCGTGAATGATCAACAATTAAAAACTGCTGCTAACCTTAAAGCTCTAGGGTCTGCTCCACCATTCTCCGAGAAAACTTATCAACAATTAATCACCATAAAACCGCATCGGTCAATGATTGTTATTGCTTCTACGCACCCCAACGAAGAAGCTTTGCTGCAAGAAAAAATTAACACCCTTGCTCAATATCACCAGGTGGTTATTATTCCAAGGCACCCCCACCGAAGCCTCGAGGTCAAGAAGTTATTTACCAATTCTAGCCTATACAGTGAAGGCCTTAACCCTGAAGAACCTATTTGGATTATTGATCAAATTGGTTTAACGATCCCATTCTTTAAACTCGCTAATATCGTCATTATGGGAGGAAGTTTTGTTTGCCATGGCGGTCATAACCCCCTTGAACCAGCTTACTGCAATGTTCCCATTATCACAGGACCCCACACCCATAACTTCAAAGAACTTTATCAACAATTTATGCAGCATCACGCCTGTTTACAATGGAACACCGACCAATTGCATGAACTTATTGACCTAGACTCTAGCACAGCACCGTGGCAATCCCTTACTGACAATGCAAAAAAACTTGCAGAAAAACTTAATAATCAAGCTGAAGAAGCGCTACAAAAGACTCTCTTGAACTTGAGCAAAGTGATTGAATAATAATTTTTCTAATAATTGTTTCGTTAATGGCTTTTCACAAACCTCATTAAAACCATATTGGTTAAGGCTGGGTTCTTGGCTCAAAATATGTGCTGATAAAGCAATGATAACGGTATGACTAAAGCCCTCTACTTGCCTAATTTCTCGAGTTAGTAACGTTCCTTCCATATCAGGTAAACCAATGTCCATAAAAATAAGATCAAACGGTTTCTTTGCTTGTTTACAAAGATCAAGCGCACCCTTAGCCGTAGAAGCACTGGTAATATCATGACCCTTCATCGAATTCACCAAGCTTGCTACTTTTAGGCAAATCGGGTTATCTTCAACAATTAATACTGAAATTTGTTCTCTCATAAAAAAATATTACACTAATATCATAAAAAATCAACATATTTGCTTTTTTTTATAAAACCTTATAAAGTATTACAACCCTTATCTAACACGGTAGCTCTATGGACCTTTTAGCCTTTAGTTTTCACATTGATCAAACCCTTCAAGAATTTATCCTCTTACACGGTTACCATTGGGCTTTGATAGCGATATCTATGGTCATTTTTCTCGAATCTTCTTGTATTCTAACGCCCCTACTTCCTGGAGACTCTCTGCTTTTTTCTGCTGGGATGCTATCAGGCATGGGCCTGATTCCTATTGCCCCCCTTGTCATCTGTGTGTGGTCCTCTACCGTCATAGGCTATAGCATTAATTACATGTTGGCTGCACGCCTGGGTAATTATTGGTTAAACCGTCCTACCCATTGGGCAAAACGAGCCAATCAACGCCTTCAAACCGCCCGGGATTTTTATCAGCAACATGGTTTAGTGGGAATTACCCTGGCACGCTTTGTTCCCATCGTTCGCACCTTCTTACCTTTTTTGGTGGGGTTAATGAACATTCCTAAAAAATCTTTTTGGAAACTGAATATATACGGAGCTTTTCTTTGGGTGGGGACACTTCTCGTTGGCTCTTATTTCTGTGGCCATATACCCTGGGTTCAAAGTCACTTCTCTTTGATCATTTCTTTAATTATTCTGCTATCCGTGTTACCTTATTTTCTCATTTCGTTTAAATATTTTTTTATAAGGAATTAACATGCCGACACTCTTTACCTCCGAATCAGTCTCCAATGGACACCCCGATAAAATATGCGATCAAATTTCAGATGCCATTCTGGATGATGCTCTCAAACAAGACCCTAACTCTCGAGTAGCTTGCGAAGTAATGATTAAAACAGGTTTGGTTTTAATCGCAGGAGAGATGACCACTCAAGCTTGGGTAGATGTGGATAAAATCACCCGACGTGTAATTCGAGATATTGGCTACAGCGGCCATAACTTTGGGTTTGATGCGGATACGTGCTCAGTTATCAATTCTATTGGTCAGCAATCTGCTGACATCGCCATGGGAGTCGACAGAGAGTCTCCCCAAAAAATGGGGGCCGGTGATCAAGGGCTTATGTTCGGTTATGCCTGCGATGAAACTAAATCTTTGATGCCTGCCGCCATTACTTACGCACATCAACTGGTAGAGCAACACAAAAAAATTAGAAATAATAACACGGTAGATTTTTTAGGACCTGATGCTAAATCTCAAGTAACACTTCGCTATGATGGTGATAAAATTATTGGCATTGATACGGTGGTCTTATCCACTCAACACCTGGCAGGTATTTCACAAGAAAAAATCCATGAAGCTGTTATGGAACATATTATAAAACCTATCTTACCCACAAACCTCCTATTATCTGATACTCGATTTTTTATTAACCCCACAGGACTTTTTGTCGTTGGAGGACCTGTTGCAGATAGCGGGTTAACTGGCCGTAAAATTATCGTTGATACCTACGGAGGTATGGCTCGCCATGGCGGAGGTTGCTTCTCTGGTAAAGACCCTTCAAAAGTTGACCGATCTGCAGCCTATATGGCACGGTACATAGCGAAAAACATTGTCGCAGCAAAACTGGCTAAAAAATGTGAAATTCAATTAGCCTATGCCATCGGTATTGCTGAACCTGTGTCCATCCGAGTTGATACCTTTGGCACCAACACCTATGCCGAAGAAATCATTGAAAAAGCTGTTAGTGAAACCTTTGATATGTCTCCTTATGGCATCATTCAAACACTTGATTTACTCCGACCAATCTATGAGAAGACCGCTACTTTTGGACATTTCGGCCGTGAGCTTGCTGAGTTCTCTTGGGAGAAAACCAACAAAATAGAGGCACTCCAGTCTTTATGCAAAACTCATGAAAACGCTAAAAACTAACGCTTTTTTTCCTGGAACTTTTGACCCTGTAACCTTAGGTCATGAAGATCTAATTCAGCGTGCAGCTAAAATGTTCCAGCACCTGATCGTGGCTGTAACCACCAACCCGGAAAAACAGCCACTGCTCTCCATATCTGAGCGAATTAAACTCATTCAAACATCCTGTCAGCACCTTCGCAACGTATCTGTTGTTGAGTTTAATGGATTGCTGGTAGATTTTGTATCCCCACAACCCGGCCCTTTAATTATCCGAGGCGTCCGATCTGTCAACGACTATATCTACGAACATGATCGGGCCATGATGAACCAATCACTTAAGTCCGATTTAGAAACTATTTTTCTGCCTTCTCAACCAAAATTTAGCTCACTATCATCCACACTGGTAAGGGAAATTGCCAAATTAAAAGGAGACCTTAATCCTTTTGTATCACCGCATGTAAGAGAAAAATTAAATCATTATGGCTTTAAAGATAACTGAAGAATGCATTAACTGTGATGTGTGTGAACCTGAATGCCCCAATGAAGCGATCTTTGAGGGTGAGCTGATCTATGAAATCAACCCCAACTTATGTACTGAATGCATAGGGCATTTTGATGAACCCCAATGCCAACAAGTCTGCCCTGTTGATTGCATACCTAAAAACCCCTTGTTCAATGAATCTTTTGATCAATTAATGGAAAAGTATCACACCTTGCAACAGAAAAACACTTCTAAACACGTTACCGAGGATCGATGACCCCTTTTATCAATAACCAGCGATAAATCAGACAGGTCTCACAACGTTCACTCATTAAATTGAACCCATTAAAATTAAAAACACAGCTGCCTTTTGTTTTTTTTATGATTAAAAATTAAACATTTAAATCTTTACATGAAAAAAATATTGATGTAGGATATAATCTTTTTTAATAGGGAGATTTAACTATGCAACAGAATAATTTATCAAAATTAAAAGAATTCTTAATGTGCTATAACTTCTCCAACGATGATATCAACTATTTTTTAGATCACTCAACATGCAACACAACTAAACAGAAAAAATATTTATTCAGACAAAATCAAACCCCTGATAAGTTCTACATCGTTACGAATGGTGGCTGCTACTATCCTACAGGTTTCTTAATTGATACTGAAGACAAGTTAGCTCACACTAGCTGCTTAAGTCCTGTCAATGTAGCAGGCTGTCATGCCATCATTACTTCATCAGACTCCCACTCTTTTGAAGCCTACGTAAAAGAATCTTCAGCTTACTATACCTTTCCAAAATCTGCACTTGATACCCTCAAAACAAAGAACCCAACTCTGCATAATAAAATGACTGCCCTGCTGAAGGAAAACAGCTCAAATGCCCTTCTAGCTACTGCAAAACAAAAAGCAAGAAGACTACAATCATCCATCATTGATAATGGAAAAAATGTGATTTCTTTGTTGGGCGTAATAAGCTGTTTTATCATCTACATCATTTTTTTCAGAATAGAAGAAAACTTAGTTAACCCTTCACATACACTACAAACAGCTGTCATTTATGTGCTTCTACTCATTATAACAGCATGGACCACTTATATCTTAAAGACCAATGGAAGACTGTTATCCAACCATGGTTTAACTTTAAAAAACACCCAACAAAGCTTAGTAGATCTTTTTCTTTTTGGCGCACCTATGATTATCGTATTAATAGCATTAAAATATATATTGACCATACTTCCTAGTAGCATCTATTATAAACAGCCTATATTTTCTTTATCTTTTAGCCCAACTTACACGATAGTAGCTTGTGTTTTCTATTTCACCTCATGTTTGATGCAAGAGTATATCACCAGAGCTTGTTTACAAACAACGCTTGCAAATATATTAAAACCGCTTGGGGGAAATGTGTGGCAAGCCTTACTTATTGCAAATTTATTTTTTATTATCATGCACTTACATTTCAGCACCCTCTATGCTTGTGCTGCCGGTGTTTTGGGACTTTTTTGGGGATATATGTATCTTAGAACACACAACTTAATTGGAGTGACCCTTCATCATACCATCGTCTCAAGCATACCTTTCTTTTTGATGGATATGGGTAAAGCCTTGCGAGCAGGAAGTCTTTTTATACAATAATTGAGAAAAAACTTGTTACAAATGAGGGAGAATCAGTCATTGATAGGCTGGCAATTTTCACAAAAGGGACTGGATCTCTGGTTCAATCGAACAGAATGAATCATCGAACCACAAACATAACAAGACTTTCCCTCTCGGCCATAAACTTGAAGTGTTTGTTGAAAATAGCCTGAACGACTATCCGGATTAACAAAGTCTTTCAACGTTGTGCCCCCCATATTAATCGCTTGATGCAAACATTGTTGAATATTCTTAACCAGCTGGATACATTCTTGATGAGTGATGGTATTGGCTGATCTTGCTGGGTGAATATTCGATAAAAACAAGGCTTCTGTCGCATAAATATTGCCCACACCAACCACCACATGCTGATCCATAATCATTGATTTAATAGGTTTACTTGTCTTCTTACAGCGCTTTATTAAATACATAGGGTCAAATTCATCAGATAAAGGTTCTGGTCCTAACTTTTGCCAAGAAGGCAGGGTGCTCAAATCCTTGACAAACACCATGCTACCAAACCTTCGTGGGTCATTGTATCTCAGTTGATAGCCTTGTTGAAAATGGATAATAACATGGTCATGTTTTAAATAAGCTGCTGATGAATCATGGAAGCTTAATGAACCGCTCATGCCTAAATGTATCACCCAATAGCCTTGACCTAAATAAATAATAATGAACTTAGCCCTTCGTTCCAAAGACTCCACCGTAGAGCTCGTCAGATGTGTGGCAAAATCATCTGCAATACGCCAACGTAAACGAGGGTTTCTAATGTCTACATCAACAATTTTTTGACCCTTAATATGCGGTTTCAACCCTCTTAGAGTAGTTTCAACCTCTGGTAATTCAGGCATCTCAATTCCTATTGGTCTGGTAATATTGTAACCGCTGTCATATCGTTTTCAATCAGATCAAATAACCTATCAGCAAATAACTTACACTATCCATCAGGGTTTACATTGCGAGACAGATATAAAAACCTTTAAGCTAGAACAAACTTTATCGTGTCCATTTTTTTTTGCCAAGGATATTGCATCACTTCCCATAGAGTTTCTTTTACCCACCCAACTTAATTTATCTTCAGAACTTATACTGGACCCCATTAATTTATTCAATATGAAACTAGAAATCTTATTGTGCCCATAAAAACATACATACATAAAGGGGGTGCACTGCTGTTTATCTTGCTGAAAAAGACAGCTTAAGCTTGTTATGGGGTTTAACTCATACAGCCGCTCTAACATTGAAATGTTTCCATCTGCACAGCATAAATGAAAAACATTTTGGCTTTTTTTCTGAAGGTGCAGAATACTTTTTATGCTGTCTGAGAACTTATTCACAAACCAATTGAACTTACATAGATTACGAGAATCAACCACCATGATAAGTGCATCAAGAATACTCTTTGCAGATAATATCTGCTTATCGGTGTACCACCTTAATCTATGTAAACGAAAAACGTCTTTAAAAGTGTAACTCTTAACTACCCCATAATATTTTCTTTGCCAAAATCTTTGAATTTTAACGGCCGCTACCTGTAGAGGGATAACTGCAGGCACAGTTAACAAGGATCTCCACCAATTTTGAATACGTTTCAGCTTGATAATAAACCCAGAATTATCTTTGTAATGACGCTTCCACCAACGATGAATGATGACAACTGCATGACTCATTTCATTTATTTTATGCCACCCCTTTAAATACAGTGAAGTTTCAACACCCACTGTAAAAGGCTCAACCTTGAATTGCAGTGCATCTGCATAAAAACCCAGGTATTTATGGTATAAAGAATTATCTTTTTGAACCAGATCCGGGGTCATAAAGGATATTTTTTTATCAGGAAAAGTCTCTGCCTTACCACTTAACTCTCTTAGAATAAAAAAAACAGCAGCACCACCAAAAGTTTTACTGTTACACAAAACTTGATGAAAATACTCATGAGCCTCCAAGCTTGTTTCAGATGGCATTTTCTCTGCTAAATATCTCACAACATTTTCTTTTCCACTCTTATACATTGTGATTAATTCACCTAGCTCCGTCGTAACTCGCACATCACCATACCTCGTCTTCTTAGTCATGAAAACTGAATTTTGCTTGATAATTCTATTAAACCTGGAAAACTCTAATTGACTTATCTTGTTTTTATATTGATTCCATTGGTCAATGTCCGCTTGAATTTTATCCTTTGCATACAAAAGATACGGCTTTTCCCCTTTAACTTCTAAATAGTTATTTCCCTGATTTAATCGTACCGTTAACTCATCTAATGAAGGTAAGGAACGATAACAAGGGTTAAGACAAAACTGTAAGCCAACATCACTTTCAAAATATTTAGACTTTGAACAAGGTATATTTTCAGACTTTATCATTGCTCCCATGACAGGGTGTCCATCTTGACAGAAACGTTTTTCTAGCTCCGGATTCTTAGTTATAAACTGTCTTAAATCTTCTAAATTCTTAAAAAAAGGTTGAATACCTGGTTTTATATCAGCATCTAAGTAAATTCCACCCATCCTAGCCAAAATAACACCGCTATTAATCATGATATCTTTTCCTAAAGCATATTGACCCCCTTGATTAATTTGACGATACCAGTCAAGTACATATTGTACAAGTGAGATATTATGATCCTTCTCTTGTGTTGACAGCTCTGTTAAACGGCTCATAAAGCTGGATAAGTAGTCTTCAATATTGACGATTAATACCTTAAATCTTAGGGTCGCATTGATATCATCTTGATGCCTACTCTTAATACCCCACTCAACACACCTAGTATTTTCACCTAGCTTGTTCCTCAACCAAATAAGTGCATTACTTTTACTAGAGGTTTTAGCTTCTTTTTTTAGTCTTTTTGAAATTTTGAAAGACGAATTTGTAGGGTCTGACTTTGCACACATCGTGTTATATACGCTATCATTGACCCATAATACCGGAAGAAAGTCTGAATCCGAAAGCCTAATAACCCACTCTCGAAGATTTCGAAGAATATTTGGCTTAGGTTCATTCCCAGCCCAGTACCAGTGCACAAAACTATGTTGTATTGGATTTATTTTCAATTTAACTTCTGTTTTTACTTGATGCATGGTTATAATATCATTTTTATACGGTATCTCTATGTTATCAAAAAGATCAAAAACAATCAACAAAACATTGAATAGATACAAAAATAATAACCCTTTTGCCTTTATTTCTTTGCCCGCTCTGTAAAAAAAACTGCCGTTTAAAATTCTTCCCGAAAAAAGGGTATCGCGGATAAAACCTGAAGATGATTGATCAGTTTTGTAAATATCAAAAAAATAGTTTACCCTTGAAACATAACTTTCAAGAGAGCTGTTATGGTTGAAGTTGCTGCATCACTGTTATCTGCCAATAGTGCTTGTTTTAAAGATGAGGTTGAACGTGCTATCCAATCGGGTGTTGATAGAATCCACCTGGATGTGATGGACCATCATTTTGTTCCCAACTTAACGTTTGGCCCAAAAATATGTCGAGATATTCGAAAGGAGTTTCCTCTTCTTACGATAGATGTCCACATGATGACGTTCCACGTGGAATCCCTCATGAAAGAATTTATTGCCGCAGGGGCATCTAGCATCACCTTCCATTCAACCGCCACACCAGATGTTGAAAGACTATTAACAACCTTACAAAAGCATCAAATCAAAGCGGGGCTAGCCATCAACCCCAATCAGCAATTGGAAGATGCCATTGAACCGTGGCTAAGTAAACTTGATATGATTTTAGTTATGTCAGTTATGCCTGGTTTTGCAGGTCAAACATGGGTACCTTCTTCAACCGGGGTTTTGCAACAATGCACAAAATACTTACCCAACTACCCTAAGCTAATACTCGCAGTAGATGGGGGCATCAATCATAATACCGCTCAAAGAGTGCGTAATTCAGGGGCTAAAATACTGGTTTCAGGGTCCTATCTCTTTTCAGCCCCCTCCATGAAGGACGCGGTTGATCAGTTGAAAGGTTAGTTAGGATCCTCAAGCGTTAAATGCCCTGAATGAACATTATAGGCAAAGACTTCAGCATACCTTCCCCACTCAATCACAACCCTAAGCACCTCTCTGGAAGCTTCTTCACTCAGCTTATCTCCAATAAGGTCTAAAAACACAGATTCATGGATAGAGTGATTCGGATCTTGTTGTAGTTGCGAGCGAATATGCCTAATTAATGGGATATAATTGAGTATTTGTGAGGCAAATATTTTCTTTCTATCTAATATACTGGCTTCTGCTAATTGTTTACCCGCAGTCGATAATTCAATATACCCTTCAGACAGTTCTGCTAATTTCAATAATTCTAAAGCTTCGGTAATGGGAAGAAGCTCATCTAAGTCCAAATGATGTTCATCCGCTAATTCGGATAAATCAGATCGTTCATTACGCTCATCCAGTAATTCTTCTAGAAATCCTGTCATGCTTGAAACTTCCACGGAAGGAATACGATAATCCAAATGAAGATGGGCATCAGTTTGCTGCCTTCTTTTGGTATTAGCTTTAGTAATAGCTTGGTAAATACTATCGACACAAGCTTCAAAGTCTTGATGATTGGGCTGCCTAGGATGAGCTAAAGGGATCTTCATCGATTCAAAAATACTGCCCGGGTTGTTTGAGAAAACTAATATACGGTCCGCCATAAGAACCGCTTCTTCTATGTTATGTGTCACTAAGAAAATACTTTTTAAACGTGTTTTTTCACTTTGCCATAAATCGATCAAATCATTGCGTAAATTTTCTGCAGTTAAGACATCAAGCGCAGAAAAAGGTTCATCCATAAGAATAACTTCAGGGTCAACGACCAAGGCTCTAGCCAGCCCAACACGTTGACACATGCCTCCAGACAGTTCTTTTGGATAAGCGGATTCAAACCCATCCATGCCTATCACATCAATGGCTCTAAGAGCTCGAGCTCTGCGTTCTTCTCGAGGCACTCCTTTAGCCTCAAGACCTAACTCAACGTTTTGTAATACAGTCAGCCACGGCATTAAAGCAAAATGTTGAAACACCATACTAAGCCCAGGCACAGGTCCCGTCAATTGAGCGTCATACCAGCGAACCGAACCTTGGGTAGGCTTAATCAACCCTGCTAAAATTCGAAGCAAAGTAGATTTTCCTGACCCAGATGTCCCGATTAATGCCGTGATCTCCCCCGGGTAAAGTTTGATGTTAACATTATCTAATACCACGGCTTCTTGATCCCCCCTCTTAAAGGTATGTCTTAAGTTATCCACACTAATGATCGGGCTGGCATTATCCATAAGAGGCTCCACTCTTAAAACGTTTTTCTGCGATGTCATACAGGGGTTTCCATATTAAGCGATTAATGATAAGAACATAGATGCACATGATAATCACACCAAAGGCGAGTTTAACCACCTCTCCTTGTTCAAAAGCAAGTTTAATGTAAGCCCCTAAACCATCTGCATGACTACGTTGGCTACCCCATTCAACCACTTCCGCAATAATACTTGCATTCCACGCCCCTCCTGCGGCTGTAATCATCCCTGTAATAATGTACGGGAACAAGCCAGGAAGAATAAGTTTTTGCCACCATAGGCGTCGACTAAGTTGAAATGACTTCGCGGCATAATATAAGTTTTTAGGAAGTGCTTTAGTTCCTGCAATCACATTAAAAAGAATATACCACTGGGTACCTAATATCATTAAGGGTGAAGCCCAAATATTAACATTGAGATGGTAGTGGAATATAGCCAATGCGGCAGCAGGGTATAATGAATTTGGGGGAAAGGCTGCTAAAAACTGAATAATGGGCTGAAAAATTCTAGAAGCTGTTGGGTTCATACCAATCCAAACCCCCACAGGAATCCAAATTAACGTACAAAGAGCAATGAGTATCATGACACGAAGAGCGGTTAACAACCCTAAATAAGATACATGGAAAAACTCTTGCCAGGAAAGGATTGCATGAGCGATTAACCAGGCCTCATGAGCAATGTAACACCCCGCCAAAAGAAGGGTGACTGCCATGAACCTTGAAGCCCAAGGAGATCGTTGTAAAGGTGTCATGGGTGCAGGGGTCGATCTGGGAGTAAATTCAAGGTTAATCCAACGGTCTTTAACATTTCGAATACCTGTACTAATCAACCGCCCAAACCTTGAGTTTCTAAAAATCCGAGAGACCCAAGAACGTTTTATGTAGGTGTTGGTATGAGCTCCACTGTATTGTTCAATCCATTGATTAATCGGTTTAAAAATCAGTTGGTCATAAATAAAAATAACAATAAATAATGTAATAATAGCATAAAAAATAGCGGAACTATTTTGCTGATCCACCGCTGTTTGTATATAGGAGCCAATGCCTGGTAAACGAATTTCATGGTGCTCTGTAGAAATGGCTTCAGCCGCAACCACCATAAACCAGCCCGCAGATAATGACATCATAGTATTCCAAATGAGTCCAGGCATGGCATAAGGTACTTCAATTTTCCAAAACCTCTTCCAGGCGTTGAGTTGATAGACCGCAGCGACTTCATAAATATCCGACGGTAAGGTTTTTAAACTTTGATAAAAGCTTAAAATCATATTCCAAACTTGCGCAGTAAAAATACCAAAAATAGCAACGCATTCTGGACCTAACATGGAATGAGGAAACAAAAAGATAAACCCCCAAACAAAAATTTGTAAAAACCCTAAAATAGGAACAGATTGCAGGACATCAATACTTGGGATAATAATATTTTCAGCTGATTTATATTTTGCAGCTAAAGCCCCCAAGGTAAAGGTCGCAATAAATGAAATAATGAGTGCAATCAACATGCGCATGACACTTCGCATGGCATAATAAGGCAAGAGATAAGCATCTAGTTTGATCGCTATCTTGTCTCCAAACTGATAAGGCCC
>DASCQC010000018.1:0-19318 GCA_036012865.1 Gammaproteobacteria bacterium
TGTTGTTATTCAACCTGCTTTTCCCACAGTTGCTGTAGTGGGGTGTTACAGAAGTGTGGCAGGTACTGCTTGAGGTTTTGATGGGCTGTTTGTGTGGGTTGTTGATGAAAGAGGCAATAGATCCAGGTGGCATGAATGATTTCAGATTGAATGCACTGTGAATTTAACCATATTTCATTGTTTTTGAAGGGCTGAAGTTCATTAAGAGCTCGTTTATAATTAAGGTTAGCAAAAGAAACAATACCTCGGATAAAGGGTTTAAAATACAGTTGCCATTGTTGAGCAGTTTTTCCATGCATTTGCTGTAAGGTATAGTGATGAATATCAATGATCTCGTAGGCCTCATAGGTCTTATTAACGGTGGCGTAAGCGTAGGCGTAGTGAGCAGAGCTCAAGGGGTTATAAAACTCAAATGGGCGGTTGCCAAAAGACTGAACTAATTCTTGCATGGGACATTCTATGTCAATGCCTGATAATTGCATGCGCCATAACAGGGTGATTAAGCAGACATCATGAGTGATTTTAGGTTGAGCTATTTTGAGTGCTTGTTGGTAGTGTGCGTAAGCTTGATGTGTGTGTTGTTGGATTGAATTAAGGTTAACAAACATGAGTAATCTTTGTAGTTGCAGGTCTAAGTTAGATTCTCTCCATACGAGGGAGTGGCATTCTAAGGCTTTCATGCATTGTTGAAACTTTTGCTGTAAGTAAAGTGATATTGAAAGTTTAAGTAAGGTGGGGTTGCAAGTCGGGTTATTATGGTGGTTTTTTTTGAGCATAATTTCAGCTTTAAGGTAGCTTTGATTTTCAATGAGGGTTTGGGCTTGGAGAAGATTGTTATAAGGTTGAAAACTACTGACCTTGTGTAGCTTTTTATTCATGGTGTAGACGCGGTTTAGGTGAGAAGTTTGTCCACTTAGGGTTGCAAGATGATTGGCGATAAAGCTGTATAAAGGTTGGTGTGGGTAGATTTGAGCGGCTGCTGAAAAAATTAATATCGATTCATCGATGTCATGTTTAGCCCAGGCAGACAGCCCATGGAACATGAGTTGAAATTCTGTGTTTTTTTCAAAATAAGCTTCTCTGGCTTGGTTTAGAAAGTATTTAAGAAAGGGTGCGCTTTGATTGCTGGGGTTAAGCAGGTGGTACAAGCAAGCATAGCATTGAAGTTGCAAATTATCTTTCAGTTGGTTGGCTAGTTTAGTGATAGGGCGGCACGAGTTCTTTTGAAAAATGGTCTGCTGTTCAAAAGATCGAGTTGCATTGGATAAATTATTTTGAGCCGATGAGGCTGTACCATAGTAGACCATCCTTGTCTCCTTAATGTTAACCTTAATCTATATAATAATACATTATTTCAATAATTAAAAGCATTTTATCTTGAAATAGTATAGTTTTTTCTTGGCAAAGAATGAGTTTGAGTGTTACATCAAGGCGTTAGACTGACTTATTGTCGATTAATAATGGTTAGAGTGCAGATGAGTATTTTGATTTAAAATAATGAGTTAATGCTAAGTTACCATAGATTCATATGACTCAATGCTTGTAGATTTTCTCGATGAAAGGGGATGTTTAGAGTTGATATCCAGATGGGGGGGATGAGAACTGATCTTGGGGATTTTTGACGTTGTCTATATAACGGGCGACGTTGAATATGGTGAATACTTCTTCTTGATTGTCATGATAACATTGAAGGCACATGTGTGAAATGCTGATGTTGTTTTGAATGTAAAAATCTGATTCCAGTAATAGGTTTTTCAAGAGGCTTTCAATGGAGAAAGGGTTGCAATATGTATTAATTGTTTGAATGTCATGGAACGTCAATAAGTTTATTTCATGAAGTGAATGTATATTGTTAAAATTTTCAAGAATTATTTTCATAAAAGCAGGTTTGAGACAATTTAAGTGTCGAGTCCATTTGATCAAAGGGTCTAGGTTGTTGTCCAATATTCTTTTATTGCTAAGAATTTGAAAGGCATAGTTGAAGTTTTCAGCATGTTCTGGTGAAAGTGCTGAGGTGAGTTCCTTGAGGGTTGTTTTCATCAAAAACTCATTTTTATAGCGGTCTACTGTTAAAAAGTGGTGAGATTGAAGGCGGTGTTTATTTTCTTCGTAGGCATTGAGGTTAAACCGATCAATTGTCAAACTGGCAGGCATCAGGGCAGGTGCTAATCTAGTGCTTTCTGAGCTTGCTAAATATTGTTTGGATCCACTTGTATGTGATGATGTGACTTTTTGTTTTTTACGGGGTTGTTCATGTTGGTTTTGCTCACGTGTTGAATCGCCCTCGTTAAATTGAAATGAATGATTGACTGTAGTATTCACCGTAAGGGTAGGGTTTCGTTTGAACAAACCAGCAAAGTTAGGGGTTGTTGATAATCTTTCATTAGTCATTGTCATTAAGGTAGGGGCATTTTCATCAGGAGAGGGTGATGATCTGTCAGAGTTAGTTTCTGTCAATGTGCTGGTTGATGAAGGGTAGCTTGTCGATTCTATCGTATATTCATTGTTTTGGAGTGCGGCCTTAGAAATGATGGTAAAGGGTATGTCAGCAGTTTCTTTTTCTACCGATAGCTTTATTAACACGTTATTTAATGAGGTCATGAAGGGGGCGTTTAGTTTTTTCGTATTTTTAGCTTGTTGAAGGGATTGGATGAGATCTTTTTGGTAGGTATCGATGTTTAACAAGTCTGTTTCTGCCTGAAACAATGAGTCTAGTGTTTCATGGTGTTGATTGAGTGTTGATATCGCCATAGATTCAAGTGTTTTATTGGGGGTGGCGTGAGTGATGATATTCAGCATTAAAGTGAGGGCTGGGATTTTTTCGGCTAGCTCTGTATGTTGGGCAAAGTACATAATGACGAATTTTTTCAATTCAACTGTATGATCCCCTAGTATATTTAAAGACTCCGTATTTTTAGAGTTTTCTTCGTTGTTTTCACACCAAAAGTAGTCCCATAATTTTCTTATTTTAGAATCATCTAAATGACCCATCATTTTCGTTGCCAGGATTTCTTTTAAAGGTTGGGATTCTTCCGAATTTTCTGATATAAAAACTTCAAAACAGGTCTCTATAAACTTTTGTTTGTTGGCTCCATTAACAACACTCATGGTCTCAATATAAAATAATACTTTTGGCATGTTATCTTTAAGAAGTTGTTTTAACGGGTTATTGCCAATGGTAATGATGTTATGCAAAGCATTTAAAATTTGTAATGTACGATCTTGACTTTTTGGGAGAGAAAACATGGATAACAGTGAATGAATTTTGATAGAATTATCGTCTTCCTTCTCGTATGAATTAGTCGCTTTATCATTATCCTTCCAGTGCTTATCCCACAAATCAAGAACGTCGTTTTGTTTTTTAGTAATCTGTCCTAGGGTGCGTTTTATTTGAGATACCAATAAGTTTTTAAGATGAATTTCCTCTGTTTGACTCGTCAGTAAGGTGGTTAAATCATCACTGCTGGTATATAAATAATGATAGAGGACTGTGTGTAAGACTTCTTTGGTTTCATCGTCTATGATAGGGTTTTGAAGGCATGAATAAAGGTTGGTGACATCATACCTTCTGTGACGATTAGCTGCATATGAGGCATACTCCTGCAGGACTGTATCATCGCTAGTAAATGATACCCTGTATTGAGGTTTGTGAAATTTGGCTTTTTGAAAATCATCCCATGAGTGTTCATGACTTGTGAGGGGTTCAAAACCTAGTCCGTACTCTCCTGTATAGGCAGCACGGTATTGATGTTTGCTGAGAAAGTTTAAGAATCAGAAACAAATCTTTGCTTTGTAAATCAATTGGTTTAGTGTCAAGTCATGATGGGGGTTCTTGGAGTGGATGAATGATTTCAATAAGGCGTTTTGACTTTCTAGATTTTTTGGATCAAAACCTTTTCGTCGATAGATTATTGGATATTGGACGGGGTCTAAAAGTAGTTTTTTTTCATAATTTATGTCCCTGTAACAAAATTGAAATTCTGTTGTTTTAGTGGGGTCAATATTAAGTAGCTTTTCACTCAATTCCCTTTGAATTTGGTTCATTTTGTATTTAGTTTGTCGGTAGAAGTTTAGTGGCATGGTATCTCTTAAAATGTTTCTAGATTTAGGGTTAGTTGTGAAAGGTTTAATATTAATTGTATCCAATAATGCTTAAGGAACTATTAAGTATTATTTAACGAAAAGTGACCGGTAGTTTTAAAAACAGACCGTCTATTATTAAGAGCTTTCTTGATATAGGGTTTAATTGATTGAGGGAAACGGAAGGGATAAGCTACTCTTAATACGGTTGTTATTTAAGAGCCTTTTAATCTCTGGAAGGGCTTTTTTAGCAGCTTTTCTGCCGAATTGATAAGTTTGATAGTTGTGCTTGTCAGAAAACATGCCAAAGTCATTAAGAGGAACATTAATGACATAATCAGCATCTTTAAAGCTGGATTTACTTGAGTGGTTGTAAGCTATTTCTAGGCTTCTGGCCATGACGCCAAGTAAATTAGAGGGCATGGATTTAGGGAGTTCTACACCAATGTCAACGGCAATGATGAAATTGGCATGAATGTTTTTGGCTACTTTGGTAGGTAACGGGTCGGTAACGCCTCCATCCACATAGTAATGACCGTAGTGTTTGACAGGATGAAATACACCAGGAACAGCAGAAGATGCTGCGATAGCTTTGCTAAGAGGACCTTGGTTAAAAGCTGTTAATTTGCCAGTTTGCAGGTCTGTTGCAACCGTAATTAAATGACGTTTCAGTTGGGAAAATCTTTTGGCTTTGAGGTTTTTTTTCAAGAAACTGTCCATTTTTTGACCGCTGGTCACGCCAATGGGCATGTGCATTAAGTCAATCTGGATAAGGTCAGACCTTTTGTTGGACAACAATGTATGTTTAAGGTGCTTAATGTTAGGGTTGTCGGCATAAACAGCCCCAACAATAGCGCCGGAACTACAGCCTATAATAATATCCGGGTCAATGCCGGCTTTCACGAGTTCTTCAATGACACCTATATGTGCGAATCCACGTGCGCCGCCCGCGCCTAAAACTAAGGCAATGTTATGACTTTTGGGGGTAACAAGTTTGGGGATAGGTTTAAATTCATCAGGTTTGATTTCCAGGGGAGTACACCCGGACATAAGCATCAGTATGAAGGTTACAAAAGCTGCATTTCTGGCTGGTGATAAAATATTCATCCGTTGATAATCTTTTGGTTGCTATGATGATAATGGAGTGAACTGATAAATTCAATTATAAATAGTAATCATTTGATGGTGCCGCATTGTCATGTTTAAAAATATTTGAGACAGGTTATTCACAATGGCTATAGGTTTAGAGCGTGTTTAACTCCGCTGGATCATCGTTTTGCATTAGGCGTGGCTGACGGTTTAGCTTTTCATGTTAATGAGGTGTTTAAGTCTTGTTTAGATTAATTGCATTGGATGGTTTAGTTTACAGTTTGAAGTTGGCCTGACATCAGATTTATTTTACGGGAACAGAGTTTGTCTGCAATGCGATGATCATGGGTGACAAGTACTAAGGAAGTGTCTTGGTTTTTTATTGTATCAAGCAAGGTATCAACCAGCATGAATGATTGGTTGTCATCCAGGTTCCCGGTAGGTTCATCAGCAAAGATCACCTCCGGCGATTTGACCATGGCTCTAGCAATGGCTGTCCGTTGTTGTTCGCCACCAGAAAGTTGATCGGGGTAATGATTGAGCCGATGTTGTAGGTTTAAAGAGGTTGCCCATTTGATCGAGCTTTCTTTAGCTTTCTCACCGCCTTTAATATCAATGGAAAGCATGATGTTTTCTAAAACAGTGAGGCTAGGAATAAGTTTAAAATCCTGAAATACAAAGCCAATATTTTCTCGCCTTAAGGTGTTTTTTTCAGATTCACTGGCAGTTTCTAGTAATGTGTTCATGATTTTAATGGACCCAGATTGTATAGGGAGAAGTCCAGCCATAAGGGAGATGAGCGTGGTTTTTCCTGATCCAGAGCTGCCCATAATAGCAACTCGATCTTGTTGAGCAATCGATAGGTTGATGTTCTTGAATAATAGGGGTTGGTTGGGGTGGTTAAAAGAAAGGTCTTTCACTTGAATAATGTTCTTGTCCATAATTAATCCATTTGGATGATCTCTTACTATAGCATAAATTTTTTCTTTTACTAAAATTTTGGCGAGCTTTTAATGGTCGCAGGATAGGTGAATCATCTTGGCTGTCATCATGGGTAGAGTAAAAACTTGTGAAGTGGGCTGTTGATTTCTTTTAAAGGGTTTATCCCGGCGCCTTCGATCGGGTTTAAGCAGAAACGCTCATGATTAATGCGGTGATATCCATCGTCAGTGCAACCATAAAATGCAAGGCAATTCCCATCATGACAGAATGAGTAAAATAGCTCATTACACCGAGAACAATCCCGGCAACAATGGATCCAAGCATTTCTAAAAAGGGTTTGTTGAAGTGAATCATGACATATGGAATGAGGGCAATAAAAACAGAATATATCCCAAAAGTCTTTTTTAATCCTAAAACTAAGAACCCACGAAAGAAGAATTCTAAACTGACAAATCGAAGTAAATAGACTAATTCCCAAATGATCATGCCTACTATCCAGTTGTTACCTGATAATGATTGAGGGGCTTTAAACATGGGGTAGGTATGTTGAAATGCCGGTGTCTTTGACACAAGAAAGATAAGTGGAATCATGCACAAATAAAGCAGAATATATAGGCCGATGTATTGACTTTGTTGTTTAAATTTAATGCCGTAATTCTCAAGGTTTCTATGAAACATAAGTTTCATGAGCAACATGGGGATAATCAACCGAATGATCAAGCCCATTGATGACCACCAGATTAATGGGGCAAGGTTGCCATACAAGTGTTTAAACCCATTCAGTGTTTGGCTAAAAGCAAAGGCAGAAGATTCGAAGTTAAGTTGCTTAAGAGTTTGATATAATCTGTATGCGCTTGAGATGTATTCATCTCCAATAATGGCAAAAACAGCGACGAAGAAAATGACAATAACTTCTTTGTTGCTCTTTCTGAAGCTATCAAGAAAGATATTTCTTAAGGTTATTAATGCTCCAAACTCATACATTTTTAAAACTCCATGTTTGAAAAGGATCCGAAAGTAATCGGATTAATTCAATGAAGATTATACGTATAAAATGGAAGAATTGATATCATGTTTTACTGAATATGAGGTTAAAAATACATCCGTGTGGGTCAAAAAACATGATCAAACAGATTTAATGGAGAAGAGACTTAATCTGTATGACTGGGGGTTTCCTTTTGCATGATCTTTTGAAAGGAGGCGGTGCTCAGCCAATAGTTTAGCCAGGATTGTAGTTGGGGGTAGAGGTCAAGGCTGTGAGGGTTGGCAATGACCAGTTGTCGAACAAGGGGGAAGATCAGCAAGTCAGCTGCACTGGGGCTTTCCTGAAATAAAAAAGCTTGGTTGTCTAGTTGAAGGTTTAGGTTATTGAGGTATTCCTGTACCTTAATGAGCTCTAGGTCAGTATTAACATTGTCATACCGGTTGGGGTATTTGTATCGATTTAACGGTTGAATGAAGCTTTGGTTGAGTTTTTCAAGTAAGCCTTGGATGTCTGGGTCAGATAGGCAGGTTAACCAGTTTTTGCTGTGTGCTCGGTCCAGGGCCCAAACAACAATATCGAGACTTTCATCGATAACTCGATCGCCGATGACCAGAACAGGGACAGTGCCCTTAGGCGAGAGTTCTAATAGTTCTTTGGGTTTGTTTTTAAGGTCAACTTCTATCGTGTTGTATTCAATGTTGGCTAAAGCTAGTGCCATGCGTGCTCGTATGGCATAAGGGCAGCGACGAAAGCTAAAGAGGGTGGGGGTCATTCTTGCCTCAAGTGTTGCTGATTTCTTTGTTTGGCCAGGGTGATTTGCTTTTGACGTTCAGCAAATCGTTGTTTTTGCTCGTTGGATGTTGTGTGAAAGCATCGATGACAATGCACGCCTTTTTTATAAAGGGAGGATTGAGTATCTTTGGGGTAGAGAGCTCTGCGGCAGGCATGACATTGTAAGGCCTCACCTTCAGCCAATTGGTGGGTTACAGTAACACGATCATCAAAAACAAAGCACTCACCTTCCCATTGACTATCTTGTTTTTGAATGGTTTCTAGGTATTTCAATATACCACCTTTGAGGTGGTAAACCTTGTCAAACCCCTGGTCTAGCATATACGATGAGGCTTTTTCACAACGAATGCCCCCTGTGCAGAACATGGCGACTTTTTTATGTTTGTTTTTATCAAGGTTTTTCTTGACGAAATCAGGGAACTCTCTAAATGTTTCTGTTTGGGGGTTAATGGCTCCTTTAAAGGTGCCGATTTCATATTCATAGTCATTGCGAGTATCGATGACAACCACCTCTGGGTCATTGATAAGTTCGTTCCAGTCTTTGGGGTTGATGTAGGTTCCTACTGATTCTTGGGGATTGACGCTGGGTACGCCTAAGGTGACGATTTCTTTTTTTAGCTTGACCTTCATTCGGATAAATGGGTTGTTGTCACAAAAAGACTCTTTATGTTCAAGGTTCTTAAATGCTAATATGGAGTGAAGGTAAGTGATCAGTTCATCAATGGATTCCCTTGACCCTGCAACGGTTCCATTAATCCCTTCATGGGCTAATAATAGTGTTCCTTTAATGTCATTTTTTTTACAAAAGTCTAAAAGCAGCTTGTGTAATTGTGTTGGGTTGTTAACCTTAACAAAGTGGTAAAGAGCGGCAACAACAATGGGTTTTGACATAACGGGTACCTTGTATTATCGAGAATACATTTAATCATAAAAATTAAATCATTGCATTATATTTTTGAAGGTTAATGGCCGGATTTGCTAAGAATTAGGGGGGCAGAGGTGAGGGGCTTGATTTATTGTTAAGTATTTGATATGATAAATCAAATATGTTGGCAAGGAGTGCCGTAATGCTAGGACGCATATCACTGGTTATTTATGCGCTGATTTGGTCTGCTGTATTGTACAGACTTTTCAGTGTGCAGTCTGTTTTCTTTTGGCCCTGGTTTAGTTTGGTTGTTTTGTTATTGGTGGCCGTGCGTGATGTTATTCAAACACGTTACAATGTTCTTCGAATGTACCCCATTGTGGGTCACTTGCGTTATATCGCCTTAGAATTGCGCCCAATGATTCGTCGATACTTTGTTGAATCAAACCTTGATGGTGTCCCTTTTAATCGAGAAAATAGGGAATATGTTGAAGCCTTGGCTAACGATCAAGAGGATGTGTTGCCTTTTGGAACTCAATTGGATGTTACCAAGGAGCGGTTTGAAACCATTAAACATTCCCTGTCTCCTTGTGTGATTACCGAATCTGAGTCAAGACACTTGGTTGGAGGAAAAGATTGTTCTCAACCCTATTTGGCTTCGAGGTTAAATATTTCAGCGATGAGTTACGGGGCTTTAGGTCATACTGCCATCAGTGCTCTTAATCAAGGTGCTAGGTTAGCAAAATGTGCCCACAATACCGGTGAGGGAGGACTTTCATCTTATCATTTGTCCGGGGGTGGAGACCTTATCTTTCAGTTTGGTACGGGGTTATTTGGTGTGCGAACTTCTGAGGGTGTTTTTAGCCCTGAGAAGTTTCAAGAAGTGGTGGCACATCCAGCAGTTAAAATGGTGGAGGTTAAACTATCTCAAGGGGCCAAGCCTGGACACGGAGGGTTGTTGCCGGGGCATAAAGTTTCGAAGGAAATCTCTGAAATTAGAGGCATACCGATGGGCAAAGATTGTCTATCACCCCCCACTCATAATAGTTTTTCAACGCCTATTGAGCTTCTTGAGTTTATTCAATCCCTGCGAGAACTTTCAGGAGGGATGCCTGTGGGCTTTAAACTATGTTTAGGGCTTAGAAAAGAATTTGTATCGATAGTTAAGGCAATGTTGTCTACGAAGATTACCCCTGATTTTATTACCATTGATGGTGCAGAAGGGGGCACAGGTGCTGCACCCATGACGTATTCAAATCACGTGGGAACCCCGATAGAAGAATCCCTAATCTTTGTTCACAACAGTTTAGTGGGGGTAGGCCTTAGAGATTCCATGAGTTTAATTGCAAGTGGTAAAGTAATCACCCCGTTTGATATGATTTCTAAGTTAGCTTTAGGTGCTGATATGTGTAATTCAGCTCGTGGCATGATGTTCTCTTTGGGGTGTATTCAATCCCTTCGCTGTCACTTAAATAGTTGCCCTACAGGGGTGGCAACAACGAATAAATTAAGGGCTGGGGTTTTGGATGTTAATGCAAAAGCTAAACAAGTAGCTCATTATCATAATAACTTTATGAAGCATGTGCTAGAACTTACGGGCGCGGCAGGGATTCAGCACGTGGATGATTTAGGGCCTATGCATGTTCAGAGGAGGTTGCAATCTGGAAAAATTAAGACTTATCAGGATATTTTTACGTTATTAGAACCCAATCAATTAATTGATGGGCGAGCGCCGGAAGGTTATCAAGCCTTTTGGGATAAAGCCAATGAATCTGAATTTTAGAAAGGAAATAGGATGGAATCAAGCAAACAATTAGACCCGAATGTAAAAAAGTGGGTGTATGAACTTTATAAACATGGGCGCTTAACTCGAGGTGAAAGGGTCGAGGCGTTATCCATGTTATGTGGAGAAAGAGATCATACGCTTCAAGTTTTGATGAATTTCTTAACGTTGGTTGGGGTGGGGTTGTGTTTAACCGCCATTTTCTTTTTCTTTGCCTACTATCCCGATATCAGTAGTAAAATTGAATTTATGGTCATTGAGCTAGGGTTAATTGTTTCTGTTTTAGGGGCGTTAGCTTTAGGCTTGGATGTCTTTTTCGGCAAAATCTTGATGTTTGTGGCCAGTATGTTAGTGGGCTTGCTTTTGGCTCACCTGGGTCAAGTGTATCAACTGGGGGCTGATAGCTATGTGTTGTTTGCCACTTGGGCACTGATGATTTTTCCGTGGGTGTGGTTTTCTAGAAATGTTTACCAGTGGGGGTTATTATTAGGTCTTGTTTCGATAGCTTTAAATTTATTCTCATTCAGTCAAACTTTTAGTACATTCTTTTCCTTCTTAGGTACTTGGGTGCCTGGCATGTTTTTATTGTTTTTAATGTTAGTCTATGCTTCGTTTCTGGTGATGGCAGAACGCTATAAATCATCGGTAGATTGGTTAAAATCAAACAGTTCGTTCATGACAAGTTTACAAGGTTTGTTGTTATTATTTATGTGGAAGCCTTTATCGAATTTGATGCGTGAAGAGATCGTGAGCTTTTCAGGAGTTGTCTCTATGGTAGCTGTATCTATACTCATCATTTATTATCTCTTTTATCGGTATCGTGAGAAAAATATCATAGCTTTGTCCATGTTTGTTTTATTTTGTTGCACCGTTTTGATGGATTGGGTGAGTCTACATAGGTTGCAAGAGAACTACCTTATTCCAGTAGTTATCTATGCTTCTGGGGCCTTTTTAATACAGGTGCTACACAAAAAGATTAAGGAGTTATCATGAAGGTATCAAGTTCATCATTGGAAACGTTGTACCAAACGCTTAAAGTTAAGAAAGAGGGCTTGGATAAAAGTTCTCCAGCACATTCAAACTGGGTATCAGTGTTATTAGTTTTCTTCGCTGTTATAGCTCTTATGTCATTTATTTTAAAGTTATATTATGATTTTTTCGGTGAAGATATTACCCCTTTTGTCTTATTGTTGTCGGGCGTATTTTTTAGTGCTGTTGCCATAGGTTGTTACCATGTTTTTAACACCCTTAAAGAGGATATTCTCTTTGTGAAAATAGCCCTTCATGCGTGCATGATTGTAGGGCAAGGTTTTCTTTTGTATGGTGGAATGGCATGGATAGCAGAAGAGATTGGTTTATTAAATGATTTTACGATGACGTGGGTTGCTTGGACCTGGTTGGCGACCATTGCTACGATGTCTTTCTTTTGTTATCCTGTTAATTTTAATCGCTTTATAAGTTTGTTCGCTGTGTTCATTACTTTGTTTCTATCGCTACAGTTTCAGCCGCTTTTTGGGGCTGAGTGGACTGATTTTGGCTTATTTGTTTATCTTATTCTTTTGTTTTTATCGTGTTACAGGGCTTTAGGTTGGTCGGGTGCTACAGTCAAGTATGATTCTGTTTTATATGCGCCATTAACCGTTCTTTTTATGATGGTATTACTGTTAGAAAATTGGCAATGGCTTGGTTTGGGTCGTGGTGAGGTATTTTTCAATGATTCGAATTTATTTATTATGTTTAAGTTTATGATGCTTGTTTCCTTGTTGTGGGTTCCTTATCAGCATGATTTAATGAATCAGCATAAACATAGCATAACAGGCTTGTGGGTTGGAATTTCCTTGTTATTGAGTTGGTTTTTGCCTCCGACGATGGTTCTTGCATTGGTGATGATGGTGTTGGCCTATCAGTACTGTGATAAAACTGTCAGAGAATATGCTATGACAGGTTTAGTCATTTCAATCATTTTGTTTTATTATAACTTACAGCTTACCTTGTTGGCTAAATCAATGGTGTTGATGCTAAGTGGCTGCGGGTTATTATTGTCCAGGTTGTGGGTATATTACCGAGGTTTTTTAGGAGTTCGTCGATGAGAAATATCATTGTTGTTGTTGTGCTAATGGCCATCATTGCGTGGGTTAATTTAACTATTTATCAGAAGGATATTGTGTTAAGTCAAGGGAGAGTTGTCTTGTTAGAAATTAAACCGATTGATCCTCGGTCATTACTGCAAGGTGACTATATGATTTTTGATTATGAGATAGCTAAGCAAGCTTTAGCAGGTGTTACAAGAAATGATTTAGCAAAAGTGGATTCTAAAGGTGCGATGGTGGTTCGTCTTGATGCTAATAATATTGCTTCATTTGATCGTTTTTCTTCAGGTGGGAAATTGAAGGGGGATGAGGTACTAATTACTTACCAAAAAATAGGTGCTTGTAATCAGCTAACGTGTGATGATTGGAAAATTAGTGTTACCCCCAATACCTTCTTTTTTCAAGAAGGAAGGGACAAGATTTATGCAAACGCTAAATATGTGATAGCTCGTTCTGATGGTAAGGGCGGGTTTATGATTGAGGGGTTGGCTGATGAGCTGGGTCATAAAATTGATCCTCAAGCAATGGATAGTTCAGAAATCAAGATCCGAAATCCCGTTCAATAGACAGTGATACTGATTATTTTAGTTGGATCTAATTCATTATTATCGTATACTTGCGTCTTTAATTAGATGAGTAGTGATGAAGAATAAACTTAAATTTTCAACATTAAATCTTAACCCTGATGTTCTCAAGAACCTATCTCAATTAGGTTATAACTTTATGACGCCGGTGCAAGAGGCTAGCTTACCTGCTATTTTAGCTGGAAAGGATGTTATTGCTAAGGCTAAAACAGGTTCGGGGAAAACAGTGGCATTTTCTTTGGGGTTGCTTGAATGCATTGATGCTCATCGGTCATGTGTTCAGTCTTTAGTCCTGTGTCCTACAAGAGAGTTGGCTGATCAAGTGGCTAAAGAGATTAGGTTGTTGGCACGAGTCATCGCTAACATTAAGGTGTTGGTGTTATGTGGAGGTCATCCGATGATGCCGCAAGTGGCTTCTTTAAAACATGCCCCTCATATTGTAGTGGGAACGCCAGGAAGGGTTGAGAAGCTGATAAAAAAGAATGTTTTGGATTGTGGTTCTTTGAGGGTCTTTGTGCTTGATGAAGCAGATAGAATGTTAGATATGGGCTTTGAAGAGTCTATTAATGAGATTATTAGTCGAATCCCCGTTGATAGGCAAACTTTATTGTTTAGTGCAACGTACCCTAATATGTTAGAATTTATGACGCATCAAGTGATGCGTGACCCCGTGAGAGTTGAGGTGGATGCAACGCATGATGTGCATACAATTAAGCAATACTTTCATAGAATAGATAAAAAAGAAGATCGTATCAATGCTTTGCGTTTGGTTTTATTGGGGCACCAACCTGAATCAGCTCTGGTTTTTTGTAGCACTAAAGATCAGACCAAAGAGTTGGCGAATGAACTTAGGTATGCAGGTTTTAGTGCGCAGGCAATCAATGGGGATTTAGAGCAGAAGCAGCGGACTCTTATTTTATCCAAATTTGCTAATAAAAGTATATCCGTGCTGGTTGCTACTGATGTGGCGGCAAGGGGATTAGATGTTGAGGATATACAATTGGTGGTCAATTATTATATTGCTTCTGATCCAGAGGTGCATGTTCATCGTGTGGGTCGAACAGGTCGAGCAGGAAGTCAAGGTTTGGTGTGTTCATTGTACAGTGATCATGAAGAATATAAAATAAAGCGTTTAGAAGAGTATCTGGGTGAATCGGTCATTAAAAAAATATTACCGAATCCTGCGGTGTTGAAAAGAAAGCCTGTGAAACCAAGTTGGGTAACGTTGCAGATTGATGCGGGCAAAAAACAAAAGTTGCGGGCAGGGGATATATTAGGTGCGTTGACTGGTGAAGGGGGAATCAAGGGTGATCAGGTAGGAAAAATTGATATTTTTAATTTGTTTTCTTTCGTTGCTATTCATCGATCGGTTGCCAGACAGGCCCTGGATAAAATTCAAAAAGGGTTACTCAAGGGCAAGAAGTTTAGGGTTCGATTAAGGTAGTTCTTCTCAATCTTTTGTATTTCTTGACATAAAAAAATGCGTGTTGTTATCCTTTAAATGATCAACTTATCTGGATGATGGGGTGGGTTAAGTATTTATAGGCGGATACCAAAACAATCTCTCGATATTTTTGGATCAAAATTCCACTTTGGCTGGGTGTGTTTAGTCGTTTTAGGTTGTAAAGATTCATTGGATGATGGGGTAGTAGTGGATAGGGGGGGTGGATTATTTTTTATGAATTTACTAGAGTGTTGGGGCCATAGGATTCTTCCGGTTGGGTCATAATCTAACCCTTGGGCATTCCATTTTTTTGTATCAATAGAAACTTTGTTACGGTTTAAGTAGTTTTGCATGAGTTCTTTCGTATGTGATAGGCTACGAGTGTGGCATTTCATTTCTAACCCTAAATTATAGGGGTAAATTATAGACCTAAACTTGGCAAGCTTCAATATAATAATGGGTTTTGTGGAATAACAGTATTAATCAGATTTCCACAGCGGGGTAAACTTTATAGTTTAGTGCAACGTACCCTAACATGTTAGAGTTATGAATTTCTCCAAGTTTATGAGGCCAGTATTTTTTAGCGTGTATCAAATGTAGTTGTGTAAGACTAAGCATCTAATGTGTTGGTAAAGGCTGTGTTCTTTAGGTGTGATTTTTGGTTGCAGGTCGAGGGCTGTTAATGATTAAATAGAATGTTGATGAAAATGTATGTTTAAATGACTTTAAGAAGGCGAAGTTTTAGTCTGGTTGGGGAGTCAAATATTCTAAGGGTATTTGAATCTCCGGTCATGATGCAGGGTGTGTTTTCTTTTCTTGATAAAAAAGATGCAGATCAAATTATTGTAGCGATTCCAAGCGCCATGTTTGCGTATGTTTCCTTTTATCATCCTGAAAAATGCACCTATGAGCAAATACAAAAACAATTTGGGTTGTACCCTCTCAGGTCGAAGAGGGGGGCGACAGATTATGATCTTTACTTAAGTGCGCACGATAACTACCCAGGGATTTCTCAGGCCGATCAAAACAGTGTTAATTTTCTGGTGGTCATTCCGGTGCCCTATTTATTGCATTACGAGTTAGGGATGGATCGGTCTCCTTTGGATTTGATTGAAGTCTATCTTAGGGGGGTGAATGCTTTACACAATACTACTGATGAGTTGGATATCAACTTTGTTCGTAAAAGGGTTCGAGTCTTATTATTGCTCAATGCCTTCGATAACCATTTTGACAAAGATTTATCAACAGCTTTATTGCAAAAAACTCTCAATAAAAAAGTTAAAGAACTCAATAAGGTTATTGTTCAGCGTCGTTATCCTGCTTGGGTTATGAGTTCTTTATGGGGATTAAAGGGTAAAAGTAATGATACGGTAGCAAATTGTATTAGGGAGTTTGTAAGGTATGTAACATTACCCTCTGTCGTTGTTTCTCCTTTATTTCCTTTTGCAAAAATAAGGCAGTGGTTGATGGGCTCTGGGTCTGCTAGGAAAATGTACCAAGAGCTGGGTAAACAAACCTATATAGTCTCTGGTGACGCAGATGTTGATAAGTTAACGAATGAGGGCTTATCTGGAGTTTTTACAGGGGTATTAAATCAATTAAACAAGGTGCCAAGGCCTCTTATTTTAGGGGGAGCTTACGGATTTTTAGATGATAATGTTAGGCTTTGTCTTCGGAAGGTAGCGCCTTGGTTGGATGAGTTGTCCGTGAGGCGGTCCATTTTGATGACACAATTGTTGCAAGGCTGGGATGTTTTGACGCGCAAATGGTTGGGTGATCTTGATAGTTTTTTGCCTTATATGAGTGAGGCAAATAGCTTTTATCAAGCTAAGTTCTTGTATGAGTGTTTGCTTGAACCATTAAAGAAACGGGCTTTAAAGGGGCCTGATATAGGGCCTAATCTTGTGGCTATTTCCAGGGGGTTTCAAAAAGAAAATAAGTTACAGCGTTACTGTTGGCAAGAAGATTGTCAAGTCAAAACATCTTCCCGGCACGATATCATCATGGTCGTGAAGGATAAAGATCAATTTACTCCAGTAGAAAGTTCTCAGGTAAAAGTGCAAGTTTTGAGTTTAGATTTTACCCTGCCAAGGTTGTATAAGATTTTAAAGAAAATCCACAATCACCAGTTTAGATCTGGCATGAGTTGGGTGTTTTCAAATGCGGGTTGGGGAAGGTGTTTTCATGAGGTTATTTCGCTGCTTCCCATCGACACTTACCCTTATGCTGTTTATTTTTTAACAAGAAATCGTAAGAATTTGTTAAAGAGACGTGAACAGGCTAAAAAATTGATGCAAGCCATTCAGGCGGGTCAGCGAGTGGAGTTAAAAAGTTATGTGGATTTGAGAGAAAGTATTGGCCATATGGTGAAGGATTCAGATCAATGGCGACGTTCCCACCAAGGGTTTGTCTTTAAAGCAGAGGATGTGCCGTCGGTTAAATTTAGGCTTTTCGGAGGAGGTTTTCTTGATTTTATTTGTTCAATGGAGGCTTATTTGAGGTGGGTAGGGGGTGTGATCAAAAGTATTGCAGGGTTAAATGAGGAGCCTTTATCCAATGTTGCAACAACCTCTGTGGTGAGTTCAGAGTTGATTAATATTATGGGAGCATTGGATCTATCGGGGAATACAAGCGATGATGGGCAAGCGAACAGAATGAGTCCAACTCCTTAGCGTTATACAAACGGTAAGGAAGAGTGGTGGACGTTGATTAATAATTTACCACCAGTCCCCTGAATATAGACAAAGGTGAATTCTGCAGATTTTATGTCATTATTTTGTGCAGTAAACTCATAGCTTCCCATAGCAACGGCGCAGTGTTCATTAATCACAGTTCGTTGATCGCAGAACTTCACTTTAATCCAAGGGTGAAGAGCAAACCCATGGTCTTCTTCAATGATTCCTCCAATGAAGTAAGAAAGTGCTTGGTCAAAGGTTTGGCGAAAGGGGACTGCTGAAGCTAGTGTGGGTTTGAATAAGACAGGTGATATTTTAAAAGCATACAGGTTTTTAAGGTGTTTTTTAGCTCGGGCTTGATAGTCTTTTTTATCGGTATGGTATTGGCCTATTTCAACAATGCCTTTGGCCCACTCTTTTTGTGCAAAGAGAATGTCTGCTGTTGTGATAGGTTTAGGGGTTTTTGTTGATGATATTAAAGACTTCAGGTATCGCATGAGTGTCACATCCACTTTTTCTCGTCAATTATCATACCATACCTGTGATCAGAGTTAAAGATTTAGATGGTTTTAGTGGGCCTGGTATGGCTCATGCGTGAGGTTGGAGTGTTTTTGTTTTTGCAGATGAGAGAGAGGTTATTATTCTCATTTATTCAACCCATAAGTGAATGATGAATTTTTCAAAAAGGATCGTTAGGGCAAGAAGTAGGGTGAATAGGCTAAAGGCTTGTTTTAGTTTTTGATGATTCACTCGGAAAGATAGGTGTGTTCCCAAGTAAAGTCCTCCGATGGCTAATAGGGCAAAGGAGGTGATTAATTCTGGGTGGGGGGTTTGCCCTCCTTGAATTCCGCCCATAAAAGCTGCAAGAACTTGTACGCAGCTGATAGCCATGGATGTTCCGATGGCTTGTTTGATGGGTATTTTGAGTAAAGAGGTAAAGACTGGGATCATAATAAATCCACCGCCAACACCAATAAGCCCGCATAAGAACCCGGTGAATAGACTAATGGGGATTAATGGGATAAGCGGGTGTTCGGAGATATTGGATGAATGATCTGGGTGAGGGGGTCTTAGTAAAAGAAAAGACGAAAGGCAAAGCGTTAAAGTAAAGGTGAGTAAGATAAAATTTTCATTGGTTAGAGAGTATTGATTGATAGTAATTATTTTATTGGGTAGGTTGGGTATGAGCCAGTGGCGGGTAAAGTAAGCAGTGATTGTGGATAGAGGGGCAAACAGGAAGAGGGTTTTGGTTTTAAGTGTGTATAGAGAATGGTAGCGGTAGGTTCCGATGATGCAGCAAAGTCCAATAATTAAAAGAGAGTAGTGGGTAGCATTGGAAGGAGTAAAGCCAAAAAAGTAGATCAGAATGGGGGTTGTAAGAATAGCTCCGCCAACACCAAGAACTCCGAGAATAATACCCATGATGAAAATTAAAATATAGCCAATGATTTCTAGCATAGCTCTACCAATGATGAACCTATCGTAACTATATCATAGGTTGATAAAGAAGTGGAATTCCTTGAGGTTGTTTGGGTTGATGATAGCTATTGGCTTGATTTGAATTTTTAAAAAATGAATGTAGGACAGGGGGTTGTATGAGAGGGGTATTAATGTTAGATTGGAATATAGGCAAGGAGATTTTATGAATACAATTCCTCAGGGTCATTTTACTCACAAGCCGCTAGCGTTTACAATGGATTATTATCATGAGTGCGCGTGGGATAAAAGCCTATTTAAGAATGCTCTAATGTTTATTTCAGGAGTAGTTTTAACTGCTTCTGCAGCTGTTATTCAAGCTTCTGTTATTAGCCTACAGCTTACGGTCTTGTATGCAGGTTATCAGTTGGGAATATGTGAGCCTGATTTTTCTAAGGAACTAAGTAAAGTTTTTGTTATGAAGCATGATCATGATTCAATGAAATTTAAAAAAAAGAACAAAAGTCAACCAAGAAATCAAAAGGATCCATTAGAAGAAACTAACCCTGATTC
>DASCQC010000019.1:0-14641 GCA_036012865.1 Gammaproteobacteria bacterium
TCCATCCTTGCCTTTTCCTTTTAGAAAGCTATGATTATCTCCAACTACAACCTTTTCTACGCTAAAACCTTGAGGCACAGAGACTTCAGTAAATTTCTTTCTCTTCCTTCTATCACCCAAGCCTAATTGTCCATAACGATTCCAACCCGAGGCATAGAGCTTATCTTCTCCATCCTTGCCTTTTCCTTTTAGAAAGCTATGATTATCTCCAACTACAACCTTTTCTACGCTAAAACCTTGAGGCACAGAGACTTCAGTAAATTTCTTTCTCTTCCTTCTATCACCCACGCCTAATTGTCCATGGTGATTCTTACCCGAGGCATAAAGCTTATCTTCACCATCCTTACCTTTTCCTTTTAGAAAAGTATGCCTATATCCAGCCATCACTTTTTCTATGGTAAAATCTTTAGGCACAGGAGCCTCAGTCCATTCAGCTATCTTCCTTACATCACCTAAGCCTAATTGTCCATACTCATTACTACCCGAAGCATAAAGCGTATCTTCTCCATCCTTACCTTTACCTTTTATAAACGAATGAAAACAACCAGCTACCACCCTCATCTCTAAGTCTGTTACTTTAGAGGAAGTCCTTGGCTTCTTAGCAAACAAACCGACACCACCGGGTTCACCCAAACTATGTTTTCTTTTTTTATCTGATGAATGCATACTCTACCTCTTTTAATTTGATCCCATGGGTTACTTATTAAAAAATACAATCTCTAGGGTTAAGCCCCATACTAAAACTTGATGACCCCGAATCTTCTAATACATCGCCATCTTTTTTACGATCGTTGACATCTTCTTGTAATGTTTTTAATAGATCCGCAATAGGAACTTCAGTCCACTTATCTCTACTCTGTTCATCACCCAAACCTAATTGTCCACGATAATTTGCACCACAGGCATAAACCTTATCTTCTCCATCCTTACCCTTGCCTTTTAGAATACTATGCTCACGTCCAGCAATCACTTTTTCTACGCTAAAACCTTGAGGCACGGGCACTTCAGTCCATTTTCTTCTAGTATTCTTATCATCACCCAAGCCTAATTGTCCATAATTGTTCCAACCCGAAGCGTACAGCTTATCTTCTCCATTCACACCTTTTCCTTTTAGAATGCTATGATTCCCTCCAAATACAACCTTTTCTACGCTAAAACCTTGAGGAGCGTATTTTCCCCCTTCACATCTTTTCCTTTTAAACACGCGTACTTCAGTCCATTTGCTTGTATCGCTTCTCTTACCCAAGCCTAATACTCCATTATTATTACTTCCACAGGCATAAAGCTTATCTTCTCCATCCTTACCTTTTCCTTTTAGAATACTATGCTCACCTCCAGCTATCACCTTTTCTACGCTAAAACCTTGAGGCACGCGTACTTCAGTAAATTTCTTTCTATCATTAAAATTACCCACGCCTAATTGGCCAAAAATATTCCAACCACAAGCATAAAGCTTATCTTTACCATTAGCACCTTTTCCTTTTAGAAAGGTATGAAAACCTCCAGCTATAACTTTTTGTACGCTAAAACCTTGAGGAACGGGTACTTCAATCCATTGGTTTCTATGTTCATTATCACCCAAGCCTAATTGACCATACATATTATAACCTGTGGCATAAAGCTTATCTTCACCATCCTTACCTTTTCCTTTTAGAAAGCTATGATACAATCCAGGTATCACTTTTTCTACGCTAAAACCTTGAGGCACGGGTACTTCAGTCCATTTACTTCTAGTCTTACCATCACCCAAGCCTAATTGTCCATATTCATTATCACCACAGGCATAAAGCTTATCTTCACCATCCTTACCTTTTCCTTTTAGAATGCTATGCCTATATCCAACTACAACCTTTTCTAGGATAAAATCCTTAGGAAAAGGTACTTTAGTCCATCGACTTATATTATTAGTATGACCCAAGCCTAATTGTCCACAGTAATTTCCACCACAGGCATAAAGCTTATCTTCTCCATCCTTATCTTTGATGTAAAGAAAGATATGCGAATCTCCAGACACCACACTCATCTCTAGGCCTTTTAATTCAGATGAAGTCCTTGGCTTCTTAGCAAACAAACCGATACCACTGGGTTCACCCAAACGCTGTTTTCGTTTTTTATCTAATTTATGCATACTCTACCTCTTATAATTTGATTGTCCCGTTAAAACATATAATCTCTAGGATTAAGCCCTGTACTAGAACCTGATGACCCCGAATCTTCTAACACATCGCCATCTTTTTTACGATCGTTGACATCTTCTTGTGATTTTTTTAATAGATCCGCAATTGGCACTTCAGTCCATTCTCTTCTATTATTATTATCACCCAAGCCTAATTGTCCATAATAATTCCAACCACAAGCATAAAGCTTATCTTCACCATCCTTACCTTTTCCTTTAAGAAAGCTATGATGCAATCCAACCATCACTTTTTCTACGCTAAAACCTTGAGGCACCGGTACTTCAGTCCATATATTTCTATACCTTCTATGACCCAAGCCTAATTGACCAAAACTATTATTACCACAAGCATAAAGCTTATCTTTTCCATCCTTACCTTTTCCTTTTAGAAAGCTATTCTCACGTCCAGCTATCAATTTTTCTACGCTAAAACCTTGAGGAATATCAACTTCAGTCCATTGGTTTCTATGCTCATTATCACCCAATCCTAATTGTCCTTCAAAATTTCTACCACAGGCATACAGCTTATCATTTCCATCCTTACCTTTGCCTTTTAGAAAGCTGTGATAATCTCCAGCCATCACTTTTTCTACGCTAAAACCTTGCGGAATATCAATTTCAGTCCATTCTCTTCTATCATTAAAATCACCCAAGCCTAATTGTCCCACACCATTATGACCACAGCCATAAAACTTATCTTCTCCATTCTTACCTTTTCCTTTTAGAAAACTGTGATCACCCCCAACTATCACCTCTTCTAAGCTAAATCCTTGAGGCATAGGCACTTCAGTCCACTCTCTTCTATTATTATTATCACCCAAGCCTAATTGTCCATAATAATTATAACCCGATGCATAGAGCTTATCTTTACCTTCTGCATCTTTTCCTTTTAGAAAACTATGAGCAGCTCCTGCTATCACCTTTTCTATCTTAAAATCTTTAGGTATAGAAACTTCAGTCCATTTCTTTCTATTCCCTTTGACACCCACGCCTAATTGTCCTTCAAAATTTCTACCACAGGCATACAGCTTATCTTCTACATCCTTGCCTTTTCCTTTTAGAAAAGAATGCACACCTCCAGCTATAACTTTTTCTATTTCAAACTCTTTAGGCGAAGGTACATCAGTCCATTTCTTTCTATCCGTATCATCACCCAAGCCTAATTGTCCAAGCGTATTCCTACCCGAGGCATAAAGCTTATCTTCTCCATCAACTTTGATGTAAAGAAAGGTATGCAAATATCCAGCTACCACACTCATATCTAGCTCTTTTAATTCAGACGAAGTCCTTGACTTCTTAGCAAACAAACCCATCTGGGCATTTCTTTGACCCGTATCTCGTTTTCTTTTTTGACCCTTTTTATGCATACTTAACTTTTTCCCCCATCACCACAACAATTAGAACATTTTATCAGAAACTTAACCTTAACACTCATAACAGTTACATCCGTAACAACGAACCTCGAGAACCCATGAACGAAGAATCAGATTCTTTGGTATTTGTTGAATCAAGAAGACTTTTATGTTCATCATAAAAAAACTTAACATCACTGTATGTAGAATCCTTAATGACCTCTAATAATCTAAACTTTTCATTCTCCACTTCAGTAAGTTTGACCAAATAACAAATACAGCTTTGATAATCTCGTGTAATATTCGGACCTGAATTTTCTATGGTTTTAAAAACAGTCACCGCTTCTCGAAAAAATTCAGCAGCTATTTTACTTTCACCATTATTAGCAAATATTATTCCTAACATCTTTAATGTTTTAAACGCTTTAGTCTCATTAGCTCGTAATTTCTTGAAAGTCGCATGTAATTTTTCATTTTTACAAATAAATTTCATTATATCTATAGTTTTGTTTAATCCCTTGCACCCTTTCATCAAATTGGCATCCTTAATCATCATAATTATAAATTTTGTATCTATTTCTCGTGAGTTTAAATCACATAGGTTATTGTATCCTTTAACAATAGTATCTGGATGGCATAATTGGTTAATATACTTTACTTCTCTCGCCACTCGAATCCAATCGCTTTTGCCATCTTGGGTAAGAAAATCTATTGCCGAGTCTAAAAACTTGATGGAATCTTTATTATCTTCTTTACGTATAGGGTGGCCAAGACAGGCGTAAAATTTAAGGTAATAACTTAATCCGGTTTCAAAATTTAACCGATGTTTTATTCGAATAGCTTTACCTAGAAGAGAGTCAATATCTAGACATTTAACATGTGCTATCATTCCTTTGAAATAGGCCATAGCCAATGAATTAAAAACAATTGCTAACAATACCTTTGAATATTTCGTTTTATCAAAAGAGTTACATGCACTAAATAATTCAGTTAGATACCGACCACTCAATCTATAAAACTTATTTAATTTAAACTTTAGATGAAATTGAAACAGCTTCAAGATACTTTCATAACTCTCCACCTTACTTAAAGTATCTGAGAATCTTTTATCCTTCTCGAGAACATTTTCCTTTTTCAATGCAGAAATTTCAATGAGGTTTAAAGATATATATTTCAGAACCGCGTCATCATCTACCGAACTAGAACGCCTCAACAAACTAGATTTATCAAAGCTAAATTCTGTAAGCGGATTAATAAGTAGCCTTTCAAAATATTTCTCATTTTTTGACTTTAAAGAAGTGTCAAGGTCAAATGTAATACCCTCTAAATAGCCACTATCTAATTCTAAAACATCAATCCCATCAAAAAGAGTCTCAGCCGTCACAGTAATCGCTGAACTACCTAAATCTCCTAGATCAACCCCAGCCCAATCATGTTTAGGTTCTGTCGTGTTCTTTGTCTTTTTATTTTTTAAAGACATTGTATTTTCTGTTTTTTTTCTTTTCAGAGCTGCGTTTTTTAGTGCTTTTGATTTCGCTTCATTTGCATTCTTTTGTCTTTCGTCCCTATATTTCATGAGGTCAGATAATCTACACTCTGAAACTAGACCTGAAACTTTATCAATCAATAATTTATTAACACAATACTCGTAAAACCTTAGAGCCTTACGCATATTACCTTTCAATTCTACAATATTTTTAAGTAAAAACTTAATAAATTCTTTTGGTAGTTTTCCGACATATGCAGTAGTGTTATCATCACCAGTCATACAATAATTGACCCATTTTTGGAGAGCGTTGCTGTGTATACTTTTATCATATTCGGTTTGAATTTTATGGGTCATTATACCCATCATATCACCACTTAATCCTTGAATACTTACCTTATTTGGATTAAAACCAAATTCAGTTGAATCGATTAGTTTAGATTTGGCGTCTTTCGATAGCAATGTTGCTTGTATAAACATAATTTTTTCGTGCAATTCTGCATTACATTTATTATAAATGGTTAGTACATAATTAGCAGATTGTTCATCAAATTCAACTAAATCATCTTGAGGGAAAAAGAAATTCCTTACCTTTCCTATATCGGCCTTGAGCCATACACCAAGTTGATCAACCTGCTTCAGAATACCTATCTTTTGGTCTAGCTTTTGCCCCTTAACGTGATTAAGTAATTCCGTTTTTCTTTTGTGATTTTGAATGATCTTAATGGCATCATTAATAAAGTCATTAACAGGAATATTTTGCTTATCAAGATGAAATTGATCTGAGTGTATCTTCTTTCTCACCATAGATACACCCTGAGTCTGTGACAAGTCTATTATATCCGTCAAAAGCCTAGATAGTGCTCGAGCAGGTTGTCTAATAGATTCTTGATAATATCCAACATAGCCTCCTTGTTGTTTCCATTGACCTAAAATAGAAGACTTGTCTGCTTTTTCGATAAAATCTATAATTGAATCCATGCTGAACTTTAATGCTGTAACACATCGATTAAAATCATTTGTAAGATAGTCCTTAAGCTTTCTAATATTGAGAATAATTTGCGCATGACTAACTAAACCACTTTGTTTTGAAAAATATTGTTGAATATCATCAATATCAGAGGCTGTAATTTTGTCCTTCTGAAGCACCTTAAAGATTGTTTCACTGTACTTCATCAGGGTTTGATAAATCATGTCGCTGTCGAGACTATAGGATGAGTCTAGATTAGCTAATAGGGTACGACAATCAAATAACTTAGCCAAAAACAGGATAGGATGTTGCTGACAGTTTAAGTTCCAACTTATAATTTGCGATAGTTTCCATGCATCCGCATGGGATTGAGAAAGAGAAAACAATCGATTGAGTTGTTCATAACAATTCAGTTGTTCCCATGATTCCCCTGCTTTTAGAAGCTCAAACCTTTGTCCTTCTGTATGCACACATGAACCTTCTTCTTGAATAGGGTTAACAGCATTAATGCGGACTGCAGGCATACTATTAAACCTTCGAATAAAATTCATTCCTTCTTCATCAGTAGACCCAAACCATGATCGATTTACATCACTTTTTTTGATAATATCAATGACAGACTGATTGAATAAAAGAGCAACCTCTGAACTATATCCCAAGTAATTACCTTTATCTTGTAATTGGGACAAGGCTGATCGCACCTCTAAATCCATGCGACTTGCACAATTTGTCGCTGGAGATAACTTCTTTTCACTGCTTGTAGACAACTTATAACACAAACTTAAAAACAGCGGAGGGCTATTTTTACGTTGTTCGGCTTCTAGAATCAACCGATCTAAAGGAAGTTGATTGTCTACCCAATCACTATCACAATTGATAGCCAGCTTAATATTTTCACCTCTTCTCATAAAGGCATGAAGCAAGTAGTCTCTAACCACACCAATGGCTGGCTTACCCAAATTGCTGTTCTTTAATTTAAAAAGACTCTTACCTTGAGTATCTAAACTGTTATAAAGCGACTGAAGCTTCTCATCTGTCATAGGCTCAATACATTTTGAAACCCTTTTAATTTCATCAACAAGTTGATCAGCGTTGTCGTAGCGTTCACGTAGCTTATGAAGATTGCTACTAAAGCCTTTGGTAACGTACCCATACTCATCAATAATGCCACATACTTTTAAGTTGTCTGCAAGGCCTCGGTTGTTCCACTTATCTAAATTTAATTTCGTTGCCATGCTCCATTGGACTGACCACTGACCAGAATGAACCGTCACCGAGTGTCTTGAATCAGTTAAAAGACTCTTTATTCGACTTATACAATTCTCTGTTAACTTAGGTAACTTAGTAGGAATATCGTAATCTATCCCTCGATTCAAACAAATATCTAAATGAAAAGTGTAACTTTTTAAACTATCACCTTTAAATTTAGATAATATCTGCTCAACAATTTTACTCGGAACTTTGTGCTTTTCGTGAGTTGGGATGATTAATTGAACGATGTCATTGCTAGATTCTATTGAGGAAGGAAAATCGTTACAAATGTCAGAAGGCGTGAACTTATAATTACCTGCCATCAATCCTGCAATTTTTTCATCGTCAGAAAGATCTGTGAAAAGGATTTGTTGGTGAAAAACTCGATACTTTTTCTTGAAAGACTCTAATGTATTAGGTTTATCCTTAATGAGCTCATATAACTCCCGGGATTCATTCATCTGAAGCAATTCATTAGTAAGGTTTATTTCAGCAAAAACTTGATTCATAAAATCTATAGAAAATATCTCCGTTGAACTATTTCCTTGAGGTGATGTATGATGAATAATCATATTTTTAAGAATTAAAACCGGGCTTCTTACAAGATACTGCTTGGCAAAATCGAATAAATATCTATATTTATTACAATTTTTTTGCTTATCCTGCAACACAGACGACATTGATTCAATTTTACGATATAAGCTCAACACTTCTTGACAAGAAATCAAATGATCGTCAAATACAACCTTTTCAAGAAGTGTTAAATTAAATTCTAAATCTTCTGATAACTCCTTGTTATGTATATTTGAGAGGCCAACTGAAATCACCTGTAAAAGAGACTTAGGGTTATAGTTAAGATAGGATTTTATAAAAGCAACCAAAGCTACTAATTGCCCTGTATCTACACCCTGTATAGTTATATCATTATTCAGCAATTCTGCTAGTTTACTATTTAAGTTATGTGCTTCGACAGAAGTCATCAGCGACTTATCATTTAAATTAATAAAAGGAAGAACCCGAAGATAAAGTAGTATATCAAAGGGATCTTTCTGATCATTTAATAGTTTGTAAATGCCCTCTAAAATCACCTTAGGGTTAAATGAAAGGTAAGATTCTACGAATGAATATAAAACATCAACCTTAGTTTCTTCACCCATCCTACTGTTTTTAAAGATATCAAGCTTGGACTTGTGTTCTACAAATGTTGTAAATAAAGTCTTTGCATCTGAAGATGTGTAACACTCTTGCTTTATTGTCTTATATAACCTAGTTGATTTTAGTACCTGGTAAATTGAGATCTGCCTCCATAGATATGCACATTCATTCTCATTATCAATAGGTTGATCTCTTTTTGCAGCTTCTGATAAATAGTTAGCTATTAAATGAAAAGACGTTTGTAATGGATACTCATAAACCAATTCTGAGCTATCAATATAATGATATTGAGCTGTCATCATTTGATCAATACGTGTGTTTGTATCGCGATTTTCTGTTAATCTTTGTATATCCTCTCTGTCATATTCGAACATGTGTTCTATTAAATACATGTTGTTTGACTCAATGGCCGCACACAATAATGAATGATTATAGATAGTATCATCATTTAAAACAAATTTAGCAGAGTAGTTGGAAACTAAATAGCCCATATCAGATTGTGATAAGCTCACTAAATCCCATGCATTTAACTTATAATCATTCATTAGTTTTTGTATTAATATACCTTGTTTTTCTTCAATCTCACGAAACATGTATGTAGAATATTCAATAATATTCGATAGTATTGATGTAAAATTAGATATTTTACCCTGATGGCCAGTAGGGATTAATGGCAAAACTCCTGACGCATCTAGTATCGGTTTAATATTTTCATAGTATTGGTCTAAATTCAATACATGAGCCTTGACAGCTTGAGATTGAGCTAATGTACCCTGGGTATAATCCTGGTATATTTTTTGACGCTGTCGTAGCAAACCCTCATTGCACTTTTGTAATCTTTCACCGTACACATTAGAGGAAACATCCTCCAAAGCATCAGTTTTTTGTTTTTTATTGTGAGTAAAGACACCTCCAACATCCTCTTCACGTGTTCGCTTCTTATCATGATTTTTACCGTCCGATACAATGCTTTTTGCTTTTTTGGCTGTGTTTTTAAAACCATTTGAATCATCCCGGGACCTTTTTGAACTACCGGAATTGTGTTTTCCTGACTTTATTGATGAAACCTTGGTGTTCTCCCCTCCTGACTTTGTCTTTTTAGTTGATGTCACTGTGCGAATTTTTAAAGACTTTTCAGGATCCTTCATTTTAGCGCTGCCCTCTTGATTTGTAGCGCTTACATTCGTTTTCAACTTCAGTCTAAAGTTCTTAGCGGTCGCTTCCTCATTGACCTGTAATATTTCCTTTTGAACAGATATTCTGGGGCGTGGTATCGTACTAATAGTATAATTTTGCCCCGATAATATTTCAGCAACTTGCACCCTGTCTATTGAATCAAGAGTGAACAACTGATGAAAAATGCTACTCTTATGGTCGGTGCCCATGATATCCTTCACTAGAATATTCAATAAACGATTTTGATTGCGTCCCCAAGCATGTCTAAAAGAAATAACTCTTATATCTTCCCCGCGTATACGGGAGCAGTTTAAATTTGATAAATTGTTACACTTCAATAGAGCATCAAAATAGTCGTATAGGAAGTTTCCATGTTTTTCAATGCAACTAAGTTTAAACATTTTCGTATCTATGGTAAATTGTGGGTCTGATTCACTTGGGTAATAATATTTATCATTTAATGCAGATGAAAACTTATCTTCATTAGCATGTAATCTTATCATCTCGTTTTTTAAACGCTCAAATACACCCTTAGATGACAAACTATGCAAGTTAGCCATAAACAATGACAGAGTCTCGTTCTGTTTTGTTTGTTGAATATTATAATGTGAGGATAATAGCCTTTTAACACTTTGGTTGTCCCCAGCAAAAAGCTCTTTTCGACAATTTTTAAAATAGCTTACAACCCTACCTATTCTTTTTTTATTGATATCCCCCTCAAACTCTATGCATTTAGTAAGTTTAAATATTTCTTGTGCAGTAAAAGTACTATCATCTGCACCCGCTCTAAAGCTCATTTGTGAATCCATGCCCGATGATAGTCTTTGTAAATCATATAATGTAAGCCATTTGTTTTCTGGATCAACAGGTATACACATCATGGCAAGATCGTCACCAATCGTACTCATTCTATTAAAACGGCCACTGAGCTGCATCATCTCCTGCGAACTGGATGGAATATCGAGTAGAAAACATGTCACTTGCTTCCCTTTGGATACTAAATTGACACCCGTTGAGCATTTTTCTGACATAATGAGCATTTTATATTCAGGGTTTTCTTTTCCATACATCTTACCATCGACGTCTACTTTAAAGTCACTTGAATTTAAAGTTTGTTGATAAGCATGCTCCATCCAACTCTTAAAAAAAGTTTTCAAATTAAGGTTTTTCTTACTCGCCTGTTGTGGCTGATTAACAGCTGGCAATAAATCATTGACAGCCTTTAATTCAACACCTCCATCCTCATTAAAAAGATTGTATTTTTTTATAAATCCAACTGTTTTTGTGGGGACATCAAAACCGATACTTTTGAAGTGATCAACCCATTGATCAGTCGTCATTCCAGAAGGTATAATGTGATGTTCTTTTAATATCTGTACTATTTTTGATACACCATGTTCAGGTTCTTCATTAAACTCTTTGATATAAAATGCTGAGCGTTTTACATCATCGTTACGATCCAAATATTTATCAGAATTTACCCTAAGATCACATATAAACAATAACATGATCTTTATGCTTTCTATAAATCTAGTCTTACGCATTATGTTACCAATTGCGAATGCATTAGTTGTTTTGGATGTGGTCTTATCTGATACTGAAATAAAATAAGCTAGCCTTAGAAATACTGATAAGTGTTTGATGTTTTCATAGCTTTCCGATATTCTTATCTGCATGCCTGATGTAGTCGAAGAATAACCCATCAATGGGTCAAGGGCATCCATATTTTCATGAACAGCATCATCTAGAAAGTGATAGTATTCAAAGCCCTTAACTGTTCGCATGTAAGCTGCTGTCATAGCTCCTTTTGCATACAGCACTGGAAATCTCTCAGATGATGAAGTCTTTTTAATTAATCTTGAAATATCTTCTGATCCAAAGGCTGCTCCCAATAATTTGACTTGAACTTCAGGTGAACCCGGAGTCGCAGAATACATTTGAATGCTAAGATTAGACGTCAAACTGAATTGATTAATGTTAAACCATGTATTCATCATGACTGCATCTTTGTCACTTGAATCTGGGCTTGAATGAACATCGATAATATCAGCGTTTTTACATGCCTGTGACAAAAGTTTATGGCATTCGTCAATACAAATCAGAGTACCTTCACTTGATTGACTAAAAATAGTTTTAAAATAATTCAAATCCTTGCTTTTTAGTTCCTTTTTTAAATTATCTATGGTGCTCCATATAAGTTTACCCTCTTTAGGATCACCCTCTGAATTTTGTGTAATCAAATGAAAGTCTTCAAGTTTTTCGAAAACATTACCACTAAAACCCTCCTTAGTAAAAGGATAGTCCTTTTCTTTCTTGTGTCTGGTTTTCATGTTTTCACTTTTTTCAAAAAGAAAGACATTATATTTTTTCTTCAGTAAAAGATGAATAACGATTCCATAAATGATTGATTTACCGGTACCTGTACCCATAGCAACAAACATTGATTTTCCATTCTTAACAGACTGTAGATTGTATAATATGCTTAAAACTTGAAACTTATATAAAGATTTATCTTTGCTCTTATCACAAAATTCAACTAGTTGTGGTAAGAATTCTTTGATGCAATCAAAGTCTAGGTCAAGTCTCTTAACATTAGGGCGAAGTATAAACTCATCACTGTTATCTGTAGAAAAAGTAGTATTAAGAGATTCCATAGCATCTGTAATATTATCGTCAACATCTCCCAGCTCTCTATATGATTGATACAACTTATCCCATTTACATTGATCTATATCGTTAGGAATTAACGCTAATCCAGCTGATTCAAAAGTTGGGCTTGTTGAATTTGAAGAGCTGTCATCACTAGCATAAAGCGTAGTATCAGAAGAAATCACCTCACTACTATTGGTAGATTGAGGCAAACGAGGCAAACATAACCCCTTACCTAATGTTAAACATTGACTAAAAAGACTCATTTGAGGTAAATGTTCTACCCCGTCTGCAGTGACTATTTTCTTAAACATCCTCAATATATCATTATCATTACGAATACCAAGCAAGACACTCTTCTGCTTGTAGTGTTCATTGATAGTAATATTTTTAGGAGTAAAATCTACTAAACTTTGCCAATGAGTTCCGTCACTAACAAGTCTAACAATTGGTTTCGATGTATCAGATACGTTTTGAGTGATAGGTATCCTTTCAGTTGTTGTTTTAAGATAGATTTCACAGTCTATGCCTAATTGATCCAATACTAAATATAATTGATCTCCACTGAAATAGGACTGTGGATAGTCATAGCTTAAATCTCTCTCTGAAGCACTTGATAATCCAATCAAGTTACAATATTGAATATTTAAGGCCCTTAAAATACGATTATCTTCTAATTGATTCAATTGCTGAATAAAATTATCCTGGGTATAATTAAATTCAATAGTAAAACTCGAGTCTTTAAATTCACGCAACACTTTTAAAAAGCTTTGATTAATCTTTGATTCATTATGAGTTTGGTCATACTCCCACATTACTGTTAAATTGTTTTTTAAATTCTTTCGAATCATTGCTGCGTTATTAGCATGATTATTAATCCTAATCATATTAATCAAAGGCAAACTCATAACCAGCTGAATATCATGACTACACATAGATCCCACAATTTTAATAAAGTTATCTTTTGTGAGAGAACATCCGGCAGTCTTATTAAAGTAGAACAGGTTAATATTATCAATAATCTTTTGAGCACTATCATCTGAAAGCTGGTCCCATAAAAGAACAATGGAATGACCTACTGCGTGAGCACCACAAAAATTGCCCCTGGCAGAAGTCTTAAGCTCTATACTATTCACCTAGATTGTCCTCTAATAATTATTTACTAATACCATAAAATAACACAATATAATCAACAAGTAAACAGCTTCGACCACAACCATGTTAAATACATGAATTATTAGAATTCCCGATGTAATAAATCCAAGAGTCATGACTCTTCATTAAATTCATTACTATATACACGGTATACTACGACCAACCTTGGCTTGAGCCTCTCTATTCCTTTCATCTCTTAATATTCTTTTTAACCAATCATTCTTATCAAGAGACACTCCAGTCCAGTCTCTTCTATTCTCATTATCACCCAATCCTAATTGTCCTGAATAGTTATTACCGAAGGCATACAACTTATTTTTTCCATTCGCATCTTTTCCTTTTAACAGTCCATGCGCATGCCCTGCTATCAAATCTTCTATATCAAACCCTTGAGCCATTCGCGGCACTTCAGTAAAATTCCTATCCTTATTCATACCTAATTCGAATATATTAGCACCCGATGTAAAAAGCTTATCTTGACCCTCCATATCTTTTACTTTGAGTAAAGTATGAGCTTTTCCAGCCATCACTTTTTTTACGCTAAAACCTTGAGGCACAAGAACTTCAGTCCATTTCTTTCTATTCATTTCATCACCCAAGCCTAATTGTCCCTGTCGATTAAAACCTGATCCATAAAGCTTATCTTCACCACCCACATCTTTTCCTTTTAGAAAGCTATGAGCACCTCCAACCATCACCTGTTCTAAAAGAATTCCATTTGGCATAAATACTTCAGTAAATTCATTGCTACTATTGCCATCACCGGAACCGAATTGTCCTTCCAAATTACGACCACTGGCATAAACCTTATCTAGATAACCATAGCCCAATCCCTGCAAAAAACTGTGCTCGGCTCCAACTACCACTTTGTCTAGCTTAAATCCCTGAGGAATTGTTACTTCAGTCCACTCAAGTCTATCCGTAGTATCACCCAAGCCTAATTGTCCCCTAAAATTATTACCCGAGGCATACAGCTTATCTTCTCCATTCACATCTTTTCCTTTTAGAAAATTATGATGCTCTCCAACTATGATCTGTTCTATCTTAAACCCTGTTGGTAATGCTGCTTCAGTCCACTGATTTCTATTAACATTATTACCCAAACACAATTGACCATTTAGATTAGAACCACAGGCATAAAGCTTATCTTCTCCATTCTTACCTTTACCTTTTATAAATGTATGAAAACCACCAGCTAAAAACTCTTCTATCATAAACCCATCGGGCAAGATCACCTCTGTCAAGTCATTTCGATTATCAAAATCACCTAA
>DASCQC010000020.1:0-11298 GCA_036012865.1 Gammaproteobacteria bacterium
ACTCTTAGGGTGTTGCTTAAGGATATCTTTGACCAGAAATAATATCTTGTGAATCATGATGGGGTATAAAGCCCACCCAAGCATTCTACTTTGTGTTAGGATGTCTTCCCCGTCTTTTTCAACAGATTTAAAATATTGTCCTTTAATTTCGTATACAAAAGCGATTAATTTTTTAAAGTCTTCTAGAGTTTCTTGATATTTATCATTTGATATTAGATATTTGGTTGGTTTTTCTGCATTAAGCAGGCGAAAAACATAGCTTGCTATTTCTGATAAAGAAACCTTATCACGGCCCATGCCTGCCTTTTCAAAAAGGGGCAGTAATGTAGCCAATCTTGGTGGAAAATGATCGTTCATAGTTCTGATGTTGTCATTAAGATAGAAGATAGAAGTTAACAAAAATAAAATAAAAATCAAGTTAATTTTGCATGATTGTTGACCCAATGGGGTTGGGTTTTGGCAATTTACGGTTTTGACGGCTATGAATAATTATTGCATGATCGTAATCATGGGTTGGTTATTAGGTGAATTATCATTAGGGTTGCTTGGTGTGAATATTTGGTGTGGGATAGTCCAAGATATGTATGGGGCTATTCAGATCTATTCCTATCGTTATTCTCAAGTCGATCAATCTTTATTGAAATTGGGGGGTAACTTGTTGCAGTTAAATCATCTTCATATAAAGGATTGGGGGCCACATTATGTGTGCGGTAGTGGGGTGTGTTTTCGTTATAAGAGGGGTCGTGGTTTAATGCAGTGTCAGAATAACTACTGTGAAATAAAAAATGAGCAGATAACTGTTTTTAAAGTAAAAAAAAAGTTTAAAAATATTATTCACTTAGAAATAGGATGGCAAGGTTTTCAAGTGGACTGGGTGGCTACCATTCAGGCATGATCGGCTATTAAGATGGCTGTGAATAGGTGTTGAAGTCTTCTACTTTTTTGTGGAGGCTTTCAATTTCTAAGATGGGAGATTTAGTTAAGTTTTGTGTGCGTAAAAGTAAAGCTGCTATCCGGTAGTTTAAAATATCTAGAGTGTTTTCATGAGACAATATTTTCTGTGAGCTAATGTCGTTCATTAAGGTGTCAGGATCTTTTAACTCTTCTTCAAGGTGGTAAGACAATTCTTTGATATTATTGATATGATTGCTGATATCTTTCATGTTTTCAGTTTGACGCTGGACACTGTTAATGTAATCTAATATGTTTTCTACATCGTGGTTTAAAGACGCAAGGGGTTCTTGTTGATGTCTGTTGAAATCAGAGGCAATGTTGATTTGATGGAAGTATTCAGTAATATCTTTAGTAAAGTCATCAACACTACTGCTTTCGGAGGATAACAAACCCCAGCTTTGTTGGTCTTGAATAAGGGCGTCCATTTCATGTTCTAAATTTTCCAGATTGTTTTCCAACTCTATTAATGTTGTTGTATTTTGTGGCAAGCTCACAATTAGCTCCTATTCTTAATGTTTATTATAGTATGTGTTTTGGTTTTTGTTTGATTTTATTTGATTTTTTTTGTTTTTTTAGGGATTGATACTGAAGGATATCCCTTTGATCCAAGGCTCAGCAAGTTTTCATCAATACTAAGGCTTTGAGTTATTCTAGATAGTTAGCTGTGTAAGATACCCGAAGAGGTCCACGGCTGCTTAGTTCGTTAAAAATTCATGACAAGTCGGGTTACAGCCAAAGTTAGCTAGATATTCTATTTAAAAGATTGTTAAAAAGCTTATTTTCTTTGGACATGTATAGACCATAGCTGTTTTTGTTTCCATCTAGAGCCATCGAAAAGGCAATGATGCGTTGTTGGTGGGTGAGGTATCCTGAGAGCCCCAACACATCCTTAAGCGTTCCGGTTTTAGCTTGAATAATATTTCGAAGGTTTGGGTGGCGAAATCGATAGCTTAATGTGCCGGTTCGACCAGAGGCGGGTAAATATTTTAAGATATACGGCCTTAGTTTTGGAGATTTATAAATGACTTCAAGAAGTTGGACCATTTGTTTTGTTTGGATGTGGTTGTATCGAGACAATCCTGAACCATCTAGAATAGCTGCGTTACTAAAATTTAACCCCAGGGTTTTTAAGGTTGTTTTTGCATTTTTTTCAGCATTGAGCCAATAGGGTTGTTTTATTTTATTTTGTGTGCTTCCGTAATACAGGGCTTCGGCAATATGGTTATCGGAATTTAACAAGAGTCGCTTGAGTAAGGTTTTAACGGGCATGGATTTTTGTTGCTTGTGTAGGATGGCTTGTTTTTGGGTTCCAAGCGGTTTGGGGATGATTCTAATATTGCCTTGTAGGGTCATATTGTTTCTCTTCAAGGCATCAAGGATTTGATTTTTTAAAAAAGAGTTTTTCGGGGGGGCAATGGTCACTTGTACTGGAAAATGCTTGGGGTGAATACACCCTGTTAAAGTGATAGCCTTATTATCTTGATAAAGGTTAAGTATCGCTGTTTTATCATGAAATATTAAATGAGCACTGGGTTCATCACCTTGGTATCGGCAATGACGTGTGCTGGTTACTTGATTGTTGATCAGTCCTTCGGTTCGAGTGTTGGTCACGAGGTTGGCGAGGACGTTCTGCTGGGTTCCTTCTACCTTAATAATAGAGCAATTTTGATCTATGCTAGCGCTGGAAGGCATGCGTCCATAACAGTCGTTTAATTCATTGCTGAGTCTTCCAGGGGGGTTGATGCTGGGAGGGTCAATTAAGTTAATGTTTCCTTTGATGGTAGAGATGCCGCTTTTTTTAAGTTGTTTGAACCACTTTCTTAGTGTAAATCGAGAGAACTTTGGGTCACCACCAAACGTGATTTCAATGAACCCATCAAGCTTAGATTTTTTTATTTTTCCATAGGCATTCAGGCTGGTTTTAAATTGGTAGTTAGGACCCAGGTTTGTTAAAGCTAGCGTGGCTGTGATTAATTTAAGGGTGCTTGCGGGAGGTTGGGAGCGAGAACCATGGAAATCTATGATAACTTTATTGTGGGTAATATCTTTAGCATAAAAGCTAATGGCTTGACTCCAATCAAGATCCTTTAAAGTGTCTTGAAGCGGATCACCCTGGGCGAATGAGCAGAAAAGTAGAATGATCAAATAAATATTATGTCTCATGGGTTATCAGTATTGATGACAAATCACAAATTGTCAAGCAGCCCCTTGATCTTAGGGGGGAGGGGAAGTAGTATGGGTAGTAAGTATTTAGAATGATGATTCATGGACGATTCTGTTGATCAATCCAAAAGAGCCTTTTTAAGGAGAGCAACGACTGCGGTTGGGACGTTAGGTTTAGTGGGAGCAGCGTATCCTTTTTTATCATCAATGGCCCCTTCAAGGGCTGCCAATGAGAATGCCAAGCCCGTTAGAGTTCATGTTAACTCGATGAAAGAAGGTGAACAAAAAACTGTTATTTGGAGAGGTAAACCCGTTTGGATTATTCGACGCAGCGCTGATGACCTTGCTAAATTAAGTTCCTTGGATGCACAGTTAAGTGATCCTAATTCTTCCATCCCACAACAACCTTCGTATGTTGATGTAGTCACTCGTTCAATTCGACCTGAATTACTCGTGTTGGTTGGGGTGTGCACCCATTTAGGTTGCGCTCCTACGTATAGGCCTGAGCCAGGCGCGATAGATAAAAAGTGGCCTGGTGGTTTCTTTTGTTCGTGTCACGGTTCAAAATTTGATTTGGCGGGCAGGGTTTATAAAGGTGTTCCAGCACCGACCAATTTAGAAGTTCCTCCACACCGTTACTTAGCTGATGGCACTTTAATTGTAGGGGAAAACCCCGGAGAGACTGTGTAATGGGTATAGGACGTTGGATTGAGAAGAGGTTGCCGTTAGGCTCATTTATATATCAGCACTTGTCTCATTATTATGCGCCCAAAAACCTTAATTTTTGGTATTACTTTGGGTCTTTGTCTTTGTTGGTTCTAGTGAATCAAATTATTTCAGGTATTTTTCTTTTGATGTATTACGTGCCGACGGCAGAAGGCGCCTTTGCCTCGGTTGAATTTATTTCCAGGGAAGTTCAGTATGGGTGGTTAATTCGTTATCTGCATACCACGGGGGCTTCTGCTTTTTTTATTGTGATTTATTTGCATATGTTTAGAGCCCTGATGTATGGGTCTTATCGTAAACCAAGAGAGTTATTGTGGCTGATAGGGATGTTGTTGTTCATCCTTTTGATGGCAGAGGCTTATACCGGTTATGTTTTACCCTGGGGACAAATGTCTTTTTGGGCAGCAAAAGTGATTTTATCGCTGTTTAGTACGATCCCTTATATTGGTGATAGTTTGGTTGTATGGCTTCAAGGGGATTTTGTGGTTTCGGGTGTGACACTGCATCGTTTTTTCTCATTTCATGTTGTGTTATTTCCTTTGGTGCTTATTGGGTCTGTTTTTTTACACCTATTGGCATTGCATTCTGTGGGGTCAAATAACCCAGATGGCGTAGAGATCTATGATAATGTTGATGCTAAAGGGGTTCCGTTAGATGGAATTCCATTTCATCCGTATTACACAGTCAAGGATCTTTTTGGTGCCATGGTGTTTTTATTCTTGTTTTTAGCCGTGGTGTTTTATGCCCCGACGTTTTGGGGGTATTTTATTGAACCTGAAAATTATATGGAATCTAACCCCTTGGTAACACCCTCATTAATTAAACCCGTTTGGTATTTTTCAAGTTATTATGCTATTTTGCGAGCCATTCCAAGTAAATCGCTGGGGGCATTTCTGATGTTAATGTCCGTTGTTATCTTATTTGCAATACCCTGGCTAGATCGATCAAGGGTTAAGTCCATTCGATATAAGGGGATATTTTCTCGGATTGGGTTAGTGGCTTTTACCGTCAGTTTTTTAGGTCTAATGGCGGTAGGGACGATGCCGGCGACAGGGGTGTATCTGATTCTGGCAAGGATTCTGACAGTGATATACTTCCTATGTTTTATTTTGATGCCATTTTACACTCGAGTTGAGAAATGCAAAAAACCTCCCTCACGACTTACTTAATTATTTTTTTAAGCTGTACCTTTGCTTTTGCTCACCAGAGCAATCAAAGTGTTCGTTTAGAAACTCCTGCTATCGATGTTCATGATCAAGCAAGCTTGGATCGAGGGGCTAAATTTTTTGCTCAAAAATGTTTAGCTTGCCATAGCTTGAAGTATTTGCCTCATAACCCTACTGCCTTGCAAGCTAATATCAATCAAGAGACGATGCCTGTCTGGGATAAATCTGCATGGAGCGGGCACCCACCGCCTGACTTATCTTTGGTTATTCCGGTTAAAGGGGCCGACTGGGTGTATACTTTTTTACGCAGTTATTACGTTGATGAGACTAAACCGACAGGTTTTGGTAATCTATTGTGGCCAAAGACCAGTATGCCCAATCCTTTTGCAGCTGAAGAGGGTAAGAAGATTTTAATAAAAAAATTCAATCATGAGGATATTTACGGTGAGGCTCCTCCCTATTACCGTGTTTTGAAACTACAAGAAACAGGCCTGTTAACCTCTGGGGAGTTTGATCAATCCTTGGTTGATTTAGTGGCTTTTTTAACGCATGCCGGAGAACCTAATAAAGATGATCGTGAGAGAATGGGGGGATGGGTGTTATTATTTTTGGGTATAATGATTGGGTTGACTTATGCATTATACAGGGTATATTGGATTGATATTAAAAAGTAGATTGATTTATGAAAAAAGTTGAAGGTTCTGATCTTTATTATCGGCATGCTATTCGTTTAAAGCCGTCTGAGTTTCATTTAGAAAAAATGAATGGTTTACGAGCTTATTACTCTATCTATTATCAGCGTTTTTTATGCGATAACGTTGATAAAGGGCATGCATTTATTAAGAGTATTTATGAGTTAATACAAAAAGATAGTGTCGTTGATGATCTAGGAGATATAAGGGGGAGCCTAGGCTCTGTGAGGCCTTATGTAAGTTTGTTTTTGGCCTCGGATAAAATGAATCAATTGGCTACAATATTAACAGATAAATCTGGAGATGTTGAGTATGTTAGGACTAAATTAAGAGAGATCTTTCCAAAGCCAACATCGCTTAAGCGTATCAATGATAAGGCTCTTGAGTTAGCAAAAACCCACAATTCAAACCAGGGAATTCGGTTAGATGAAAGCCTTTTTTTTCAAAAGTATGTGGCTTCTGAGTTATGTTTATCTATGAAAGATTCTTTCCCCCTTTTAGGACATCTATATCAAAAATATACGAATGAAGAAAGGGATGCAATTCAAAAGAATTTTAAAGACAAAATCAAACCGATCACAACGGATTATTGTTATAGAAGTGCTTCCGATTGTAGTGGGCAACAGGCACCCACTAGTGTAGGAGCTAACGATGGGTTGGTAACTATTCCTTTAGAGGATACGTTTAGTGTTCAAACTTGTGTTGATCTAAGATTAGGTAGCGGGCTAGAAAAGGCTAAAGATATGGACTCGTATTTTGTTGCTTCAGGAGGGCTTTCAGAAGGGTCGGGTTATCCTTTAAAACCTTATCGAACTTTTCCTTTCAGGTTCAAAATAGTTTTAGAACACAAGGTTAATGATAAAGGTGATAGGCTTGTTGAGGTAGATGAAAGTTCTTTTCGTTGGGTTCTGATGATTTGTTTCCAAGAAAAAAGTAAAGATAACAACCAGTTAAGTAATGATGTGCTTCGGGCATTGTGCTCGAGCTCATTCATTTCAAAAAAAATGAGTGAAGTTGTGTCTTTGTCTGACTTTCATCGACTTGCCACGACTCAGAACAGATCCAATGGTTTTGCTGAAATTATGTCAGGAGAAGATCACTTTATACCAGGCGTGCATGAAAGTTCTATTGGTTTATCAAGAAAACCTTTAAGTGCTTTTAGAGATTCAAATAAAACTCTTATCTTCAACCTTGTTTTTTGTTTGTCTTTATTCGTTTTTTCAGTTATTTATCTTATTACTATTTACCAAGGGCTTAATGTTTTGGGTGTCTTGAGTGGGGTTAAGTCGTGGTATGATCCTCGAGTGTTAGGAGGGTTTGTCTTGGGTGGAGGCGCATTCATGGCGGGTTGTTGTAATTTTTTTAGTAAAAAATATGAGAAGTCATCGTTTGGAATCTCCCTCTCTTCGACATTATTGCCAATATTGATTGGGTTATGTGTTTTAGGTTTTAGTTATAGTTTGTTCGCTGCTTCTTTGTGGTGGAGCAAGCCATTAGTAGCCCTAACGGGAGTTTTTGACCCAAGGTTTGTACTGGGTGTGGTTAGTTGCTTGTTATCAGCAGGAGGGACTGTTCTTTCAGCGAAAAATCTACAGTGTTTTTCAACTTTGTTTTCATGTTTTTCGAGAAACATCTCCAATGATCAGGGGATCACTAAGAAAGCAGGAGATTTTCTGGTTAGCAAAGCTCATGAGCAAGCTCGAGAATTGTTGGATGTGCTTTTGGAATCAGGATTTACTTCAGAAAAAGCAGATAAGATGGTTAGTCGAGATAAAGCAGCGGCCAGTAGCGATAAAAGGAACAAAATAACCCAAGAATCAGAATTATCTTTATGTAATCTATTGTAAGGTTGCTAGCTATACAGCTATCTTAATGTTTTCTTAATGTTGTATGGTTAACCTATGAAAAGAGAAAGGTGGAACGATTATGGCAAGAGCCGAAAGACTTAATCAGCGATGTCGATATATTTTAGATATTAATACTTCAGAGATGAAAGTGTATTCTGAGAATTTGCAGGTTTGGTTTTTATATAAGATTTTTTTTGAGTCCATAGCGAACCGAAATAATATTTATTTGACCTCTACTCAACAGGAAGAGTTCTATAATCTTTTTAGGCAGTTAGCAGATCTTAATCTTTGTGTGGACAATATTTTAGGGCCAGACCAATTATACAGTAAAATGAAGTACCAAGGTGAGGCTGTCATCAATCTTTCAGACATTGAGCATGATTTTATTGAGATTGGAGACTTTCTTCCTTTTTGTGAGCCTATGCCCCAATCGCTCATTGATTCGTTACAACGTATTAAGGCTGAGCTTTTAGATATTCGAGCATCTTTTACCAACGGTAATTTAACCCTAGAAAAAGTCAAAAATTTTGATAGGTTAACGAGGCCTTACGTTAAATTTTTTACTCGGTGTGAAAATATCAGAGACAAGGATGATATCAACAATTGGCAAGAGTATATCGCTAAAGTTCAAGAACCCGAGGTACCCCATTGTTTTGATAAATTCTATCGAGCAGAGAATCAAAATGTCTTTCAACAAAATGCAAAAAGAGGTATCTTCAAAGGAAATGACCAAACAAGAGATTGGAGTTCTTTGGATCCATCCGAAAAAGCATGGTTTTGTACCCTTGATGGACAGTTAGGTGAGCAGCAATATGATAGACTTGTTGCTAAAACAGAGGTTCATGAAGCCTTTCCACTACTCAATGAATTTTACGGATATGAACATCCTACAGGAACAACACCACTTGATCTGGTTTCTAATATAAATTCTGATAATCAGGGCGATTACAGAGAGTATTATTTCTTAGAAGCTGATGAATCTAAGGTTAATTATTTTTACTGTGAAACAATAAAAAAATTAGGGTTTAATGCAGGTGATGTGCCAAAAGGCTCTGAATTTGAAGCAAAAATAGCCTATATTAATGAGAGACTACTAAAGAAAGAAAAAATACAAACTAAAGTACACTCACAAGACAATGGGTCTAGTTTAATGTCCCTGCTTTATTATAGAACGTTTGAGGTTAAGGATTTTACGGTTAAGGTTGAAAACAAGGTATCTATTTTAATCTCGGATGAAAGCTTATTTCGGTCAATAATGAATAGTGACTTATCTAAAAGAGTGACTGCTTGCTATGATCTAGGAGAAATAAAGTCTTTAGCTTATATAGAAGGTATGGGCTCTGAATCGCTTCGGGACAGAGCAACAGAAACATTTTTTTCCAATAAAGAGAGATTTTTTGAAGACCAAGAGATGCAGGTAAGAGTACTGCAACCTAATCAATGTCAAGAATCTAAAATACCTATTTATTTAGGTATGTTTCAATTGGTTGTATTCATAGCCTTGGCTTTGACTTATAGCTTTTGTCTTCTTGCAGGCCAACCTTTTTGGGGCGCTTTTTATGCGGTTAATGGCTGGAGAGATTCTCGTGTTATCATGACTTTCTTGCTGGGTGCTGGAAGTTTGGTTAGCGGGATTTATTCCGCGAAAAATCAATATCACTTGAATGATACTTGGTTTTTGGGGGTGATTATTCCTGTTGTAACAGGTTTGTTTTTGATGGGGTTTTCTTGGCATGTTGTTGCTTATGCACCATGGTGGCAACAAGCACAAATAGCTTATCAGGGCATGACCGATTATAGAATTTTGCTGACAAGCTTGTTTTTGCTTGGTTCGGGGTTTTCGTTTGTAAAGTCTTTGATGACTGTTTTAAATATGAACTGTTTTCATGCTTGCATGAAGCGCTTAGCACCAGAACTGTTTGACACAGAACCCAGCGTTAAAAACTCTGTAGATCCAACTTCCCCTGGCGATCTTAATACCGCACGACCCAATAGTCCTCAGCAAGTTAAGAACACTCAAGGTGAGACGGAAGATTTGGTCAATGATCCCAAGTCTAAAGTAACGATTTAATCAAGAATAAGATAAAGAGAGGGTTCTTTTCATTTAATGAGGTATCCTGTATGCTTGTGCTATGAAGATTAAATTGGCCACACGCAAAACTCCATTAGCTTTAGCTCAAACACTTTTAGCAGAAAATCTTTTACAGTCGGCTGGTTTTGACTGTGAACGAGTTGTTATGACAACGGATCCAGATAGCAAACTCAATACACCCTTGAGTCAATTTGAAAAATCTGCTTTTACCAGTGCTCTTGAGCAGGCTGTTTTGGAGGGTAAGGCTGATTGTGCAGTCCATTCTTTAAAAGACTTGGGGGTTAGGCAGCCAGACCCTTTAGCTTGCGTGGCCTTCTTACCTCGAGCAGCTGTTGCTGATGTTTGGGTCAGTCAAAAGTATCGAAGTCCAGATAAAGCTCCAGAAGGAGCGAAGGTAGGGTCATCCAGTATTCGGCGCTTTTGGCAATTAAAACAACGCTGGCCTCATCTTGACGTGATACCCATTCGCGGTAGTGTAGGGACTCGATTGCAGCATTTAGAGCGAGATTATGATGCAGTAATTTTAGCTCAAGCAGGTTTGGATCGCTTAGCATTAGACCCGGGGCATTCAATGATCTTAACACCTGAACACCATGTCCCATCTCCTGGTCAGGGTGCCATTGTTCTGCAAATGAGCCAACAACACCCTTGGTGGACAAAACTACGTGAGTTATCTCACCAGAAGACTGAACAAGAGGTGACTTTAGAGCGCCAATTAGTTGCTTTTCTAGGGGGGCATTGTCAAGTTCCGTTGGGTGTTCTTGCTTATCATCATCAAGGAAAGTGGTGGATGAAGGCAGGGTTATATGCCAAGAATGTATGCATTGAAGCTGATTTTAGCCATCAAGATAGTGATACTGTGTATCAGAAAATTATGCGTAGTTTAGTCAAGCAAGGTATTGAGGATGCTATTCAGGCAATGGTCAATAATGATTAGAATCATTAAGGGTTTGGTTATGTTGGTTTGTTTCTCAATCATGACAATACTCTTCATTACGCCAGCACTTTTGGTGCTGATGTATAAGCGCTATATTTCTTATCAGCAAGGTGAGTGGTTAGTTCGCCACATGCGTTATTTGTTTGTTAGGATGCATGATAGAATTTTTTGGCACCCTAGTCGCTTTGAGGTTATTTGGAGAACCCCTAAAGTATCGCCTGCTCAGACATCTGCATTGATGATTTCAAATCATCAATGCTTTCTTGATTCTCATTTTTTGATAACCTTGGCTCAAGCCTCTTTAGGTGATCAGAAATTTTTGATGAAAGACTCGATAAAATGGATTCCTTTCTGGGGTTGGTACACATGGTTAAATAATTATCCTTTCATTAAGAATAATAATAGGGTGAATAGGTTTAGAAAGGCATTTGTTTCAGATTTATATCAAAAAATCAAAGAAGAGTCTGTGAGGTCTCAGGCTTTACCCACCATGTGGACTTGTTATCCTGAAGGGACGCGTTATAAGCAAAATAAAGATCAACATAATAAAGGAGTATTAAGTCCCAGAGTAGGGGGGGTGAAAACATTACTAACTATGTTTGATAAGCCAGTAGTCTGTTGGGATATTACTTTAAAATATCATCCAAAACCACCTTCTTATTTCGATGTTTTGTTTGGCAAAGGTTATAGTCTAGAAGTGTGGGCAGAATCACATCAATTA
>DASCQC010000021.1:0-11490 GCA_036012865.1 Gammaproteobacteria bacterium
GAGGATGGTTGGCTCGTATCAATTATCAACAACTAGCAGTCAAAAACACTGTTAGTGGTATCGTAGAACAGATAAATAAAGACCAAAATGCCCCAACAATCCAAAAAATGGTTAGAGGATGGTTGGCTCGTATCAATTACCGACAGCTTCAAGCAACTTATAATATAGCCAAAAGCATTGGCAGTGACTTTGCATTTCCGCTTATCAAAGAAGAAAAAAACTCAATAGTCTTCAACCCAGAAAAAGTGAGCGCCATTCTTTTTGCTTACAGAACAAGAACGTCGGCAGCAATTACTGCTCAAAAAATGGTTAGAAGTTGGTTGGCTCGTAGAAAGGCTCAACGGCTTAAAACTCTCAACATATTCAAAAGCACTGTTTATGATATCGTAGAACACGTAAACAAAGAGCAAAATGCCCCGATAATCCAAAAAATAGTTAGTCGTATCAATTATCAACAGACTCAAGAAGCTCACAATATAGCCAAAAGAGAACAAAACCCCTCAATAGTCTTAAGCCGATCTATAAAAGGATTTGTAGTCCTATTAATCTCCCTAGGGCTATTGGCTTTAAGAATGTTTTTCGGGTACCAACATATTCTTATTGACAGCGCATTAACCGCTATCGGAATATTACAAACAGAGTCCCTCGTCCATGGCCTTTTTTCCTCCTCAGAGCCGGGGTCGAATAAACTTAGTAGTATGCTTTCCATCTCCTATGATCACATGACAAAGCACCTTCTCAGCGTTTCTACTTGGTTAGTAGCTATTTGTGGGGGATCATTAGGCGCTTATCACTTAAAGATAGTGTCTCCTTCCTTGTGTAAAAACATGATTAAGGCCGCATCTATTGCTTCGAATTTGTTTAGAGAGCCTTATTACAACCTTTTGAACGGTAACCCCCTGTCGTATTTTTCAAGAAACACCCAAGGACACTCAGCTCAGCCTAAAGTTTAAAGAGTTTTTGGCAGTTTGCGGTTGTTTGTTGAATAACCTTTTCAAGAGAAAGCCCCTTCAACAAAGCGACTTGTTCTGCTACATGGTAAACATAGGCAGGTTGATTAACTTTTCCTCGATAAGGTACCGGAGCCAAATAAGGCGCATCGGTTTCAACAAGGATTCTTTCTAGGGGGACTTGTTTAACAACCTCTTGTATCTCCCTCGCATTTTTGAAAGTGATAATGCCTGAGAAAGAGATATAAAAGTTCATGTCCAGAGCTGCTTTTGCCATCTCTAAAGTCTCTGTAAAACAGTGCATAACCCCACCAAGCTCAGAAGCATTATTCTCTTTAAGAATAGACAAAGTATCTTCTCTCGCATCACGCGTATGAATAATTAGAGGCTTTCTTTCCTTCTTGGCTAACTCAATATGTCTTCTAAAGGCTTTTTTTTGCTCTGTGGCTTGAGATCTTCCTGTATGGTAATAGTCAAGACCTGTTTCACCAATGGCGACCACCCTGGTCATTTGAGCGCCCTCTTCTATGATCAGCCAATCCGCTTCTGTTAAGTCTTTAATATCACAAGGATGAACTCCACTTGAAGCAAACACCTCAGGAAAGCGATTCGCCACAGCCAGAACCTCTGGAAAAGACTTAGCATCGATACTAACCGAGATCATGCGATCAATCCCTGCCTGCTTTGCTTTTGAGATAACCTCTTCAAGCGTTACTCCCATTTTTTCTAAAGGAAGGCAGTGCAAGTGGCAATGAGAGTCAATAAGTTTAGACATAATACGCAACCCCCTTCATTGTTTTAGCCGTTAATTTCATCGCTTTTTGAATAGGGTAAGGCATCGCATAAGCCCCTAGGCTTTTGGCTCCTTCTGCATGAGATAATTCATCTTCAATCATTTGTGAAACAATCGCGCGACTGCGTAAATCCCCTTTTGGCAAAAAACTAAGCTGTTCTTTTAAATGAGCCCCTACTTGTCTTTCTGTTTCCTCAACAAAAGTATAGCTCCATTCATCGCTTGCCCCTGCAGCCACAGCCCCTATAACAAAGGAGCCCATCAACCAAACAGGGTTTAAATAACTGGTTCTATCATGAAGTTCTTTCAACCTCATAGCCGTCCAAGATAGGTGCTCTTTTTCTTCTTCCATAGCCTGCAACATAAAACTTTGTGCAGGGGGTGAATAGGACACTAAAAAACCGCCCAAATATAGCCCTTGAGCACAAACCTCTCCGACATGGTTAATGCGCATTAACGCAGCAGATTGTTTCCTTTGCTCTTCATAAACCGCCTCTTCTTTTATTTTTTTCGCGGGGTACTCCCGTTGACTTCCTGGGTCAACAAAAAGTGTTTTTAACCCCTGATCAACAACAAATAATAGCTTATCTACTTTTGAAAAGATTCTAGTCACTTGCCTCTCCTTATTCAGGAGTATAGCATGTTATTATCTAAGCTATAAGCATTGATTCAAAGACACGGATATCTTCTGAAATACTTTTAGCATTTCGTACCCAAGGGTTTTGTCGTTGAATTTTCTCAGGCAGCGCCCCTAAAGCTTTCTTTGCAAGGGAATACGACGGGTACTCTGCCAACAAAACAACATAGACTGGATTCTCTCCTCTGATGCCCTGATAAACCCTTAAGTTTGCTTCTCTGTTAACACCTATTTGCTGCAAAAGAAGCTTCAGTTTTTCAATGGTGGTTACCGCTCCCAACTGCAAAGAGAACCCTTTAGCCACCTTCATTTTTTGGGTGTCTTTTTCAACTTTTTGTTGCAAGTCATAGTATTGAGTTTCCGCGCCTTTGTCTGCCACCTCTGTCTTTTTTTCTGCCTCGAGGGGGGCAACAGCCTTCATTTGTGAGCGGCTGTCAGCAATTTCAGCGGCCTGTTCTGATATGATTTTGGTCAATTGCTCTTTTTCTGTTATGCCTGAACTTTTTTCTTGATTAATAGGTGAATGCTTACTCGCTATTTCATTGGTTTGTTCTGCTATAACCTTCGCTAACTGCTCTTTTCCTGAAATAACCTCAGACACTTGGTCAGATGGTTTCTCTGAACCCTGTAGCGACACTTCAGAAAGACCAGGGTCACTCTCAACCTGTTGTTTTTCTAAAAGGTTCTCGTCTACTAAGGATTGTCTCATGGAGGGAGTATTATCCCTGGTCGAGGAATCGCCCTTGACTGGCGAGGGTTTATTGTCTTGCATCGCCTCATCTGTATTAACTTCTGCCAGGAGAGCCGCGTCCTTTCTTTTCTCAGGCGCCTCCCACGTGATCAATACTTCTTGAACAGATCCCTTATTGGTTTTAACTGCCGGATCTTTTACCACTGTCTCTATCGTTGCCGCCACCTGCTTGGAGTTTACCTTGCTTTTATGGAAAAAACTTGCAGCATACAAACTGCTAGCAGCCAACAGCACCCCTGAAAAAAAGAGAGCCATATGTTTATTCGGTAAAGTAAAACCACTAATTGTCGTTGAAATAATATTTTCCCTGGGCTCGGAAATCAAACTCTGTAACTCATACTCGGCAACATGGTTGATACGGCGAGCAACCCCGTGTGTTTGATGAAAAATTCGCTCCATGGCTTTTTGAGAAAGGTTTTTAGGAGACCCTTTCCACCCCGACTCATACAGGCGAGAGCTAATATAATGATGAAGCTCTACATACGAAAAAGGCTTAATGGTAAGAGAGCAAAACCTATCCCCTAGATCTTCTCCTCCGTCAAACTGAGAAAGTCTATCAAGCAAGACTGGCTGCCCTACTAAGATGATTTTAGCTGAAATCGTTCTAGAAAAAGATTTTATCATCTCTGAAATTGCTGCCAACGTTTGAATAGGAAGAACATGGGCATTATCAACAACTAAAATAAACCTTGAATTCGCCGATTGAAGAGATTCACAAAAAAGCTTTAATTGAGTTTCTGCCTCCGAGGAGTCTAAAGAAAAATCTGCTCCAGTCAAATCTAAAATACACTTTAGTAAGTTATTAACCCCCATTCCTCTCGACCCCTGGATTAGTCGAGAGCTCATATCAGAGGAAAGAGATGAGATAAAAGACTCTATCAAAGACGATTTACCAACCCCCCTTGCTCCGGAAAGAACCATAACTTTAGGAAAGGGCTCTTTAACACCCTCTTGAAGAGATTCCAATACCACACTATAAGCAGGTATACTATAGCTTAACTTGGGAATACAATCTTGCTGATTAAACGGCATTCTCAAAAAACCTAGAGAACTCCAATCTCCTGTTTCAGTCATACGTAAATACTCTTCTATCCTAAACATTGACCGTAGCTTGTTTTTTTTGCAAGTTCAAGAACAAAACACAGTAAACACCGTATCTACAGCACATTTCCTAAAATACAAAGCAAAAAGACCTCTATAATTGAAAGACAACTCCTACGAGCGTAAGATAATGCCCCGCCTCTACAAAAAAGGATCCAAAGCAATGTTGCTTTTTATTCAAATGTATTATATGCTTCTTTTACCAAAAAGGCCAAACTGATGAATGACTTAGTAAACGAAAAGCAGCCCATAGAGGTTTTTGCTCAGCAAGCATATCTTGACTATGCCATGTATGTTATTTTAGATCGGGCTCTTCCACAAATAGGAGATGGCCTAAAACCTGTACAAAGAAGAATCATCTACTCAATGTCTGAGCTTGGATTAAAACATCTTTCAAAATATAAAAAGTCAGCTAGAACCATTGGAGACGTCATCGGTAAATTTCATCCTCATGGAGACAGTGCTTGCTACGAAGCAATGGTTCTCATGGCCCAGCGGTTTAACTATCGATACCCCATCATTGATGGACAAGGAAACTGGGGGTCCGCAGATGACCCTAAATCATTTGCTGCAATGAGATACACTGAAGCAAAACTTACCGCTTATGCTCAAGTTTTCTTAAAAGAACTTTCTCAAGGGACCGTTGATTGGCAACCAAATTTTGACGGAACGATGAAAGAGCCCCGCCTACTTCCTGCTCGAGTCCCTAACCTTTTGCTTAACGGGTCTAGCGGTATTGCCGTAGGCATGACAACAGATATCCCTCCTCACAATATTGGCGAAGTTCTTGATGCCTGCCTTTTACTTTTATCTAAGCCCTCCTCTTCTATCGATGATGTTATGGAGTTCATCAAGGGCCCTGATTTTCCTATGGGTTCAGAAATAATTTCTTCTCACCAAGAAATCAAAGCAATCTATGAAACAGGCTCTGGAAACATTCGCGCTCGTGCGACTTATGAAAAACAAGACAAAGAAATTATCATTACGCAAACCCCTTTTCAAACCACTTCCTCTCGAATCATTAAACAAATAGCAGAACAAATGCAGGCTAAAAAAGTGCCCATGATTCAAGATGTACAAGACCAGTCTGATTATGATAATGCCATCAGAATATGCTTGTCCCTGAAGTCCAGTCGCGTCAATGCCGATGAGGTTATGAGCCATCTCTTTGCTTCAACAGACCTTGAAAAAAGCTTACGCATACACCTTAACATAATAGGGATGAATCGAAAGCCGCGAATCATGTCTTTAATCGAGTTTCTCAAGGAATGGCTTTCTTTTCGAACACTCACCGTTTCTCGTCGATGTGAGCATAGGCTGGCTCAAGTTAAAGAAAGGCTTCACCTCTTAGAAGGACTTCTTACTATCTTTGATCACTTAGACGAAGTCATTCGCATTATTCGATACGAAGATGACCCCAAAGAAAAGTTGATGACAAGGTTTTGCTTATCGGAAGAACAAACCCTTGCCATCTTAAACACTCGATTAAAGCAATTAGCAAAACTGGAACAAATTCAGCTCAAAAAAGAACATGACCTTCTCGTCAAAGAGAGGGCCGACCTAGAGGAGCTACTGAGCAACCCCCAAAAGCTTAAAAACCTAATTCGAAAAGAAATAAAAGAAGATAGAAAGGAGCTTGCCGATGAAAGACGCTCTCTAATAATAGAAAGAGATCAAGCTAAAGCAATAAGAATAGACCAACTTGTTCAGGTAGAGCCTATTAGCATCTTTCTCTCTAAAAACGAGTGGGTCCGATATGGAAAAAGCCATGATATTGAGGCATCTCAACTTAACTTCAAAACAGGGGATGGGCCTAATTTACAGTGCAGAGGAAAATCAGACTTTCCTATTATTCTTCTAAATCAAAAAGGAAGGAGTTTTTCTCTTAGCCCTCATCAGCTTCCCTCCATCCGCTCTGCTGGCGAACCTATTAGCAAACATATCCAGACCAAGGATAGAATAACCTCCTTGATCAACGCTTCGCCAAAACAGTTTGTCCTTCTTTGTTCTGATAATGGCTATGGTTTTATTTCTTCAATAGAACAAATGGTCAGCAAAAATAAAGCCGGAAAGCAAATGATTAGCATTACCGCTGCCTCTTCTCCCCTTGAGCCAATCCTGATTGAAGATAACTGGAAAGAACTCTTTATTGCTGTCGCGACCAAGGCTGGTCGATTGCTTATTTTTTCTCTTGAAGAACTTCCCTTTCTTAATAAAGGAAAAGGAAACAAATTGATACAACTACAAAACACTCCTGATGACAGAATTCAATGTATGGTTGTCTTTTCAAAAAGTCAAAACATCCTGATTGGAGCAGGAAAGCGAACCTTTAAACTCACCGAAGAAAGGAAACAAGCCTACACTCTTAAAAGAGCAAGAAAAGGGTCTCTTCTTCCCCGGGGCTTTGCTAGAGTAGACTTTCTTGTTGCTGAAGAAAAAAAAGACACCAACAGTTCGTAAACTAGTCTTTTCGTGAAGAGAATTGTGCTTTAGCTAAAAGAGGAGCTCCATTTAAGGCCTCAGGAACCGTTATCATTTTTCGGCCAGGAAGTTGTAGGGTTAATACTTCACAAACACCTGATCCACACTGAACCAGTAAACCCAGTGAGGTCTTGCCTATAACCTTGCCTTCACTCTCTTCGGCCCCTTCAATCGAGCTGGTTTTAGCACTTCCTACTTTCACCAGAAGGTTGTTCCAATAGGTTCGCGCTCCCGGCATTAAATCAAAAGCTTTAATGCCGTTGACAACCCCTTCTGAACTCTTAGACCAATCAATGATAGTCCTTTCTTTAGTTATTTTATCAGCATAAGTAGCCCCCTTAGGTTGTGGCGTTTCAACCACATCATCCCAAGCGTTGATAACTTCCTCCAGGGCTCTACTTCCTATCAAAGCTAATTTGTTAGTTAGAGCTTGCGCTCCCATCCCTAAGGGAATATCAAAAGGAATCTGGGTATAAAAAGGGCCCGAATCTAAACCTATCTCCATTTTCATGATAGATACTCCTGTTTTTTTATCCCCATTAAGAATCGTGTGTTGAATGGGGGCGGCTCCTCTCCATCGGGGGAGCAAGGAAGGGTGTATATTAATTGGAGCCTTTAAAGGAACATCCAATAACGATTGAGGAAGAATCAGTCCATACGCAGACACAACTAAAAAGTCTGGCTTCAGTTCTTTTAAAGACCTGACTGTCTCGAGAGTTATTTTTTCCGGCTGTAATACTTTTAACCCTAGCGCTAAAGCTCTCAGCTTCACGGGCGTTGGAAGAAGCCTTTTGCCTCTTCCTTTGGGCCTGTCTGGCTGAGTAAGAACAGCAACGACTTGGTGGTTTTTAGATAAAAAATCCAGAGCACCCACAGCAAAATCAGGGGTTCCTGCAAACACCACTCTATACATACCTATTTTGCTCTTAGCAGCTTGGTAATTTTTGGATGAATAAGCTTTTTCTTTGTTGTTGAAAGTCTGTCAATAAAAACCAGCCCATCTAAATGGTCAATTTCATGCTGAATGCATTTGGCTAAAAACCCATCTGCAGTTAATGTTCTTTTCTCTCCCTCTCGAGATTGATAATCAACAGAGATTTTTTCAGCTCGCTTAACTTTCTCATAAATTCCATTCACCGACATGCATCCTTCAGGCTGAAAAGTTTCCCCCTCCTTGTGTGTTATATACGGGTTTACTAAAATTAACAGTTCATCTTTTTTTTCTGAAAAATCAATAACAGTTATTCTTCTATCCAGGCCTAATTGATTCGCTGCCAATGCCGCACAGTTTGTCTGAGCGTAGTGTGTTTCAATCATGTCATCAATATCTCTTTGTAAAGCCTCATCAAAAAACGCAACCTCCGTCGTCGGAGAGCTCAGTCTTTTATCGGGGTATTGTACTATTGATAGTATCGTCATATTGGCCTCATTTAACGCTGATAAAAAACTCATACTACCATATTATTACCATAATAATCAACGCATTTATCATTCTTCAGCAAAAGCTTGTTTTTTGTACTATAACTACCCTAGACCTATTAAACTAAGGGGATAATAATGCCAAAACGTTTTTTTGAAAAGACAAAACCCAACATAACATTTAACGATAACAATGTCCCTCTTCAGAGCCTTTATCAAGATCATGATAAATTAGAGGCCCATATACAATTTAGTCTTCAACGATTAAACCTATACTCTGATCCTAAATATGCTGATGTTTCAGATATAAAGAAAATGATAACCCAGGAACAAGAAAAGCTAGTCTCTCTACAAAAGAATATCTTGGTCGTTGAAGAAAAAATAACACAGCTATTAAAAAAAGGAGAAGGCAGTGACTATTCTCTATGACCCTAAGGAAGTGATTGAAGCTTGCGGTTTTTCCAAAATAGTTATCGATGAAATGGTCCGTTTGGAACAAACCTTAGGAATAAGTCCCTCAATAAGAATGGGGCAATTCATGAGAACGTTAATTGATGGCATTGATTTACATACAAAGCCTATGACATTAAAAACAAAAACAACCGGACACCCTCCTTGGGTCTCTGGCTATATTATGTGGGATCAATCAACCTATGGACGAGAAGAAAGCAGCCCTATCCCGAAAGGAGGGCCTGAAGATAAAAGTCACTGGTGTCCCTACACTCAGAATGGAGACTGGGCGTCGTTAAAAACAAACTTACAACTGTCCACGAAAAAGTTTTTATTCTCATTGGCAGAAAACGACCTTATTATTCAAGAAGTCAAGCCCCCAAAAGAAGGAGAATCAACCTATACCATACTATTTAAAAACACGCCTATTGAACAAAAAAAAGGTTACTCTAAAGAAAACATAGACAAGATTAATAATCAGATTTATTCCATTGAAATTCCTTTGGATGAATCCCTTTCAACCAAATCTAAGATTAAAAGATCGGATGTTATCGGAACACGTCCTCATTTAGAATATCATAAAAAGCTCAAAGAAAAACTCGCACAAAGTCAAAGCAGCACAAAAGAGTTTCTCTCACAACATTTTTCTTCTAAGAACCCTTTAAATGAAAAACTCATAACAACGTTAGCCAAGTGGGTAGATGAATCTCCCCTAGCTTCTCAATATAATAGAGTAGATGACTTGTTACCGGTTACGTATTTTGATGGGTCAAAAAAAACGTTTGAACCGCTAACCATGCTGCCTGTTACTGGGGACATGGATTTGCTCTGTACCCGAATAATCATAAAGCCAGGAGACAATCTTAATTTACTAGAAAAACTTAACATGAGTGTCTATGAAGATAAGCAAACCATGTTAAACGAGGTAGAAAAAAGATCCAAACGTGACCCCTTCAATATTTACAGGTCTCAAGCATCAAAAACTATTAGAGAGAACAAAAGTCCCTCTGTTGAATCCAAAGAAGAATCTCTTCGCTTGGCCATAAACTCCATTAACTCGGAAGAGAAGAAAACTATGAATCAGATAGACAAAACTTACGAGCTTACGGGTGTCGGCCATATAGGTGACTTTCTTTCAGCTTATTTTATCAACGCAAATAATGATGCCAGAATTGAAGACATCAAACAATTTTTTCACCATGGATCAGAGGTCTATAACCCAGGAAAACAATCTGATATAGATGAACCTTCCTTTCACATCATAAAAGGTATTCCTGTCGTCACAGAAACAGAAGCAGAGCTTATTTTTTTATTGATAAAAACAACGATTCCAGGATCCTTCTTTACCCCCATAAACCCTCAATGGGTAACCAAAGAAAACTCTCAATGGCACCTGCTTGTTGAAAAACAGATTGAAATAGGTGATTGTGAAAAAATAATTTTTAACCGTCCTGAATTATTAACGGCCTTTATCGAGACGGTTATTCAAAGAAACATAGCCATATCGGATCAATGTAAAGACAATATAGAAGCAACGATTGATAGAATTAACCCTCTTTTATTTCAACACACCCTAACCAATAAAAAACATATCAAAGAACACGTTAAATCATTAAAAGCGATTCTAAAAAGCAACCTTCGCTCACTAGAACAAAAAAGCATCCCTCTATTAAGGTATTTAAAAACAATAGGCACGGATAGTAAAAACCCAGCCATAGTTCGTATAAAAAAAATCAAACAACAACTGGAGGTTTTAGAGAAATTTAACCCGATTCTCTATGATACCGTCCCATTAACTGATGAACAAAAAAAATTACTTAAAAAACAAAATATTAAATTTGATGGCGATAGTGTTAAAATAACCCCTTTTAACATTAAATCTCTAGAAAGAGCTGGATTAAATTGTAAAGCTTTATTATCAATTCCTATTGACTTTGATGAAAAAGAACAAGCATTGCTTGAGGATATGGGTTTTAATCAATCCTTTCTATCAGACGGTTCTGTTTCCATAAAAACACATGAGAGTCTGCAGAAAAACTCATTGGATCAAATTAAAACACATGTCTATACCCCTTCATCTGATAAAAAAACTAAACTATTATTTAAAAATGATAAAGATCATGAAAAAGCTGCTCAGTCTATTACTGATTTACAGGAGGCAGTAATAGAAAAAAAAAGAGGCTCATTCTCAGAAGAGAGCAGACCCATTAGCAATCCTCCCCTTAAACCCATAACAATCCGCACAGAAGAAAAACAAGGTCCAGGTCGGTGGAAACGATTTGTACGGAAAAATATATTCTTGAGTACCCATCCTGCAAAACCATCAACTCCGAAAAGATCAGGGATCACATTGTCCACCGTAGAAGAAGCGCTTGAGCCTAAGAATCCCACAAAGACTAACAAATCGTCGTAATGTAACTTGAATTACATAACTAAAAGGATATGATACATATTATGAATATCTCCGATGAAATAAAAGCCGTACGTTTTTTTAATAACCTACATGAGAAACAGCTTTCCTTAAAAAAGCAAAAAGGCAAGGTGCTTAATTATACCGCCAACCTTTGTCGCCACTACTATAAAAGCGAGGCCCTCATAAAAAAAGCTCTTAAGAAGCCCAGTAAACTTCACTATGAAGTTATAGGTATGATTAGATTAGGCTGTTACCTTATCGAAGAAGACCCCCAAAATACCCCTAAAATAATCCACCATATGGTAGAGTGCATTAAGCCTCATCACAAGTGGGCAACAAGTATTGTGAATGGAACACTTAGAAACATAGTTAGAAACAAAGATCAATGGTCTCAAGATATGGCTCTTTCAGATAAATACAATGTCCCTTCTTGGCTCTTTGAAAAAATAGCTCACCACTACCCTCTTCACTTTGAAGACATTTTTAACCAATGGA
>DASCQC010000022.1:0-8341 GCA_036012865.1 Gammaproteobacteria bacterium
CATAAGTTTCAGGCGCCATATAAGATCCCGTCCCTATTTTTCCCGATTGAAAATCTCGAAATTTCCCCAAAGGCTTTTCACCCTCCTTTAACCCAGAACTTATTAACTCCTTAGCAAACCCAAAGTCGATTAACATAGGAGATTTAACACCAAAACCTAACACATCATCAACCATAATATTTTCAGGCTTAAGATCTAAATGAACAAAAGACTTAGTATGAGTTATATTATGCAATTCAACCATTTGATCCGCCATTTCTGAAAGCCAGCGAAAAAGATCACTCGACTTCATTGCATTAAATTCCGACACCTGCTTAGGCTTACTAAAATAATCATAAAGCTCATGGCTACCCAAATCTGGCATCGCAGCATAGATTCTATCATCTTTAGCTATCACTTGATTAACCACTCCCCGTTTTCTCAAATTTCCAACCAATAAATCATTCTCTACTTTAGCCTGATTAAGGTTCTGCTTTAATTCAAAGTTACTCCTGATTGATTTCGAAACTTTTAAAGCAATGGAACGATCCTTCCTGACATTAGAGACGTTCTTGGTCAACCAATGATAATCACTAGCAAACATCTTATACACTGTACCAAAAGCACCTTTACCTAAAGGCGCGCCCTCTTTCTGAATATAATATTGTCCAGCAATCTTAACTAAATATTTTTTATTAACCAGCTTTACTTTCATACCTATCCCCGCAAACATGATTATAGCACAAAAACAAATACTTAGCTTAAAAAGACACCGTAAACAATAAACAATTTCAACCCAAAAAAATCAACAACCTTATTTTTTTCCTAAAACTTAAACATACATTTGCATTATGATCATCCTTATGCATACATTCCTGTTAAACATTAATGCCCATAGTTTATCACCCCATTAGGTGTGTAAAATTCATCCCACTCATAGTTTCAGTGATATAATCCTTCTTCTTGGTAAACTTAATACATTGATATAATTCATCATCCATTACTGTTTCTATAGTATTTCTAGTAAAAGGATCTTTTCCAGTTGTTTTAAAGCATTCTTTCAAACAGTCTGCATGAATATAATCACTGGACTCTTTGAGCTGCTCTTCAGACTTAAACATACGTTGCATCAAGGGGTTCATATCACTCGAAGAATTATCAAAACATATGCCACATGTAGGGTGGTTTTGATCTTTAACCTTACTTACCACAGGGAGATCTTTTGAACATGTAGTATGGCTATAATCACCAGGGACTATGAGCGAATAACTTCCTACGGGTCCTGGATCAGTATCTTCCAGAAGTTTGGTTTGAATATCTAAAGCACATTGATCATAAACTTGTGAAATGGATGTTATCACAGAAGGGTTAATCATGTTTACAATAGCATTAAACCCTTTCTTAAAAGTATTGTAGATGGCCTGTGAAAGGCTATTGACTCCACTAACAATATCATGAATGAGTTGCTCAGTGTACAAACAAGCTTTATCTAAAGCCTTATAATCTACAACGTCACGCAAACTCCATGAAATAACAGCTATACCTTCAGGAGATTCATCGAAAATCATAATAAAATCATAAAGATAAAATTCAGGAATAAGTATTGCCGTAAACAAAAAACAACTCATTCCTTCAATTAAATTAATCCGCCCTCTATCGATTAAGCTAAATATTATTGAAACCATCGATACCGACACCCCTACCAGGCACAAAGTTTCCTTCAGATGAGGAAACAATAAGATTAAAGTTAAAAACAACACATTCCTGACAATACTAAATTTGTCTTTGGATAAAAAAGATATATAACCGTCTAGTAAACGTTTCATATGCCTTTCTAAATACAAGAAAAAAGACATCATATTCCGTTCTAAATACAACAAGAACGTTCCCAAGATAAATAACGTACCCACTAATAAGTTATCCAATGCATATAGAATCCTTCTTAACATAATTTTACTCTTTAAGTTTATTATTTTTATTCTACAAATATTTTATTAACTTAGTATTAACTCTTAGACATTCAATCTAACTGATCAACCAATCGATCAAAAAAAAGATCCAAGCAGTTTAGGGTCGTATATTCAGCAATGGGCTTAATCCCTAGATAAGACTCAAGCCAACGCAAACTCTGAGCAATCGCTACTTTCTCGGGAATCAATAAAGCTAGCGCTGACAGATGCTCACAAAAATACTGGTAACTAATCTGCTGATCTGGCTTTCCTTCTTGACACCGCAACAACCGCTTCGGTAATTCCGGGTGACCAATGGTCGCTCTAGCAATCATAACAGCATCAACCCCCTGATCAAGCATAGCCACTAAGCTTTGATGATCATGAACATCTCCATTACCAATAATAGGAATTGACGCTTGTTGCACAACCTCACCAATAGCCTCTAAACGACACGGGGTTTCATAATGTTGATACCAAGCCCTGCCATGAACTATTATATAGTCCACCCCTGTAGACTCAATGCGTTTAACCCAAGCAGAAAGATTCTGCTGAGTGCTTAACCTGACTTTAACCCCTAGCAGGACATCCGGAAATCGTTGGCGCACCGTTGCCAGCATGCAACACAATTCATCCAAATGCTCCACCCACCAAGAACCACAACGCTCTTTGCGTATTTTTGGCATCGGGCATCCTGCATTAATATCAAAACCAAAAAAGCCATGACCCAAAACACGCTGGATAGCATCACCAATATCCTTAGCATTCTGCCCTGATAACTGACACATTACCTTGCTTTCGTCTGGGTCAATATGCAAATAGCGATGCATTCTATCTTGACTTAAATGAACAATACTTTTAGCAGACAACATTTCAGAAAAAGTTAACGCAGGATGACCATACTTAGAGACTACCTTTCGAAAAGCCGAACAACTAATGCCTGCCAATGGCCCCTGAATAATACGATGGCTTATAGACTCCGAACCCAATTTTAACGGATTTTTTATATCATCAAATGTTGTCATCTTTTCACTTATCCATTCACAGCTAGCTTAGACTGGTTTGATCACTACCCTCTATGAACCATGACCTAACCTTGATATAAATCCTTGCACAACCCATAATTAATGTCAATATATTAGATTCATACACCCAAAAACATCCTTATAATATAAAAAATAACTCTCATAAAACACACTTCATTCCATCCCACTTGAGTCAATTCTAGCTCGACAATGCATCAAGCCTTTATTCTAAAGAGAGAACACCTCCTGATTAAATAGCACGGCTTCCATTAAAAACTTGAAAAATAATTAATAACAAGCTAGTATTTACGCATTCAAAAGGTTTTGTTATGTGTCGTTTTACAGCTTATATTGGAAATAAGAAGCGCTTTCTGTCTGAGGTGCTCTCATCCCCAAAAAATTCACTACTAGGTCAAAGTCAAGCTTCTCAATTCGGAGAGTATAGAGTCCATGCTGATGGCTTTGGTCTGGGTTGGTATGACAAAACCGTTGATGAAGAACCGGCTGTATTCAGATCCGTTCAACCACTCTGGAATGACTTAAACTTTCAATCTTTATCAAAGAAGATTAAATCCAATTGCTTTATTGGTCATGTGCGTGCCGCTTATATTGGCGATGTTAGCATTTCCAACTGCCAACCGTTTACCAATCAAACCTTATTAATGGTTCATAATGGTAACATTCAAGGCTTTTATGATTTTAAAAAACAGTTTGTTGCTCACATGACTAAAAACAGCTTCAACCTCATTCAAGGAACCACGGACAGTGAATATTTTTTTCAAATGGTCTGTGGAATATTGACCAATAAAAATCAACCTCATACACTTGAGAACATCTATCAAGCTGTCTTAGATACTTTTGGACTTATACGCTCACTCGAAGCAGAGCATACAGACTATTTTAGTCGTATCAACATGGTTCTAACCAATGGCATTGATATGCTCGCCACACGCTGGAGCTCTAAACAAAACGACTCTGAACTCCCTTTACACTTGAATGATTGCAAAGACCAAACCCTAGTATCTTCTGAGGTTCTTGATAGTGAAACCGGCCATTGGATGGAAATTCCCCCTCAACATTGTGCCTTCATAAAAAAAGGTATCTTTGAAAAGGTTATCCCCATTGATATTTAAAGCCCCCTAATTTCTATCCAATATACGCTTGTACTATCCTACTAAAATCCTTAAAATGGCCTGATGATTTTACTTCTTGCACTCGTGTTGTCATTTCCATCTGCTCTAGCAGTAAAGACACCTGCGACTAAAATAATCACCCTCACTAAACCTCAGTTGCAAACTCAATTGAAAGCTAAAAAGATGCAACTTCGTGACCCTATGTTTATCCGAATATTTAAAAAAACAGCTCGAAACAAAAACACCAACCAAAGTGGTGTTCTTGAGGTATGGAAACAATCCCATCAACGATATCGTCTATTTAAGACCTACCCCATCTGTTATTATTCAGGTCATTTAGGTCCAAAAAAAACCCAAGGAGATGCTCAAGCCCCTGAGGGAATATATCAACTAACTCCTCACCAATTACAACCCTTCTCTTCCTATCGTCTTGCTGTTGACGTTGGCTACCCTAATAAATATGACCGTCAACAACATTCAACAGGCAATGATATTATGATCCATGGTGGCTGTGAATCTAAAGGCTGTTTTGCCATGTCTGATTCACGCATGGATGAAATCTACTCCCTTATTCACGCTGCCTTTAAATCAGGGCAAAAAACCATCCCTCTTCATATATTCCCCTTCAAACTCTCTAAAAAACTGGACAGAAAATCACCCTATTATTCTTATTGGAAAAAATTACAAAAGCCTTATCGACAATTTGAAAAAACTCACAAACTCAGCTAAATAACCGAAGCTATCTTATCTCTTCTGTATGAAAAGCACCGGCGACATAAAGCGATGTAGGATTCATTACCACCGACTTCAATTTGATCCCCGTCTAAAACTGCTTGCCCTTTATCATCAATGCGTAAATTCATGGTAGCTTTCCTGCCACACACGCAAATGGTTTTAATTTCGACTAATTCCTCGGCATAAGCTAATAAATATTGACTGCCTTCAAATAAATCCCCTCTAAAGTCTGTGCGCAAACCATACGCCAAAACTGGCAATTTTAATTTATCAGCAATATTGCACAACTGCAGTACATGAGCTTTACTAAGAAATTGCGCTTCATCAATGAGGATACAGGCTAAATTAGTCATGGACTTTTGTCTGGCAACCACATCTTGAAATAGATCCAAATCTCGATTGTAGGTTAATGCCTGTTGTTTCAACCCTATTCTAGAACTGATGATACCCTCTCCAGAACGGTGGTCTAACGCCGCGGTATACAACAAGGCCTGCATGCCTCTTTCAAGATAATTATGATGAGATTGTAGCAAGGTAGTCGATTTCCCCGCATTCATTGCTGAATAATAAAAAAATAACTTAGCCATAGATTCTCGAACCCTGATACCCAGTTATCATGATTCATACTCTTGCAGATGTACAGAAAATTTTTAATTTATGTCCACAAGCTATCGTTATCTCAACGACCCTCGGCGACATTCATTCTAACAGCACTACCAGTCGATAATACAAGAATCTGTCCAAATTGTGTCAATGAAAGCTATATCTATGGCGTTTACCTTGCACATTCTGACATGTAATAAATTATTTTCCAAGTTGTTACATAGATCTATTGACATATCGGAATAGTCGTCTATCACTTCAGCTTTATGAAGTTCCTCCCAACAATCTCCTGGGTAAGTTATTCTTCCCACGTTTAATACATTTCTGATATAAGATATTTCACCAATTACATAATCTTCCACAACATCTAGAGAACCCACATTAAAATCATCTTGATATTCAAGTTTTAGAGCCAGTTGATCTGCAGCTTCCACAGTTAAACACCACCCCGCCCCCTGATCTGTCCTAAGCTCCCAATATATATCGTCAGACTGACCAACATAGGGATCCAAATCTTCATCTTCATCATATAGTGTGTCATCTACAGCGTCATAAATGTGGTTTTGAATCCATTCACTACCCTCTATTATGTATTCGGTTCTTTCCTGATTACACTCAGTTGCAAAACCCTGCAAAGATAAAGTTAAGATTGCCATAACACTTAGTTTTTGAAAAAAATTATTTAACATTACTCAGCTCCTCTAAAAATTCTAAAATGGGGCTTATTTCTGGCAACTGTTATGTTGACTTCCCTACACATTACCGCAACTTACATGGATAACGTCATCCATAAAGAGACCCATGCAGATATTGGCGCAGATCTTGTTATCAAAACTCACCAAAAGATAAAAAAGACCGACCTAGATAGTGCTACAGGGCTTGGTGTAAACATTATCCCGATAACAACCATGACGATTCAAGCTGGACTTGCTGAAAAAACGTTATCATTAAGGCTACAAAGCTTACCCCAAGGTCTTCTTGATGTCAGCAGGTTAAAACTGTGCTCAACCAACCAGTGCAACCACAGCATTCAGCGAGGAGAAATCTGGTTAGAAAAACCCATCTTCAATGAGCATCAAGTTAACCCAGGTGACAAGATTACGATACTTAACCAAACATTTATCGTAAAAGGTTACGTTAAAAACCAGCCTAAATACGGACAAAGCTATTTTTTAACCTACAACAACGCACACATTCATCCCGATGATTTTATTACCTTAAAACTAAACAAGAAACGTCTTTTCAACCAAAATTATTACATGGTTTTCGGAGAACATGCTTCACTGTGGCTAATGTCTCTTCAGACACCTATTGCCGGGTTATACCAACAGGGTTCAGCCTTTATTGATCATGGCACCCACACTGGCCGTGATTTATTAAGTATGCTTAACGTAAGCATCATTATCATGATTATCTTATCTACCTTTGCATTAAGTCATTCTTGGCAGCAACGTTATCAACTGACCATGAAGACCCTCACGGCTTTAGGTATCCCTTTATATCGATCTAAATTCAGTTTACTGATCACCTCCTTTTTGAACGTAAGCTTCCCCATCTTACTCGCCAGTTTTCTTGCTGCACTTCTCACCCCATGGGTTATTAATTCCGTGACGATTATTCATGAAATCATGCCGGTTAATGAGTTATTGCAAGCCACTGCCGAATCCTTCATCGCCATGATGTCCCTGACCCTAATATGCCTGATGCTTTCATTGTACCTTGGCACACTGCAAGCAACCAGCATCATCGTGGCTGTGACCATTGCCTTCGCTTCGTTACAATTGTCTTGGCTTAAGATAAAGTTACTCGCAGGCATGGGCTATGCTTTTATTTTTGTCAGCATAACCTTTGCCATCCTATACGCTATATTGACGCTATGGTTAAAGCTTGCCAGCCAGAATAATCTTCATTACGTTGTGATCGGAAGAATCAAAGCCTATCGCACCATGCACGTGCTGCAGCTTGGGTTAATTGCTTGGCTTTTTGGAACAACTTTTGCCTTGCTATTACAGGGTATTGATACGCTTTCAACCTACCAAACTCATTATCAATCCACCGAGAAACCGAAAGCCATTGTGGTTGGCATCCAGCCAGATGAATACGCAGGGTTTCTAGAAAAAGTTAAACCCTATACTGAAAACGTTGATCGTGTCGAATTAACCAGGGCTAAACTGATCGGAATCAATGGCAGCAAAATTCCTAGTAAGAAAATAGATATCATTAAAGTTGATAGCTTAGTTAACCTTATAACACAGCAGACTTCCACCAAGAAAAAAGTTCAGGTAGATAATATTGTAGCCAAACATTATCAAATAACGCCTGGCGAGACCCTAACAATCCGACAACTCATGTCCTCCAATATTCAAGAACTCCCGGTTGAAAAGATAATCCATGGCTACACGGATTTATTTAACCTCAGTTCTGATAAACTATACCTCTTTCATCAAGGAACTCACCCACTCTCAGGCATCAGCGCCCTACAGCTTAACATGGATATTGAGCAGCTAAATCGTGAAGTCATTCGTCAACATTACCCTCAAGCACAGACCTTTGACATTAAAAAGTCATGCAAAAACTTCAAGAAACCCTCCATAACAGCTTCAATATCCTGCTTTATTTTTTGTTTTTAATCGTCTCATTTATCTGCCTTAACTGCTATCACCTAACACGGTGGCAACGATTGCAACGAACTGTCGATGAGCAAATATTAAGCTATCTTGGACTAAGCACCCACCAGCTTACCTCCCTTAGCAATAAAGAAAAACTCGTGTTACTGCGAATCTCTTTCCTCTCTATCTTTGCAGCAACTTATTACATGTCTACGCTATTTATCACTGTTCTCAATCGCATGGATACTGGAATTTATCTCTGGTTAATAGCACTCATCCCAATCATAGAAGGCAGCTATCTTATCAAA
>DASCQC010000023.1:0-47177 GCA_036012865.1 Gammaproteobacteria bacterium
ATCTATCCTTGTATGAACCTTCAGTCTATTTAGCTCTACTCAAAAAATTACGCAGATCAAAAAGATTCAAGCCCGTTAATATGTCATAGAACATTGATTTTGTTGATTGCTTACTTCTTGAAAATTATAACCTATATCCTCACCACAAGCATATGTCTTATCTTGGCCTTCAGAATCCACTCCGTCAAGATAAGTTTGATTATCTTGAATTCTAATTTCTTCTTTGATCAAGCCTAAAACACCCACATTAACACCAGTAAATTGATGTCTATCATCAAAATGACCCAAGCCTAATTGTCCATACTGATTCGAACCACAGGCATAAAGCTTATCTTCACCATCCTTACCTTTTCCTATTAGAAAGCTATGATTACGTCCAGCTATGACTTTTTCTACCGTAAAACCTTTAGGCAGCTGAACTTCAGTCAGATAATTTCTATTCTCATTATCACCCGAACCTAGTTCCATGCCCCAATTTAAACCCGAGCCATAGAGCTTAACGTCACCACTCTCATCTTTTCCTTTAATTAAGATATCACCCTGTCCAGCTATCATCTTTTCTATTTTAAACCCTTCTGGCAGAGGTACTTTGGTAAATTCCTTTCTAGTCGTGACATGACCTAAGCCTAATTGTCCATCATAATTAGCACCTGCGGCATAAAGCTCATCTTCACCCCCCTGATCTTTTCCTCTAACATAGGTAGAATCATATCCAGCCACCACCTCTTCTAACGTAAACCCTACTGGCAGAGGTACTTCGGTAAATTCATGTATCCTCATCCTATCACCCAAGCCTAATTGTCCAAAAGGATTATAACCACAACCATAGAGCTTAATTTCTCCACTCTCATCTTTTCCTTTTAGAAAACTCAAATATTTCCCACATATCACCTTTTCTATCTTAAACCCTGCTGGCAGAGGTACTTTGGTAAATCCAGTTCTATACATATTACCCAAGCCTAATTGTCCAGTAGTACTATGACCCCCGGCATAGAGCCTATCTTCACCATTTACATCTTTTCCTTTTAAAAAGGTATGCCAACCTCCATCTATCACCTTTTCTATCTCAAATCCTTCCGGGATAGTCACTTCAGTCCATTTCTTTCCGCTTATTATATCACCCAAGTCAAATTGCCCTTCACAATTCCAACCACAGGCATAGAGCCTCACCTTCATATTTTCCTCTGTTTTCTTAACATGATCTGGCCATGTATTAACTAATAACATCGTATATGTAGAACCTACTACCACAGATTGTATTTTTGGAACTCTTGTATTAAGTTCATTCGTTGTTTGCTCCTTATGCCACTTGCTTACTTGAGCAAGCTTTCCTCTATCTTTTAATGACATGGCTTTCAACACAAGTTTCATCGGGCCTAATTGGCCACTAGCTAATTTGCCACTTTCTTCTCCCATACGAGAAAGTGGTTCAAAATAGTTCATCTTGTTTGCTTTTGCTTTATTGCTAGGATCCCCTTCATTCTTAGACTCTTGAACACCTGCTTTTAACTTTTTCTCTGACTTATCCTCTGATTTTGGCATAATAACCCCTCATTAATCATTGTACTTTAATTATAGTATAAAAATTTATTTTTTACTTATTAACAATAGATTATGACTATTTAGGGCTTAGTTGTTTTTCATAAGGTTACTTTTCTTTAACTTTATAGGTTTTAGCTAATAACATTGTATGATTACCACCAACAACCACAGACTTTATGGTTGGTACTCTGCTAGCAATTTCTTTTTTAGCTAGTTTGTTAACCCCATGATTGACTAGAGTAAGCCTCGCTCCTAAATCCTCCAAGGAGTCATAATTAAACAGTTCTTGTATCGGAGAATCTTTCCCCATACCTAAAAGACCCTTAAAACTCGGCTCTATGGAACTTAGATCGATACTTTTCTTGGGCGTTTTTTCCATGAACCTCTATGGTAGGCATCACTAATAAGTAAAGGCAGTACAGAGGTTGCCTCAGCATACACCATTTGTTCATAAACTGTGTCGACTTTGCCCCATGAACAAGCTTCTTTCAATGTTGAACTAGAGCAAGCCCCATCGCGTGAATCAGCGACGGTAATTTGTATTGCATATTTATGCATTTCAACCTCTTTTCCTAAGATTTCTGCACAAACAACCGTATCTTGAACAAAGTTTTTCGGAACACCCCCGCCAATCATTAATAACCCAGTTGTTCCTACCTTGATCTTGACCTCAGTCAGCTCTTTAAAGTCACTGATTGAGTCTATCGTCATATGGTTGCCAGGGTTATCAACTTGATGCTTAACCAACCCAAACCCGGCCGATGAATCTGTGAACGCTGGGCAAAATATCGGTATATTATTCTGATAAGCCATTTCAACTAATGAGCCTTTCTTTTTAGCCTTGCCGTTAGCTAACCACTTGCCCATTTCATAAATGAATTCACGTGAGCTATAAGGCCTTTTTTCTAGACTATTAGCGATTTCTAAAATAGCATGGTCACAAGCCTGAAGGTCCTCTTCATCAATGTAAGTATCATAAATACGATCAATGTATAATCCTCGTAGCTTTTTATCATCTTCATGCGGGTTTCCCTGGTAGTGCTTAAAACCCATGGCTTCAAAAAAATCCATATCAACGATAGAAGCTCCCGTGGCAACCACCGCATCAATCATATTGTATTTGATTAAATCAGAGTAGATTTGCATGCACCCACCCGCTGAAGTAGAGCCGGCTAATGACAAGATAATAGAACACTCATCATCTTGTAACATTTTATCAAAAATATCAGAAGCTCTGGCTAAATCTCGTGAGGTAAAGGACATATGACTCATGGATTGGATAATAGGCCTGGCATCGAAAGACGTTATATCTACATGCTTAACTGGTTTATCCAAAAGCTTTTTTTTAGCAGATGATTGATCTAATTTAGAATTATCCATGGCTACCTCTTAATATAATTTATTCATACATACTCATTAATGGGGGATCAATAACATTGATCATTTCCTTGGCTGGTGAAAAACCATTAAAACTCGTTGTTAGTGATCGAGCATACGCTCCCATCTGACCAATTTCAATATAGTCCCCTTCTTGGATAGAAAAAGGTAAATGGAACGGCCCGGGCATATAATCCAAAGAATCACAGGTTGGTCCGTATAAACTAAACGGCAGTAAGTCAGAAAACCCAAAAGTTTTATTGGAAATAAGCTTAGATGGAAAAATAAAACGTGGGGTACCTGCATCAAACAACCCCCCATAGGTCCCTTCATTAATGTATAACTTCTTATCTTTACGAAGTTCTACTCGAACGATGAGTGACATACACTCAGCCACCAATGCCCTACCAGGTTCGGCAAGTAATTGTATGTTTTCATGGTTATCAAGTTTTGAAAAAGAATGATGAATAGCTGAAAAGTATAAATCCAAACTGGGTGGAATCATACCAGGGTACATAGATGGGAACCCACCACCCACATTAAAATAGCTTAGGCTAACTCCAGTCTTAGCGATAATTTCCCTAGCTGATTGAATAGAAATCTCAAAAGCCCTGGGATGCATACACTGAGAGCCCACATGAAAAGTAATCCCTATTTTTTTAGCATAATTGTCAACTTTCCTGATTAATTTTGGAATAGAAATAAGATCTTTGCCAAACTTACCCGACAATGACATGGCTGCAAATTGATTGGGTATTTCCAGCCTTACATGCAAGGACAAATCTTTAGCTCCCTGAGTTTCTTCTTGAATTTTTTTCAACTCATCTTCGCTATCTAAACAAAAATGTCGGACACCGTATTGAAAATATGCCTGCCTGATTGCTTGACGAGATTTAACTGGATGCATAAAAAATAACGTGCTGCTTGGAAACATATTGTGACACATTTCAATTTCATTAATCGAAGCAACCTCAAAATGATCAATACCATATTGATTCAAGGCTTGTAATACCTCTGGGTCTGAATTTGATTTAACAGCATACAGACAAGTACCTTTAAAGTTTTTAAGAAAATATAAACTCGATTTTTCCAAAGCCTTTGGACGAAACACATACACAGGACCATGAATTTCTTCTAGAGAAGGAATAATTGAATGAATTGTTTTCATTTAGGCTCCAAGAATAACATCGTTCAAAGTTTATTTTTCATAAAAGCATAGGACATTATTTTATAAGCTAATTTAGCAGCTAAAAAGTCACACCCATGATGATTAGGTCTCGGAGCTAATTCATTAATATCTGCTCCAACAATAGTTGATACCTTAGAGGCCTCTTTAATAATATCAATGGCATGATGCCAGAACAAACCTCCTGGTTCAGGCGTTCCGGTGGCTGGCATAAGACTTGAATCAAACGCATCGACATCAAAGGTGATATAAACATGTTGACCTCTTAAGGACGAAAGCATTTCGGGAATATCCCATTGATGAATATCTTTCGCAAAAAACATTTGAATTCGATGCTTTTGACTCTCTAAATAATTAACTTCTTCTTGGGATATATTTCTAATCCCACATGAAATTAAGGGAACTTCATTACCATCAACACATCTTCTTAAAGCACACGCATGACTGAACGGATTACCCTCATACTGGTCTCGTAAATCAGCATGCGCATCAAAATGCAGGATCACAAGGTCGGGATATTTCTTGATAAAAGGTCTAATTGACCCTGCAACAAGGGTGTGTTCTCCCCCCAGAACAAAAGGAAACTTTCCATCTTCAACAACCTTGCTAACGATGGTGTCTAGTTGATCCAGAGCCTCATTAATAGGTTGATTAATGGTTGGCTCAATCATGGTTGCTATGTTAAATTTCTGACAAGGCTCGCACCAAAGATCTTCATCAAAAAACTCAACCTGATGGCTGGCTTGCAGAATAGCCTGAGGACCTCCTGAAGTTCCCCCTTGATAACTGACCGAATACTCTAAGCCAAAAGGGATAACAACCACATCAGATTTCGCATAATCTGAGGAACTAAAATCAGGCATGCCTAAAAAACCTTGAGAAGGATTCATTAATTTCTTTGTCATTTCTTCCATGAAAACCCTAATATTTAACCACAATAATCACCGGTGACATTCAGGCTTAAAACCATTAAAGCCGCCCCAAAAAACCTTTACTTTCAAGCCCTAGGCCTCTAATCTTCAGAATTAGCATATTATAACCCTATCTTCAACCCTTAGCAAGGCATTAACTTATCATCATTTCATCAAAACTCCATGCCAGAATATGCCTTGCCAAAAATAATAAATCTAGGTAATCTAATCAAAGACATCAAAAGGAAACACTTATGAAACCTGCACTTATCTATGGTATAACTGGTTATACCGGGGAGCTTATTGCAAAAGAATTACATCACAGAGGGTGGAATCACATTACTATCGCTGGTAGAAACAAGCATAAAACTCAAAAAATAGCTAAGAAATACAACCTAAAGTGGATTTCATTTGATATTCATAATCGACAGGAAATCACCCATCACATCTTACCCTTTAAAGTCATCCTCAATTGTGCGGGTCCCTTCATTGAAACCATTCATCCCCTAGTGGATATATGTATCGAAAACAGCATCGATTATTTAGATATTACCGGTGAATCTGATGTGTTTTTAAAACTCATGAGATTAAGCAAAAAAGCTAAAGAAAACCATTGCACATTACTCCCTGGCGTAGGTTTTGATGTTGTGCCTTCGGATTGCTTAGCAAAACATGTTCATAACCTTCTTCCTGAGGCAACTCATTTGGATATTATCATTCTTGGTGTCGGTTCGCCCAGTCGAGGGACCATTAATACAGCCTTACGTAACTTAACCATTCCCACCTTAACCAGAACTAATTCAAAGCTTCAAAAAAACCCAAAACCCATTTTAAAAACAATTGATGTTAACAATAAAAAAGTTCAATGCATCGCCATTTCTTGGGGAGATATTGTCACCGCGTACCATTCTACCAAAATCCCTAATATCACGGTGTATTTTCAAAAGTCACCGGCGATGATAAAAGCCATGAAGCTGCCTTTGATCATCAAACGTATTGTAAGCTCGTCCGTAGTTCGAAAAATCATCCATGCGGCAATGTGTTGCCATCCTGGACCCGATCAAACAAGTTTGGAAAAAGCAGAAACAACCCTTATCGCACATGCCTGGAATGATACGAAGGAAGTGAAGGCAAAAATGACCACCCCTCATGGCTACACAACCACTGTTCAAACGGCCTTAACCTGCTTGGAATTGGTTATGAGCACAACAGTCAAGCCGGGTTTTCAAACACCTTCCACAGCCTTTCCGTCCTTGCTTGAAAAACTACAATATAAAGTCGAATAATACCGAAACGTATTGTATTTCAGGTTAATTAAACCTCGGGGATATTTAGACAGTAACCTTAATTGAGCGCAGCGCATATCGAGTCATAATGGACGCTCCTTCGGTTTCATAGTCCGTTGAGAGTTCTGTCAATGGCAACCTCATGTAAGGTTTTATAAGCCCTGCACGCGAAAGCAACCACTTGCATGGCATGGGGTTGGTATCTACACTCAAAAACCCATTAAGGGCCTGCAGGTCATATGCAATATCCATGGCGGGTATGCGCTCCCCTGAACGAGCCAATTTGACCAGTTTTGAAACTTCTTTGGGTAAAATATTTGCAGCAACAGAAATAACACCGTGACCACCCGTTAATATAAAAGGATAGGCAGAATCATCATCACCACTGAAAACAGCCAAATTAGTGTCTTGTGTGAAAGATATCACCCGTGATAAATCCTGACTGGCCTCCTTAATACCTTCAATAAAATCAAGTTTGCTCAGGCGAATAACCGTCTCAACACTCAAATCACATGAAGTTCTAGACGGAACATTGTAGAGCATAATGGGAAACTTGCATGATTCTGCAATTTTTGCATAGTGCTCATACAAACCTTGTTGATTGGGTTTATTGTAGTACGGGGTTACTATCAGTGCAGAGTTAGCTCCCAGGGATTTAGCTTCAAGGGTTTTATCAATCGCTTGCTCAGTGGAGGTTGACCCAGTCCCTACCATCACATGCATACGGCCCTGAACCCTTCCCACACAATGCGCAATAAATTGAGTTCTTTCTTCACTGTGAATAGAGGCACATTCCCCCGTGGTTCCTAAGATAACAACACCGTCTGTTCCTTCACTAATATGCCACTCAATCAACTGATTAACAGCATCAAAATCAATGACACCCTCACGAGTGAAGGGGGTAATTAAAGCAACATAAGAACCTTGCATAGTCTCTCCTTTATTTAAACCTTAATATCATGCAACAACCTCTCCAGATTGCAGTCGATAATGATGCGACATCATCGCAGCTATATCGCAATCATGAGTCACTAACACGATACCACATCCTGAGCTTTTCTGATATGACAAAAGGTATTCCATAACCTTTTTAGAAGACATGGAATCCAAACACCCAGTTGGCTCATCTGCAAACAAGACCTTGGGCTGATGAACAACAGCTCTAGCACACGCCACTCTTTGCCGCTCACCCCCAGAAAGCTGCTGCACTGGTGCATACCACAAAGAAGGAGCTAGCCCTAAATTATTAAAAGCATCTTCAACACAATCTTTAATTATATCGTTAGGCATTCCTGCTAATCGTGCTGATAAAGCAACATTTTCAAAAACATTAAATTCAAAAAGCAAATGGTGAAATTGAAAAACAAAACCCGTTAAATGCCCCCTAACCTCAGATAATTGATGATTATCCATCTTCTCTAAAACATGGTCACATAAAATTGTTGTCCCACTAGTAGGCCTATCTAACCCAGCTAAAATATGCATGAGTGTTGTTTTACCTGAACCAGAAACTCCGGTAATAGCAACTGATTCACCAGACGATAAAGTAAAGTCAACATTGTTTAAAACAAAATCATGTTCATCGCCAAATCGTTTACAAATATGATTGGCCGTTAATATTATTTCACTCATACCTAAGAACCTTAGCCGGGTAAATATTAGACGCTTTACTGGCAGGATATATCACAGCAAGAAAGCTTATAAAAAAACAGAAAATGTCAATTTTTAAGACATCTACCCACCTGAGCTCAGATGGCAGGTAATCCAACAAAAAACTCTTTAGATTAAACAGGTTGACATCTAACATCGATTCCAACAACTGACACAACGAGGTTGCATGATAAGATAATAGTACACCCAGACCTGTTCCAATAAAGATTCCTGTGATTGCAATGAACATTCCTAGTACGATAAATGTTAAGCGAATTTCTCTCGGCGTCATGCCCAAGGTCAGTAGAACAGCAATATTGGTCCGCTTCTCATTCACCATCATGACCAACCCACAAATAAGACTGAAGGAAGCAATGATAATCACCAACGAAAACACAAACAATAAGGCTAATTTTTGAATCTTCATGGTATCAAAGAGGTATTGAAAATTATCAACCCACGTCTCGAAACGATAGGTATCCCCCAGCGAAGTTTTTAATTGTTCAGTAACAGCTTCCGCGGTCAATGGGTCCTTTAAATGCACCTTATAGCCTTGAATTGATTTAGAACCTTGTAATTGCTGAACATCCTCCATGTGCATATATAAAACACGTCGATCAAAAGCTGCCATCGTAGATTCAATAGTTTTAACAATAGGAATGCGTTTAGTTCGAACATTGACCCCGAGCAAAGAATTTTTAGAAGAAGGCATCATGACAACCAGTTTATCACCCTGATTAATATCGAAGGAATCCTGCATCGCACTCGTATTAACTGCTTTAAAATCACCCGCCGGGGAAGATTTTAGCCAGTCTCGTAAAGGCTCACTAAATGAAGATATTAAAGTTGATGGGTACCCAATAACCTCGAGGGGAACAGTCACATCATCCTTCATGGCAACCGCTAAAACTCCGGAATACGGAACAGCTGACTCAACCGAGTCATTGGCTTCAATTTTCCGAACAACTGGAGCCCAATCCATCTGAGAATGCTCACTGTCAGGGTAGATACGAACATGGTCGGTTAAAGAATAAATACGTTCTTTAACATCAGTTTCAAACCCGTTCATAATCGATGAGATCGTGATCAGAACTGCCACACCTAATGAAGTACCTGCCAAAGATAATATGACCGTTAAAGAGATAAATCCTTTAAACGACTGAGACCTTATCAATCTCCATGCAACATAAGAGAACATGCTTTAGGCTCCCTAAATTGAAAATGCCCGGGGCCGGACTTGAACCGGCACGCAATTACTTGCGAGGGATTTTAAGTCCCTTGCGTCTACCAATTCCGCCACCCGGGCTTACACAAAAGGCTGGAGTCGGAATCGAACCGGCGTCGGCGGCTTTGCAGGCCGCTGCATAACCACTCTGCCATCCAGCCAAAATTATAAGCGTGTAACAGCGGGAAACGAGATTCGAACTCGCGACCCCAACCTTGGCAAGGTTGTGCTCTACCAGCTGAGCTACTCCCGCAATACATCACTATTATCCCTTGCTGTACCGAATTGTCAAGCTATCAGAGAGGTTTTTAATATAGAGACATAATGACAAGTATGAAAAACCAACTGCCAATAAACCGAGCAACATCAAAACCTCCTCAACTGCATAATAGCTATAAGCAAGATAAAACAATGAAAAAGAAATATATATAAATTCAAAGATAGTTTTAGTTTTACCTAAGCTAGAGACCTTAACAGCCGATGCCATCTGCGACCTTCTACACCTCTCCCTGATCATACTCATCACCACATTACGCATAATCAAAAGAACATTACACCCCATAAGAAAATTGGAATCAGTCAACACTGATAACGCGATCAAAACTCCCAAGACTAAGCACTTATCTGCCACAGGATCAATCCATGAACCAAAATCTGTTAAACCATCCCAATGCCGAGCAATCAAACCATCCAACCAGTCAGATATAGCCGCCATTAAAAATAAAACAAAGGCATAAAAGTAATAGGTCTCACCTGCATATAAAAAGAGCAGTATAAATGGAACCGAAGCAATTCGAAACAGTGATAAAATATTAGGCAACAACTTTATCATGGCCCATGCGCCCCATTTTAAATATTAAATATAAAGGCACAACTTTGACCATAAAGTCCATCAAGACAAAAGAGAAGTACGCCAAACAATAAACCTCTGAGCTTCCATAAAAATCAACTCGGGTTAAATAAAAGAAAAGCCCGTACGAGAACCAGGCCAGGGTAATGAGCGACGCAAATCTTGACAAGGGTGTTTTAAACAGAAAATTGGAAAGAACCAGAGGTGATTGAACATCTTTATTAAATGACTTAACTACCAACCACATAAATACCATTGACATCAACACCAACAGACTAAAAGTGTAATTTGAGACAGCATAACCTGTCAACATGATAGCAAAGATTGATAAACACAAAGGAAATAACATTCGTTTAAATTTTAGAACAGGTAAATCCTTTTCAAAGATATAACTCAAAGCAACATACATAAGAAATAACGCCCAGGCATACATCAAGGGCTTAGCAAATATCGCAACAGCCTCTCCAGTAGGCATGTACCCCACCTTACTCATGACAAAACCCCGATCCCAATACTGCAAACTAAACCACTCTTCCATGGCAATTAACCCCAATGAAATAGCAAAAACACTGTTCATCGCAGCATCTTGATCTCGCGATCTATTCATCCAACACCAAAAGCATCCTGAAACTGCTATCGCTAACAGCACAAATAATTCATTAACAATTAATCCATACTCAAATACAGACAAAGTATACATTGAGATCTCCCTTTTTCAATCAGCAATGAATACTAGTATAAACCATGATAAAAATTCATCAAGCATTAGCCATCATCTCTTAACATCTTTAAAATATTTTCAGCCATATCTACCGAAACTCCTTTGATTAAAGCAATATCTTCAACACTCGCCAGCGACAATGCTCGTAAGGTTCCGAACGTATGCAGTAATAGTCTTGCCCGATTAACCCCCAAACCTTTGATTGTTAGCAAGCTTGAATAAGACCTAGACTGACCCAAACGATGGCGATGACTTCTAACTGCGAACCGATGCGACTCATCCCGAACATAATCAAATAATATTTTTAATTCAGACTCCATACTTAATGGAAAAACCTCTCCAGACTTAATTTCTAATAATGTCTCATCCTCTCTTTTTCGAGTCACCCCTTTCGAGATAGCCATCAAACGGTGAACCGTTAAGCAGGACTGACTTACCTGCTGATACGCTGAACTAAGCTGAGCCACTCCGCCATCAATAATAAGAACATGCAAAGAAGGAAAATCTTTCAACCAGCCCTTAATAAAAGTCTCTGTAGCTTCATTAATTGCGGCAACATCATGAGAGCTGGTCACCTTCTTGATACTCAATTGACGATACCTAGATTTTAAGGGTGCAGTATTTTTAAAGACTACAAAAGAAGCCTTCATAGCCTCCCCTTGAAAATGAGACACATCAATACATGCCGAATAAATATCTTCTTGACACTGGGTAAATGCACGCAGATACTTCATCTGAAGATTTTTCATCGAAAGAGATAAACTTTGCTGGTGGAGGGCAGATTCAGCATTCACCCTTGAAATGTTCATCCACTTCTTTTGTTCCGCATTAAATTTACCTATTAACTCGTACTGGTTAGGGTACAATTTATCGATCAACATCTTCAATACATGCCTAAATTCTCGAGGAGCATTGATGAGTAAATGCCTAGAAAAGACCCCATGACGTATCTGATTAATTAAATATTCTGCTATAATTGAATCGATTGAATCGTACTCTGATATATCGGGTAGTACCTGTATAAAACTTGCAGCATCATCTACTTTGCTTTTGCGGATCATTAAATGGTGGATCGCAATCAAGCCCTGATTCTTAGCAACAGCAATAACATCACAATCACGCTCCTGTGTTGAACTCACAGAAGACGAACTTATTTGCGATAAATCTTCGATCAAATCCCTGTATTCCAGTGCTTTTTCAAACTCCTGAGCAGCTGATTCTTTTTCCATTTTATCAATAAGATCTTCTCTAACTTTTGTATCTTGACCCTGAAGAACCCTCAAAGCCTGATGAATTTGAGTAGCATAGTCCTCACGGGAGACAAAACCCACGCATGGAGCTGTGCACCTTTTGATTTGATATTGCATGCAGGGTCTTGATCTATTTGAATAGACTGATGGGGTACAATTTCTTATTTTTAAATACTTTTGTATAAAATCATAAATACGCCTGGCCGCATTCACATGAGGGTAAGGACCGAAATGCTTGCCTGTTTTTCTTTTTTTTCTAATGATCATAAAACTTGGAAAATTGTGTTTTGAATCCAGCCATAAATAAGGGTAACTTTTATCATCTTTTAATCGAATATTATATTTGGGTCGATGCTTTTGAATAAGCATTAATTCCATCAACCATGCATCCCTATCCGAAGGAGCGATCATAATTTGAATACGATGAACCAAGGCGACAAGCTCTTTAGTTTTCACATTGTTATGCTTCGATACAAAGTAAGAAGAAACTCTTCGATGAAGATTTTTTGCCTTGCCAACATAGAGTATGTTTAGATCAACATCCACTAACAAATAAACACCTGGGTTCCCAGGAATAGATGATAGCTCGCTTGTTAAATAACTTTGTTTATTTCGCAACTTCTTCAGACAAATCTTCTAACAAACCGTGCTTAATCGCCAAATGCGTCAATTCAACATCATTCTTCACATTGAGTTTTTCAAATATTCGATAACGGTAACTATTTACTGTCTTAGGACTCAAACAAAGTTTGATTGAAATTTCTTGAACCTTCATGCCATTGGTAATCATTAAACAAACTTGTAATTCCCTTTCAGACAACTGCTCAAATGGAGGCTGTCCACTATCTGTTAAGTGTTTTAAAGCTAACTTACTGGCTATTTCTGGGCTAATATATCGTTGACCTGTATACACAGATCTAATCGCCCGAACCATCTCCTGCATACTGGCGCCCTTGGTTAAATAACCATACGCACCGGCTTGAAGCAAACGAGAAGGAAATAAATCATCATCACAAACAGTCACGGCCAAAATCCTGATATCCGAATAAGTTCTCAAAATTCTGCGGGTTGCTTCAAGGCCTCCAATGCCAGGCATTTTAATATCCATTAAAATAACATCAGGCTGCAATTCTTTCCCTAATCTAATGGCATCTTCACCAGACTCCCCTTCACCCACAACTTTAATTCCTGCTACATCAGCAAGCATTCTACGAATACCTGTTCTAACTAAGTCGTGATCATCTATCACCAACACTCTTATCATTCAGAAGTCTCCTCTATTCATCGGAGAGACAGGGATTCGAACCCTGGGAGGGGGGTACCCTCAACGGTTTTCAAGACCGCCGCCTTCGACCACTCAGCCACCTCTCCTGGATGAATTATTACATCATGTAAGAATTATCTTATAGGAGATTACCAATTTGCACAACCATTAACTTCTAAACATTTACATCTTGACCCTCATTAAACTCTGCAATATTCTAATCATTATATTACGGACATTTTAGCTATGAACAAAATATTTGAACTCAAAGGATCTTCACTCAATTTACACACTCTGTTTTTATACACACCCGAGATGCAAGAAATAGAAAATAAAATCAAAAATCTAGTTTCAAGCGCCCCCCTCATGTTTAACAACACACCGATCATTCTTGATTGTTGTTACTTAAATGAAAACATTCCCGATCAAATGCTCAATTCACTGAGGTCTTTATTCAAAACTAATGGAATGAGCCTCATTGGTATTCGAAACGCCAGCCCAGAGGATATTGACCAGGCACAGCACTTAAAAATCCCCATCATTAATACTGCATCAACTCCAAAAAGCAACAAAAGCTCACCTAAAAAACCTCCACCCAATAACAACAAAATACACCCTAATCACCTGAGGTCCGGTCAACAATTATCTAATACTCAAGGCGACATCACCATACTGGGTAATGTAAACCCAGGAGCTGAAGTCATCTCTTCGGGAAACATCACCATCATCGGAGCCCTGCGCGGAAAAGCCTTGGCAGGAATACAAGGCAACAATCAGGCTACCATCTATTGCCGCGAATGCTATGGTGAATTGGTTGCCATTAATGGAATCCACCAAACAATTGAAAAAATATCCAGGGATTATATTGGAAAATCAATAATATGGAGATTAAAACAAAACAAGTTGGAGGCAAAAATCCTGAAGCTCATCTAAAGATTTAGATAGAAATAGACTATTCATCAATAGTTTGATATGTTATATTTAACAAGCAAACCAAAGTTGAGGTAATACAATGGCTGAAGTTATTGTGATAACATCCGGTAAAGGTGGAGTGGGCAAAACCACCTCCAGTGCAGCTATCGCTTACGAGCTCGCAAGAAATGGCTACAAAACAGCCGTTATTGACTTTGATGTTGGGCTAAGAAATTTAGATCTAATTATGGGGTGTGAACGACGAGTAGTTTATGACATTGTCAACGTCATCCAAGGTGATGCCAATCTCAAACAGGCACTCATTAAAGACAAAAGAAACTCCAACCTATACATTTTACCCGCGTCACAAACCAGGGACAAAGATGCCCTAACAACAGATGGGGTCGCAAAAATCATTAACGAACTCAAACAAACCTTTGATTATATTATCTGCGATTCTCCAGCTGGCATTGAAAAAGGGGCTCATATGGCGATGTACTTCGCCGACCAAGCTGTTGTTGTGACCAACCCCGAAATATCTTCTGTCAGAGACTCTGATAGAGTGCTCGGACTGTTAGCCAGTAAATCTTACCGCGCAGAAAATAATGAATCACCGATTGATGAGCATCTACTTATTACCCGATACGATGCGTCTCGTGTTAGATTGGGTGAAATGTTATCCATCAAAGATATTCAAGACATACTTTCTGTTAACCTCATTGGGGTAATTCCTGAATCCACCTCGGTACTGCACGCATCCAATACAGGAACTCCTGTAACCGGGGCTAAATCCAGTGACGCCCTATCTGCCTATCGAGATTCAGTAGCCCGCTTACTCGGAACTCCCATCAAACTTCGGCTTCATAAAGAACGCAAAGCCACACTATTTGAGCGAATGCTAGGCAAAAATAAAACCATCATTGATGAGGTCGTATCATGAGTATTTTTGACTACTTTAAATCAGACAAGCAACCCCCTTCAGCCAATATAGCCAGAGATAGGCTGCTACAAATACTCATATCCCACCCTGAAGATAACTCAGATAATTCAAGGCGAAAGCTAGTCAAAACACTCAAAAGAGAAATCCTTGAAGTCATCGCAAAACATATCAACGTTAATGAAGACAGTGTTAATGTTAATTTAGAAAAAGCCGGAAAAACCTCTATTCTTGAGCTTAATGTAACACTTCCTGATAATAAATAATGAACAACCTTCAACTGCAAACCAATACTCTTGGAATAAAAGATATTCGAATTAAAAATGACCAAGAATCAGGTCTTTTTTCCATCATTGCTCTTCACAAAGCTGAACAGCCTGCCATTGGTGGGTGCAGAATTTTAAGTCACAACAATGTTCAAGCCGCTCTAGATGATGTCTGCCTTCTCGCTCATGCCATGTTCTGCAAAGCTAGTTTGCACTGCTTACCTTATGGTGGAGGTAAATCTATTATCCTTGCCCCTCCACTTGATAAAAGAAAAGTCTGGCTACAATCCTTTGCTAACTTTGTCAATGAATGCGATGGTAAATACATCACCGCCATTGATAGCGGAACCACTCCCGATGACATGGAGTACATCCAACAATTTACCCCTTATGTTCTTAGCACAACCAATCAACCACACACATCACTAGCAACCGCTCAAGGAGTTTTTAACGCCATCCAAGCTTCTTTAGAGTTTGTCTATTCACAAACATCTAAAAACAAAGACATTGTCATACAAGGGTTAGGTTCAGTTGGTTATCAGTTAGCTCAACTACTTATCAACGCTGGTGCCAATGTATTTGGTTATGATACCAATGATTTTGCCTTAAAAAAAGCCAGCGAGATCGGCGTTGTTACCTTAACAAAAGACAATTACCTCTCTTACCCTTGTCATGTCTTTGCACCTTGTGCCATGGGGGGCATTATTAACTCACATAATTATCATATTTTCAACACCTCCATTATATGTGGCGCTGCCAATAACCCGCTAGAATCACCCACTGAACTAGCTTCAAAACTTAACAATAAAGGAATACTCTACGTCCCCGATTTTCTTTCCAACGCAGGAGGTCTTATTTACGTAAGTAAATTGTACAACAAAGACTCAGAGGCATCCATTCATCATAGCATCCGTCAAATTTACAACAAAACACTTGATATACTAGATCACTCCAAGTCAAACTCTCAAACCGCTTTTGATAGCAGCCTAGACCACATCACATCCATAACATAAGCACCTCAAATGAAATTGGAACAATTAACTCAACTTTATTACTACATGACACTAAGTCGCGAGTTTGATAAAAAGGCTATTTGGCTCCAACGTACTGGAAGACTTGGAACCTTCCCCTCTGGATTTCACCATGAAGCCATTTTCACAGCCACGGCCATGGCACTCGACCCCCATGATCTTTATTGCCCCTATTACCGTGATCATGCTGCCCTGCTATACCGAGGAGTCACAATCCTTGAACTCTTAATGTATTGGGGTGGGTATGAAGAAGGACTTAATTATAAAGACTCTCATGACTTTCCTATTTGTGTCCCTATAGCAACTCAACTCCCTCATGCCGCAGGCGCCAGCCTTGCCTTTAAATTATCCCATAAAAAAAGAACCGTTCTTTGCTCCTGTGGTGATGGGGCAACATCTAAAGGCGATTTCTATGAAACACTCAACTTTGCTAAAATCCATCAACTCCCCCTTATTATTTTAGTCAACAATAACCAATGGGCTATTTCAGTACCTCTGCATGAACAGAGCGCAACCACCCAACTCACCCAAAAAGCTCAAGCCTTTGACATTCCTGCGTATCAAGTTAACGGCTATCATGCCGAAGAAGTTTATCATGCAGTTAGTCAAGCAAAGCGTGATAGTCTTAATGGTCCAGTTCTAATTGAAACCATTACTTATAGAGTATGCGACCACACAACGGCCGACAACGCAGAGCACTACCAGCCAGCTAAAAAGAGAGAAGCTGCCCTCAAACACGATCCTATACAGCATGTATTAAATCTTATCGCTAAACACCCAGATTCATCAGACTTTGAAAAAGAAACCCTCGACAACCAAATAAACAACACAATTGAACAGGCTGTTAATCAATACCTAGCCCTACCTCAACCACAGTTCAACACAATGTTCGAACACCTATACCACGACACTCAGACCCACCATGAACATAACATTAGCTAAAAGCTTAAACCAATCCTTGCTAGATATTTTGGATCAAAACGAAAAATCCGTATTGATTGGTGAAGACATTGCCCAAAACGGCGGGGTTTTTAAAATCACTGAAAATCTTTACCAAAAGCATCCCAATCGAGTCATTAATAGCCCGATTGCTGAAACTCTACTCGGAGGACTCGCAGTTGGACTCTCTACCCAAGGGATGCTACCTATTATTGAATTTCAATTTAGCGGATTCATGTACCCTGCTATGGAACAAATCATTCATCATGCAGCTCGCATGCGAAACAGAACTAGAGGAAGGTTAACTTGCCCCATTATTTATAGAGCCCCCTTTGGAGGCGGTATTGGCGCACCAGAACATCACTCTGAAAGCCCAGAGGCATACTTTGCGCACACCCCAGGCTTAAGAGTCATTATCCCTTCTTGCCCTGAAGCTGGAGACTCTCTACTTAAACAATCAGCACAATGTCAAGACCCTGTTATATTTCTTGAGCCCAAAAGAATCTACCAACGACTTTTTTCATCATCCAGCCCTTCCAATAAGCCCTACACGCTCGGAAAAGCTAACGTTTGGATCGAAGGTAAAGAATTAACCATGATTAGCTGGGGCGCTATGTTACTGGACTGTTATGAGCTAGTTAAACAAAACAATATTCATGCTGACTTAATTGATCTTTCTAGCATTAAACCCATAGACTGGCCCACCTTAATACAGTCCATTCAAAAAACCAGTCGGTGCGTTATCGTTCAAGAATCCCCCCTCACTTGTAGCGTAGGGTCAGAAATTGCAAGCTATCTATCACGACATTGCTTTAGTGAACTTAAAGCTCCTATTGAAATTGTATCAGGCTATGATACTATTATGCCTTACTATCAGCTTGAACAAGAGTATTTACCTTCAAGCGATAGAATCGAACAAGCTATTTGCAACGTCTTGGAGTATGAGTGCTAATTGAATTCAAGTTACCAGATGTCGGAGAAGGACTGCATCAAGCCACTATCCATGAATGGCACGTCAATATTAATGACTATATAACAGCGGAAGACAATATAGTCTCCATTGAAACAGCAAAATCACTCATCGACATCCCCGCTCCCTTTGAAGGCATTATAAAAAAAATATTTCATGCCGTCGGAAGTACGATTGGGGTTGGTTGTACTTTAGTTGAAATAGAATCCAAACAACCGACCAACACCATCGCAGGAAAAATGCCATCAAAAGAGATTAGCTTAGAACCACTCCATCATATTTCAGCCTTACCCAGTGCCAAAAGAGCTGCAAAATCATCCAATATTTCTCTTGAATCTATTGCTAAATGGCGACCTAATAAAACCATAACACCCAAAGATATTCAAGAATTTTTAGCCCTTAAAAACACCAACCTTACTCCAGACTCTTTTGTTGAACTTCTTAGTAAGAGCTGGAAGCAGAATGTTCATACTAATATTTTTGAAGACCTCTATTTAGACCCAGACACTAAAGATATTAATGCTCATTTACTGTATGCCTGTGGCAAAGCCCTGAATGACCATACGGATTTAAACATCTATTGGAATATGGACAAAAAGGAAAAAGTCCAACTAGATGAGATAGAACTCGGAATGGCCATCGATACTGAAGTTGGAACACGCATTCCTAGTTTTACTTGGGATAACCAACAAACTCTGCACTCCCTTCGAGAGCATATCAATACCCTGAAAATAAAGGCCCATGAAAACAGCCTAACTAAATTCAAACCCTACAGCTGTGTTATCACCAATATCGGGCACATTGCAGGCAAGTACGCTACGCCTATACTCCCTCCAGGGTGCAGCTTTATTTTAGCCATTGGAAAATCTAGAATCCCTCCAGGTTGTAGTTTAAAGCTATTGCCGATGACACTTACCTTCAACCACCTTGCAATGACTGGCGCTCAAGCTGCCTACTTTTTAAAATCCATCATACAATATATGCCCGGGGAAATTGGCTAACTTGACACCAAGTTTCTAGCCAACATGCGATTAAGATAACACCAGCCATTGATAATAAATCTCTTTTAATGCATATTAAACTGACTTAATGAATTATCATTGCTTATGATGGGTTATTAAAACTTAGATGTAGTCTATCAATCTAGTTGCCTATAATGGCGATTTACAGAGTGTATATCCGTCATACTTGCAATCCGGAGATCCCTTATTCATTTGTAACTGCCAATTAAAAACCATATTCTAGCTACTAAGGCGACCTTCTTTTTCGACGATGACTATCAGCACCCTCCAAGCTTCTTTTCAAACCTATAGGAGTAGGTGTATTACTCCTACTCACAGTGCTATCCGTATCTATTCTTGATGGAGAAAGTTCATTTGACAAAGACCCCCGTTCTTCGGATAATTTATTCTGATTAGGTTGTGCCACTTGGCTCACATATGTTATAAATCGAATACATGAATCAACTGAATTAAGCAGCTCTTGCATCTTCTGATTGGGTGACTTACCTTTAATATCGTCTGAATATTTAGCTGATCTGTCCAACGGGCGAAATTCCTTTTTGTATTTCTTGATAGCCGAACTAACGGTATCTAAGCTTTTTTTCTCAGGCAACGTACTGTACATCATCATTTTCTTATTTTCAGATATACTCTTATTATCTCTTAATCTTAATATCCTTCTGGCAATATCTCGTTGTTTCGTAAAGATTTTCTTATACATGGAAATAGCTTCATCCATGGACATTTTATATTGACCATATTTTTTGCTATCAAAAGTAATCCCATCATTGAGATTGATCAACTCGAAAGCATCATAGACCCTATCTTCAGGGATACTATTATATTGAAAATGGTGCTCATAAGCTTCATTGATAAATTTTATCCTGTTATTTAACTTTTCACGTATTTTAGCCTCGCGCCTCGCTATTCTTTCTTCTTTTGTCATTTAAACCTCCTACTTATTGATATTATAGTATAAAATAAACAAGTATTTGGAAATTACATAAAAATTATATTTACAGCAGGTTATATACGAAGGCATTAATTAGAGAGCCACTATTGAGACTAAGTGTTGGTAGGTTCTATTAAGCTCACAGCATATAACAACATCTTATTGCTTGATCATTGATTATCACCTCTAAAAAATCATACTCTGGTGAGTGCGGAAAATTATTGTGTTATGAGGCTAAATACTGATGATAAAAACCCTCTAAAGTAGAATATAAATCTTGAGAAATATCACAAGATGAACGAATGACATACAAGTTGGATGAATGGTTTAAATGTTTTACTTTAACCCAATCTTTCATGGTCATAAACGTAACGTCTACGATGTCATCTGCTGCAATAAGACCATGATCAGCAACAGCATGCGACTTTACTTCAATACCGAGTTCATGTAACTGTTGAATTAATTTTGATCTGTTACCAATGCCTGCCATAAGGTTGATCGTTTGGCCCTTAAATTTACTAAGTGGTAATGTGGTTGAAAAATTATTAGCAGGACAGACCCCAGTCGGCCTTATCGAAAACCCTTTGGGATCATCCCTGAGCACCAAACAATCAACCTCATTTAATTTAGAAGCAGGCTGCCTCAATGGACCAATCGGCAAACAGCAACCATTGCCAATGTTGCGCTTAGAATCCATCACAACAAACTCTAAATCCCGATAAATATTTGGGTTTTGCAAACCATCATCAGAAATTATCACATCACAACCTTGCGAATCAATGAGGTGCTGAATAGCCTCTGAACGATCATTGGAAACAGCAATGGGGGTCTTTTTATTCAATAGATAAGACATCATAAGAGGCTCATCCCCTACCTCATGATAAGTATGGGTGCCCTTAACTACCATGAGTCCTTTCAAACAGCGACCATAACCTCGACTAACTATACCCGGTTGCAACCCTTTTGACTGAAGAAACTCAACCAGCGCCATAACAAAAGGTGTTTTTCCCTCACCTCCAACAGAAATATTTCCAACAACCCACACAGGCTTAACATAGGGTTGGGGAAGAAAGAACATTTGCACAACTGAGTGCCTTAGAGCATAAAGAGATCGATAAATCAACTCAAACACCCTTAGAGGACTAAACCATGCGGGCTTATGCTGTCGCCACAACCAACGAGAAAACTCAAATCGTATACAATTGCCCAATTTGTGGGTAAGATTAATCACCCAATCCCTCACAAAACTGGCGATAATCTAAATGATTCTGTAGCAGCAGCTCGTGAGGCCCCTCAGCTTGAATCTCACCATCTACAATAAAAATAACTCGATCAAACAGATCAACATAATCGATACTGTGTGTCACACAAACCATCAGACGTTTCTTTGAAAACCTCATCACAGCATCCCATAAGGCTTTTTCATTAACAACATCTAATGAAGACGTTACTTCATCTAACAAGAGTACATCTGCTGATTTATATAAAGCTCTAGCCAAAGATAAACGCTGATATTGTCCGCCTGATAGATCACGAAACCCCTTGCCCAGCCTTAAATCAACACCCCCTAAATTATGAACATCATCATACAACTGGACCACTTTCAAGACTTCCTTAATACGACCCAGATCAAATACATCTTGGGCATAAGCAACATTGTCTGCCACACTGCCTGAAATAACATCTGAACTTTGTGAAGCCATGGTTATGTTTTGTCGAAAATAGTTGCAATTATCCTTCGTCATGGGGATCCCATCAAAGGATATATCCCCTCTAGTCTCTTCAAGGTAATACCCACACAACAATTTAAGCAAGGTTGATTTACCTGAGCCTGATGGGCCAATAATAGCAATCTTTTCACCTTTTTTCATGTTGATTGAAATATTGTTTAGGCCTGTATTCTTAGTGTCATTATAGGAAAAACAAACCGCCTTCAGATCAATGTTACCAATTGTCTTATGTGTCATGTCAATATGAGGCTCTTTAATAATATCAAAATAAGAAAATACTCCCTCAGCTCCTGCAATCCCCTTTTGAACTTCGGCATTCAGTTCAGTAAGGCTTCTTAAAGGTCTTAAAAACTGCAGTAAAATAGCCACAAACGCAACGAACGATCCTAAACTTACCTCAATGTACTGATGACCTATAACATACGCAATAATGACGGCAGGAGATGCGGCTAAAAGCTGAACACACGAACTGGTTAATCCAGAGATCATATTCACCCTAAGCTCATGATGCCTATTGGCCACCAATCGTTCGTCTAGTCGCTCAGATTCAAAGGTTTCTGATTGATGCATTTTAACCACATCAATACGATTTAAAACTTCGTTGGCATGCTGTGTCACATGAGCAACTGAATCTTGCAATCGTCGACTGTAGTGCCTTGATCTTGTCCCACCGAGTTGAATAGCAAAGTAAGTAATAGGGCCGCATACACAGGTGATGATAAAAAGTTTCCAGCTAATAAAAAGCATGCTCAATAATAAGCCAATAATCAGAGTTCCATCTCTTAAAGCATTCAAAAGAACTGTTGTTGAAGCATTGGCTACCTGTTCAATATTATATAAAATACAAGAGAGAATTGAACTGGTATTATTCTTGTTGAAAAATATTCTTGGAAGACGTAATACATGGCTAAACAACTTACTTCTCATGGAGAGTATGACTGACCTTCCAGCATAGGTTATCATGTACCTAGAGCTAAAGTTCAAAACACCCCTAACTAAGAAGAAGATCAAAATCAACCATGGCATAAACCTTAAAACTTCAAAAAAGTTCTGTTCAAAACCACCGTCAATAGTGTACTTAAGTGCCAGGGCTAAAGACGCATCCAATAAAGAAGCAAACAGAGCCAACACGCCACCGACCAAAAGATGAAATCGATAGGGCTTAGCCTCATCAGCAACACGCCAAAATACCCCAGCACTCGACATTTTTGTACCCTTCATTCAGAGCTTTCTTAAGAGCCGTCCTTTTCCTTAGAAGCAGCTTCTTGCATTTGCCTGAATCTTGATTCAAAATCAACAGGAGCCAAGTAAAGCACAGGAAATCCAGCCCTGGAAACCATCGCTGATATAGTCTCTCTCGCATAAGGGTACAGTAAATTAGGGCAAAAACTTTCTAAAATATGATCTTGTTGCTTATCATACCCTGAAACTTGAAAAATACCACCCTGGATGACCTGAGCAGAAAAGAGTTCTTTATCGGCTAATTTCACCTTAACTTCAATATCAAGAATAACCTCATAGCGATTCTCAGCAATTAATTTATGCTTAACATCCAGTTCAAAATGAGCATCAGGTTGATACTTATCTTTGATTTCATAAGTTCTCATGTGGCCCGTAAAAGCTTGTAAATGAGTTTGAACTTGCTCAATCACAAAGGTTTGTTTTGCAGTCATAGTTTCACTCCTATTTGTTTTGACCTATTAAATGGTCAAGTTTTCCCGAAGCATCAAATTCCTGAAGATCTGTAAAACCTCCAACAAATTGACCCTGGACAAAAATTTGAGGTAAAGTCCTCATATTTGTTTTGGCAACCAAAGATGCTATCTCATCATAATTACCCTCTAAATTATGCTCAGTATACGCTAATTCTTTCGATTTCAACAGCGCTTTTGCATAATCACAATACGGGCAATGATCTTTGGTGTATACAATAATTTCTATCATGTTAACTATTTCCTTTCTTTAATACAAAGCCGGCTTCTTTCCAAGCATCAATTCCCCCAATAAGGTAACTGACTGAAGTTTTATTATTCTCGCGAGCTGATTTGATTAACCCTGATGAATCTATGCCTGATTTACAGCAAACAACCCACTTATTATATTTAGGTTGATTAAAATCTAGTTTAGCAAATCGCTCACTGTCCATCTGCCTGGCGTTTGGAATATGACCGGATGCAAAATCTTTGGGATCTCTAAGGTCAATAATCTCATAACCTTTATTAAGCGCATGACTCAACTCTTCTGGCGCCATGCCTCCCCGACTCAACTCTTTGGACTGAAGTTCTTCTAAAAAAATTAAAAGAACAACCATAACCAACAAAAGCAATAATAGCCAATTGCTTAACAAAAACTGTAGAAATTCATTCATCACTTAAACCTTTATCTTAATATTCCATGTTGCATAGATTAATGCTAAAATGACTTCGCTTCAAGTATTCTGAACAAAAATGGACAAATCATTTGCATTATTGATCTTAGACGGGTGGGGTTTTAGTACAAAAACCACGGGTAATGCTATATATCAAGCCAAAACTCCCCACATGGATCACCTTTATCAAACTTACCCACATGCTCTGATCAATACCCATGGAACTGCCGTTGGGCTTCCTCCTTCTCAATTTGGCAACTCGGAAATTGGCCACATGTCGATGAGTGCTGGTCGAGTCATTCCACAAACACTCTCTTTAATTGAACAAGCCTTAACCACAACCCCGGCAAAACATCTCCAGCCTATGAGCGATATTCTACCCGCTCATCATAACCTACACATCATGGGACTGGTCTCCTCTGGAGGCGTGCACAGCCACATCAATCACACCATTAATCTGGTTCACTATATAGCTCATCACTTCCCACGATTAAACATCTACATCCATGCCTTCACCGATGGAAGAGATACCAGCACTCAAGCAGCCATCTCCGAGCTTGTTGCGATCCAAGCGCTGCAATCCCAATACACCAACGTTCATTTTGCCAGTATTTGTGGGAGATATTATGCCATGGATAGAGATCATAATTGGGAGAGAATTCGTGAATGTTACCGAATGCTAACTGAAACTTCTTCCGACACAAAGCACCCCTATCAGAAAGTGCTGAAGTCCTGCTATGACAAGAATCTATCAGATGAATTTATTCCTCCTACTCAACTACCTGATTTTAGCCCTATCTCTCAAGATGACTGCATCTTATTTACAAACTTCAGATCGGATAGAGCTATCCAACTAACTCAAGCTTTTACTGAATTAAATACTGAGCCACATTGTCAAAAAGTCAACAACTTCTTTTCCCTAACGCCCTACCCCAAAACCAACACAACAGTCCAACCTATTTTCAAATCCCCCGTCGTTGAAAATCATTTGGGCAACGTCTTTGCCCAACACTCTCTTTCACAACTCAGAGTGGCTGAAACGGAAAAATACGCCCACGTTACCTACTTTTTCAATGGTGGAAAAACAGAAAAGTCTCCGGGAGAATCTCACGTGTTAATTCCATCCCCCCAAGTGGCGTCACATGACCAACAACCCGAAATGAGCGCTAAAAAAGTTACCGAGCACATTATTTCCTGTATCAACAAAAACTCACATGATGTGATTATTGCCAATTTCGCTAATGCTGACATGGTAGGACACACCGGTAACATGCAAGCCACCATTAAGGCCATCGAAACATTGGATGATTGTATCGGAAACATTGTCGAATCAATGAAAAGAAATCATTGGCAAGGAATAATTACCGCTGATCATGGCAATGCTGAAACCATGTCACAAGGCAATCAGCCCGCAACCACACACACCCTCAACCCTGTACCGCTCATTTCTATTGGCCATCGAAAACACTCACTTAAACCTCATGGTGATATTACTCAAGTGGCCCCTACTATTTTAGACTTAATGGGCATATCCCCCCCAGATGAAATGACAAAGGAGTCACTCATACGATGGTCATAACCCTACTATCACTTTTCATATTCACCCAAGCGTCAACTTTTGCAAAGCATGCAACCCCGCATGAAAACCTCAAGACCGTACAAAAAAAAATCAATGAGATTAAAAACTCAATCTCTCATGATAAACACACACGTGAAAACATCAATCAACAAATCAAAAATTCAAACCTTTCAATCAATCAACTCGGCAACCAAATTATCCAAACCTCTCAGTCTATCACAGCATTATCTCAAGAATTAAAACACCTTAAACAAAAGTGTAAAAAAAACAGCACTAAAGAAAAAGAAGAAACCCAATTTATATTCAAAACTTTTCATTCAATTTATATGAAAGTAAAACCTCGCTTGGAATACACTGACCAAAAACCGTGGCACAACCAAGACATAGAGCTTGATGCTACTTATGTTCAACACATCATCAACAAACAACAAAATAAACTTAAAAAAATCACCCATGAACTCAATCAACTTAACCGCAATAGAGCAAAGTTTTTATCTAAACGGCAAGAACTTATGGACTTAACCTCAAAAAAACAAAATCAGAAAATTAAAATCAAGATTGAAAAACAAAATAAACGAAGGCTCATTCATGACATCGATTCTAAAATATTAAACAATGATAACAACCTTAAGAAACTTATTATTAACAAAAGAAAGCTTGAAGAAATTATTAAAAATCGCTCGGTATTTGATACCAATCAATACCGCAACATTAAAAAAATACGACACCAACTAACCTGGCCTTTATCTGGAAAAATTATTCACCGATATGGTGATAAAATACACAACAGCGAATTTAAATTTGACGCCCTGCATATCCAGCCTATATCCAGCAACATCCGCAGCCTATCCGATGGCGTCATCATCTTTGACAGATTCCTTGAAGGTTACGGCAAACTATTGATCATTGATCATGGCCATGGTGTAATGTCTCTGTATGGTAATTGTTCAAGCTTTGCCGTCAAACATGGGCAAAGAGTTAGTGCCAAACAAATCATTGCCAAAACCAACCCCCATCAACTAAGTTACTTCGGCATCCGCGTCAACAGCAAACCACAGAACCCCTTTCTCTGGTTAAAGAAAAGTGATACAATATTCTAAATCTACATGGGGGTATAATGTTGTATAAATCATCTGTATCAAATAGCATCTTGTCAGTGACTTTTCTATTTTCTCTTTCTCTGCTTTTATTATCCAACTACTGCCGCATCCCCATTCCAGGAATAGCTGCTCCTATCACCTTACAAACGCTTTGCATTATCACAACTTCACTGCTTTTACCTCAGCACATAGCATCCAAAACGATGGTTAGCTACTTTTTATTAACACTCACTATTTTTAACCCCCACGGAGCATTCGTTATCCCAACATCCATTGGGTATATCATGGGTATGGCCATGGCTGCCTACCTGGGCATTCAGTTTAGAGGGGTCATGAACATGCCTAAACTTATCTTAATCCAATACTGTCTTCCATTAGCTATGGGCTCTTTGGTCTTAAGCACATCCATGGGACTAAGCAAGGCATTTTTCATTGGGTTTTACCCTTTCATCTTTGTGGAGGTTCTGAAGGCCCTACTCACCCATCAAGTCCTATGCTTTTTGAAACACAAATAACTTACCTCAGCATCATTCTTTTAAACTACTTAATAGGCTCCCTGTTGATGGGCATGATTATGTCTAAGCTCAACGTCATTCAAAGCCCCCATCAGTACGGGTCAAAAAACCCTGGAGCAACCAATGTGTTTAGACAATCTAAACTTGCCGGTGCTGTCACAGTCATTTTTGATACCCTTAAAGCATTCATTCCCATTTATATTCTAACCCACTACACCCAAGATACGTGGCTTATTTCATCGGCTGCATTGGCCTCAGTGATAGGCCATAACTTCCCTATATATTTCAAATTTGCTGGCGGTAAAGGCGTTGCGACAAGCTTTGGTGTATTGGCTGCATTGGTTCCAGCCTCTGCTGCAGCCTGCGGGTTATTTTGGGTTATTTCGAGAATATCCTTCAATAATACTGGCATCGCAAGTGTTAGCGCCACCCTACTAACACTTTCCCTTCATACCTATTTGAATTTTCCATGGCAACCCTTAGCTATATCGCTAGCTCTCATACTCATTATGAGACATCACCAAAACATCTTCCAGTATTGGAACCTTAACTCACTGCATCCAGTGGCCAACGAGGGTTCATCTTCAAGTCATTAACAACTGTCACAGATTCTTGAATCATCATGGATGCCGCTTGTGCGATCATGGCCGCATTATCAGTTGCAAAACGCATGTCCGGAAAGATAACATCATAACCATGATGTTTCATGGCACCTAAAAATGACTTTCTAAGTGCCTTATTGGCACTAACACCTCCAACAACAATCAGACGAGACACCTCTTCATGTTTCAAAGCATACAATGCTTTATCCAATAAAACCTCAATAACTTTAGCTTGAACTGACGCGCATAAGTTGTTTTTATCTGCACCTTGGTCCCACTTCCTTCTAATGGCTGTTTTTAATCCACTAAAACTAAAATTAAAACCTTGATTCTTAAGAGGGTGTGGCAATGGTATGGACAGGGGATCACCAAAAACGGCCTGTTGTTCTATCGCAGGACCCCCAGGAAATGACAACCCCATTAGCTTGGCTGATTTGTCCAAACATTCCCCCGCTGAATCATCCAGCGTTCCACCCAAAACGTCATATTTTCGATAACCTGAAACCTTAACTAATAGAGTGTGCCCCCCTGAGACTAAGAGCATAATAAATGGATACACTATTTCTTCCGTAAGAAAAGGTGACAAAAGGTGTCCCTCAAGATGATGCACCGGTATCAAATTCACCCCCAACCCTAGAGCTATTCCTGCCGCTACCGAGGCAGATACTAACAAGGAACCAATCAAGCCTGGACCTGCAGTATAGGCTACCGAAGCAATATCTTTAATATCAACCCCTGACTCATTCAAAACCTTATCCAACAAGGCCAAACAAACCGCAATGTGATCCCTTGAAGCTAACTCAGGAACAACCCCCCCATACTTCTCATGCGTAGAGTTTTGAGAATGCGTTAAATAGTGTACAAGCCCACTATTTTGCTCATAAAGTGCCACAGAAGTATCATCACAACTGGACTCAAATGCAATTATGTATATTTCACTCATCTTCACTTGCTTATTTACCACCAAACTATAGAATATCACTAATTAAAGTGAATTTTCTATGATAGTTGATCCTTTTAACGAATTTCCTGTTCTAACTCTACCTAATGGGTTCAAATTACGTGAATTCAGGCATTCCGATGCAACTTCATACTTCAAGCTTCTAAAACACCCCCAAGTATGCCTATATATTCCAGATTCGTTTATGCCTAAAACACGCATTGACGCAGTTAAAGAGATGATGTTACAGCAATCCTTATTCAACCAACGCAAAACTATCTTTTGGGTCATTGCTAATGATAAAGATGAGCTCATCGGCAGTTGCGGCTATGAAAACTGGCATAAACAACAATACCGAGTCGAAATTTCTTATGAACTCCACCCTGATTATTGGGGACAAGGAATTGCTACTGAAGCACTAAGATCAATCATAGACTTTGGGTTTAAGTATTTTCTAGCAAGGCGTTTTGAAGCCTACACACTACCCAACAACACACAATCTAACAAACTATTAGAACGGCTAAACTTTAAACTTGATGGCACACTTCGGCAATATCGATGTTTCAATGGACAACAAACTGACGTTCTAATCTTCAGCTTACTGCCTGATGATTGGAACAATGAATAAGCAGCTAGCTCTTTACATCCACCTTCCATGGTGCATCAGCAAGTGCCCTTACTGTGATTTCAATTCATTCAAGGCCCCCACAAAAACACCTTACCAAGGTTACATTAACTCACTCAAGTTAGATTTCATGTCGCATATTGATACACTAAAAAATCGTACCATTGACAGTATTTTCTTTGGAGGAGGAACTCCCAACCTTTTTCCACCCCATTGCATCCATGAGCTTTTAGAACACATTCGCAACCATGCCAATGTAGCTGATGACTGTGAAATTACACTTGAAGCCAACCCTGGGTCACACCAGCATGATCAATTTAATAAGTATATGAGTGCAGGTGTCAATCGGTTTTCAATAGGTTGTCAAAGCTTTAATGATGATTCATTGAAAAAAATTGGTCGCATTCATAATTCAAAAGAGGCTCTTAACTGTATTAACCACTTACCTCCATGCAATGCTAATATTGATATCATGCACTCATTACCATCACAAACTGCAACCCTGGCAATGAAAGATCTTACAACAGCCATCGATCTTAACACGAACCACCTATCTTGGTATGAGTTAACCATTGAGCCCAATACCCTATTTGCTAAAAGCCCCCCCCAAATTCCGCATGAGTCTATTCTGGATGATATCTATGATTCCGGGCTAAAACTACTATCTCAAGCAGGCTTTCATCGTTATGAAATATCGGCTTATTGCAAACCTGGATTTCAGTGCCGACATAACCTTCATTACTGGAATTTTGATGATTATATTGGAATTGGGGCTGGAGCCTCTTCCAAATTAACCCTTCATCAAGAAATCATGCGGTTCAATAAAATAAAATCTCCACAATTATACATGCAATCACCTAAAACAATCACCCAAAAAACTTATGTTGACCCAGGAAATGTAGCCTTTGAGTATTGGCTCAACCGTAGCCGTCTACTTAAACCCATTGTAAAGAGGGACTTTGAAGAAAAGACATTTCAAAAGATTGACAAATATCACAAAACCATCGATGAGTTAGAAGCAAAAGAGCTCATCACATCATCAAAAAGTACAATCTATATTACCGATAAAGGCTACCAATACTTAAATATATTACAAGAAGCTTTTTTACCTCATGATCAATAAAAAACATGCTTAAAAAAATGCTACAAGATCAAAGAGAATTATGGATCAACACGACTCAGAATACAGCCCATCTTGATGCATCTATCACTTTTGAAATGTTAGCTGTAGGGTCATTCAGCTATTTCGATGGATAAAATTATCATGATAACCCAAAACTTTTTCGCTAAAGACCTGTACATTAAGAACACGTTACCCTTCAATCATGTGAGCTATTTTATTGTGCGACAAGTTTAGGAACTTTAGGATAAAACATCTGATCCGCATGAAGAATCTGACTGACCACAAAATCTTTCTTCGTTAACTGTCGTTTAAAAACTTGATGTTTCATTGGGTTCACCGAATGATCCAATGATAATACTTGAACATTTTCTTGCAGAATCTCTGGCAACGAAGTGATCAAATGATTATTGACTTCATATTGACCTGCTAAGTTCACATCACTTGTTGAAACCTGGTAAGGAATATAGCTTTTAGGGATCAACAATGTTCCGGATGGATACTCACGCTTAAGGCCAGCAGCAAGACCAAAACCTACAATGATATCAGCACTCTTGTAAACTGAAGGGTCTTTAAGATCACAACCACTTCTAACCTCTATCATGATATTTTGGGGCAGGTAATAGTAATAACCTAATAGCTGATGTTGAGGCTTAAAAAAAGCTGATAATTTGATCAACTGCCCCGCGTTTAAATAATGCCCTAGAATTTTTTCAAACAGCCTTAAATGCTCTGCTGCAGATCGGTTTCGATGAATTTGGATAATCATTTTAACAGGCTCATGTTCTAAGTGGTGTGTTAATACTTGAGCATGCTTTAAGTAGTATTGAAGAACAAGCCCATAAGCTTGATTGACTTTTAACTCATTATATGACGGAATAGACGCTTCTTTTAATGGGTAAGCATTGCTCGCTGTAATATCTTCTAAAGTTTTACCCGTAATCATAGGGCGATCTAAAATAATGGTTAGATTTGCCCAAATTTGGTCTTTTGACAGTGCTTTATGAGGAATTAAGCCCCCCTCAATATTCAGTGCTACGGCATATTGGCTAAGATCTTCCGGTTTGACAAATTTAGCCTGAAGGTTAGGAAACAAAATAATAGATAGCAATAAATATAACAGTCGTTTTAACATTATTAACCCCGGCATTGACTTGGCATCTTGACAATTAATTGTATCAAACTCACCCATTAAAACAAGGCTATTCACTTCCTCCAAAGGTTTTAATGGGTGATATTATAGCCCTGGAAATGCACACAAAACACTTGAGTTAATAGCACAAAAATGACAGCATGAAAAAAACACTTGTTCATAAATTATCGTTATAACATAACAGCTTGAAATCAAAATCTCTTTGAGTAAAATCAACCTTGATAAAAAAACCTGAACTAGGTTTGGCAAATTACGCGTAATTGTTGCAAAAACTGTTTACTTTTGCATATTAAATCTGCATTATAAGAATTGAAGATCATGGAAATTACACGGAGTCAATGATGTCTTCAGCGGAACGAGATGGAAAGATTAACTCATCAGATTCATTAAATCGCGCCAAGAGATTGAAGCGATTAAGGGACATGTCTGGGTTATCTAGAGATTCAATTAAGAAAGTTCATAACATCGCCCGAGGTACGCTTCAAAACTGGGAAACATCCAGGTTTGGGGGCTTGACTACCAAGGGGGGCAAAACCATGGTTAAGGTGTTCATTTCAGAAGGCATCCTAGTAACTGTTGATTGGCTATTGCATGGTATTGGGGCCGAACCGAAATACATGAACAATCATCAGGTAAATCATACATCAGATCTCAAGTTCATCAAAACCATCCCTGAAAACGAACATAATTCCATCACACAAGAGCTGCTATATTTTCGCATGAAATATGGAGATGTCGCGGATACTGTAATTTCAGATGATTCAATGACACCCTATTATCGAGAAGGAGACTTTATCGCTGGAATCAAATACTATAAAAATGATATTGATAAGGCCATTTGGAAAAATTGCATCGTTCAGACTTATGAATATGGTCTCCTCATTAGGTACTTAAGGCCTAGCAATGAAATGGGTAAATATGACTTATGGAGCCACAATATTAAGTCCAGTCAGAATGATATCGCCAAGCATGCCGTTGAAATAATCTCGGCAGCCCCCATCATCTGGGTTCGACGCCCACTTTTTATTCAAGCACACTTCACCAACCATGCGTTCAACAATCTTGAGACAGCTTAATCAAAAGATCATGAATATCATGACCCATCTTCTGACCTCTTTTCTCATACTTAGTGAGCTCTCTTTGGCCAATGGGAGCATTTACTGAGTGCTCTTGTATCTCAAAATCATGATGCAATTGAACAGATTCAATCATTTCAGTGGCATAAGGGGCCCAGTCGGTACACATATGTATAGTCCCACTGTTGTTGAGGGATCGCTTGATGGCATCGAGCAGCTCTAGCCTCAAAATACGTCGCTTGTGGTGTTTGGTTTTTGGCCAGGGGTCTGGGAAAAATAGCTGAACACAATCCAATGCCTTAGGAGGAATTAAGCTCCCTAAAACATAACATGCATCACCATAAATTATTTTCAAATTATGGCAACAATTTTCCTCTATGCCATGAGATAACTGTAAAACGCCATCTAAATGAACTTCGATACCTAGGTAAAAAATATGAGGGTTATTGATGGCTTGAACCAATAAAGATTCTCCCATACCAAAACCCACTTCACAAACAACTTTCTGGTAATTAGATGCATTGAACTCATGAATTTGTTTCTCACAAGATAAAAAATGATTAGAATCTTTCATGCATTTAATATTTTTTAAAGCGCCTCTTCCTCTTCTTAGTGCATAACTATGAATTGTTCGTTGAGGATCGGTTAACAATGTAATAAACTTATCGTTCATACTTGAGTATTCTTATGATTTTAGAGACAAAGTCAATAGTTTTCAGTAATAAATTAATTCACTGGCAATCGACCTACGGCAGAAACAACCTTCCTTGGCAGGAAAATAAAACTGCCTATCGAGTATGGGTGTCAGAAATCATGCTACAACAAACACAAGTAAGCACCGTTATTAATTACTACGATAAATTTATTAAGGTGTTTCCTACCGTTGAAATACTAGCTAAAGCAGATCTTCAAGATGTTCTCGCTCAGTGGAGTGGTCTTGGGTTTTACAGAAGAGCTCAAAACTTACACAAATGTGCCCAAATAATCCATCATCAACACCAAAATATTTTTCCGCGCACAGCCTTAGAATTAAAACAACTACCGGGCATAGGCCGCTCCACAGCTGCAGCGATTTCATCGATCTGTTTTAATGCACCTGAAGCTATACTTGATGGCAATGTTAAGCGTGTTTTAACCCGATACTTTTATTTAACCCCCGAAGATCAAAAAGAAAAGGATATGATAACCCTAGCTCAAGCATTAGTACCGAAGCAAAAGAGTGGTCAATACACTCAAGCTATTATGGATATGGGTGCGACGATTTGTACTAAACATCAACCCAAATGTCCAAGCTGCCCTGTTAATTCTGATTGCATGAGTCACAAAAATGGAATCATAAGTCACGTATTAACAACCAGAATCAAACAAAGAAAAGCTAACTATCACTACTTAATCATTGAAAATGATGATCACTGGTTGTTTAAATTAAGGGGAGAAGAAGGCATTTGGGCCAATTTATGGACACCTCCAGAATTTAAGACCCTCCATGACTTAAATTCAGTCATTAAACCTAGCAAACGAATCAAATTGGCAACGACAAAGCATACGTTATCTCACATCATCATGAATATTACATTCTGGAAGTGTGATATCAATGACCTGAAACTCATGCCCAAGGGGAGCATAAGGTGGCACCCCTATCTATTGCCCACAGAGTTTGCAACCCCAAAACCTTTTACAACTTTACTCAAGGAGATACATAATGACTAGAATAGTTCATTGTCGATTTTATGACCAAGACTTACCTGGCCTAGATACCCCTCCCTACCATGGAAGCCTTGGCCAAAAAATTCATGACTCAATATCCAAACAAGCCTGGGACCAATGGCTTGAACATCAAACCAAACTTATCAACGAGTACCATTTAAGCACAATCGACCCCGAATCTATACAATTCATTGAAAATCAAATGATTGCCTTTTTATTTGAAAAAAAGACTGAATTACCCCCCAAATTCAAACCCCAAGAAACTAAAGAATAGCTTGACTCAGACTCAACTAATTAGTTTAATAACAGGGTTGGCCAGATAGCTCAGTCGGTAGAGCAAGGGACTGAAAATCCCTGTGTCGGTGGTTCGATTCCACCTCTGGCCATCTACGACCCCTCAGCCTTTGATGGCTTTTCTTTCAGTTGCCAGTGCTTACTAAATAAATTCCTTATAGTCACCAATTGAGACCCTAAATGAGCCACGGTAAAAATAAATAACAGAAACATGATGAGTATATCCCCACCAACATGAGTCATGATCGGTCTTCTTAATGGCTCGAACATAATTAATAATAAAACAATTCCAGTACAAGATATTGATACAAGTAACAAATATCTCCATGTAAACATCCACCACAACTTGAATGACACCCAATATGAAATCTTGTCCATACACGCTCCGCTAACGATTAATCTAATCTATATTATCAATATCATAACACCCTATCCATCATTATGCACAAAAGAACAATAAATAATTAACACAAAAAACATATCTTAACCTATGATCTATCATTTTTTATTTAACACGACATTTGTCTATTAGATATTCTTGCCGAAGCTTATCTTTCCATCTAATATAAAAAGCCCGCATTAAGCAGGCTTTTTATAAGAATAAGAGTTGGAGGAATTTACATCATTCCGCCCATGCCTCCCATGCCACCCATGCCGCCCATACCGGCTGCAGCGGCACCACCGTCATCGTCTTTATCCTTAGGCTCATCCGTGATTAAGCATTCTGTAGTGATCATCATGCCAGCCACTGATGCAGCATTTTGTAATGCGCATCGAGTCACTTTAGTAGGGTCTAAAATACCCATTTCAATCATATCACCATACTCACCTGTTGCTGCGTTATAACCAAAACTTCCTGAGTTTTGATCAACTTTATGAACAACAACAGAAGCCTCACCGCCTGCGTTTGAAACAATCTTACGCAAGGGAGCAGTTAAAGCATTTTTAACAGCCCTAATACCTGCTTGGCGATCTGGGTTTTCTGATTGATAACTATCAAGAGAAGCTCTCACACGAAGAAGCGCTACGCCCCCTCCTGGAACAACGCCGTCTTCGACTGCAGCACGCGTTGCATTCAAAGCATCTTCAACACGAGCTTTCTTTTCTTTCATCTCAAGTTCAGTTGCTGCTCCCACACGGATAACTGCAACACCCCCTGATAATTTAGCCAAGCGCTCTTGAAGTTTCTGTTTATCATAATCAGAGTCACTGTTATCTATCTCTGAACGAATTCGATCTATTTGAGCTGAAATAGCTTGTGCATCACCTACCCCATCAACGATGGTTGTTTCTTCTTTAGTGATAACGACTCGCTTGGCAGAACCCAGGTCTTCTAAGGTAGCAGATTCTAACTTACGACCTGTTTCTTCAGTGATAACAGTTCCTGCGGTTAAGACTGCAATATCCTGCATCATGGCCTTACGTCTATCACCAAAGCCAGGAGCTTTAACAGCACAAACTTTAACCACACCTCTCATGGAGTTAACGACTAAGGTAGCTAATGCACCACCTTCTACATCTTCCGCCATAATAAGCAGTGGACGCCCTGATTTAGCAACAGCCTCTAACACTGGAATCAGTTCTGGCATGGATGAAATCTTCTTATCTGCCAATAAAATATACGGATTCTCAAGTTCACATGACATGTTTTGCTGATTATTCACAAAATAAGGAGATAAATAACCTCTATCAAATTGCATACCTTCAACAGTTTCCATCTCATTGGTTAATTTATTACCCTCTTCAACTGAAATAACACCTTCTTTACCGACAGCTTCCATCGCCTTTGCAATAGTTTCTCCTACAGAAGTATCACCGTTGGAAGAAATGGTTGCCACTTTTTGAATAGCTTCTGAATCAGAACATGCGGTTGATAACTTCTGTAGTTCATCACAGATGATCATAGCAGCTTCATCAATACCTCTTTTAACTTCCATACAGTTATGACCTGCAGCCACTAACTTATTACCTTCACTAAAAATAGCTCTGGTTAGCAAGGTAGATGTTGTCGTACCATCGCCTGCACCATCGTTAGTTTTAGCTGCAGCTATTCTAACCATGTTTGCGGCTAATTGCCAAATTTTGTCTTTAAAGTGAATAGACTTAGCTACTGTTACACCATCTTTGGTCACTTTTTGTCCACCAAACTCATCTTCAATGGCCACGTTTCGACCCAATGGCCCTAAGGTTATCTCAACCGTATCAGCTAGTATATCAACACCTCGTGCCATGCTTGTACGACACTCGTGCCCACTGGTTATATTTTTTGGATTTCCCATAATTTTTACCTCTCTTTAAGTTATTCAACAATTGCCATAACATCATCTTCACGAAGAACTAAACAGCCCTCTTGAAGAGATTTAATCTCGGTACCAGCATATTTATTAAAAATTACTTTATTACCAACTTGCATTTCCATGTCAGCATAGCTGCCATTATCTAAACGAGTACCTCGTCCAACAGCTAAAACTTCACCAATCTGAGGTTTGGAATTACTGCCTTCTGTGTCAGGAATATAAATTCCTGCGGATGTTTTAGTTTCTTCAGGCTCAACCCTTACAATAAGTCGATCGCCTAATGGCTTCATAGCCAATTCTACATTTACTGACATACACGCTCCTAGAGTTTAATTAATGTCTACCATGTATATATGGTTTTACATAGTCAATTACAAGTGTTATTTTACTTTTATATAAAAATGAACCTTACTCTTAATTAATACACGCTTGAATAATCAATCTGTAAAACGTAAAATCACTAGGTCATACAGGACATATCAAATGAACCAAGACCTTATTAATCTAGCGCAAAAGCTAATTCAATTTCAGTCCATCACTCCGCACGGAGACGCCATTCATCAGTACATTAAAGATTATTTAGAGGCCCTATCCTTTCGAACTGAAGTTATTAAATTTGAAGAAGTTTCTAATTTATGGGCTTCATTTGGGACAGGTTCTCCTCACATACTCCTAGCAGGACATTCTGACGTTGTACCCCCGGGTGATCTTTCATCGTGGAAGCATGACCCTTTTAGTGGAACCATAGAGCAAGGTAGACTCTATGGCAGGGGGGCTTGTGACATGAAGGGAAACTTAGCAGCCATGATGATGGCCGCCAAAGAAATCATTCAATCTAATCATTTTACAGGAACACTCAGTCTACTCATTACCTCTGATGAAGAAGGCCCCGCTATTCATGGTACTAAAAGAATGATCCCATGGCTGAAGCAAAAAGACATTTATTTTGATTATACCATTGTTGGGGAACCCTCAAGCTCTCAAAAAGTTGGCGACACCCTTCGCATTGGGAGGAGAGGTTCGCTGAATTTAGAACTCAACATGACACAACAACAGCATCATGTAGCCTATGCCCCAGCCTCAACAGCTATCACGATGCTAGTTGAGCTTTTAAACCGGCTACAATCCATTCAGTTTAAAGCTCACCCCTACTTTCCAGATACCCAGCTTGCCATAACTCATATTTTTACGGATAACGATGCTCATAATATTATACCCAACCAAGCCAACGCCTGGGTTAATATTCGATTCAACCCCAGTGACACTTTTGATTCGCTCAAAAAGACCCTCGAAAATACAATAGGCAACCTATCAAACCATACTCACTTACAGTGGATTGAATCAGCTAGTCCCTTCATAAGCGCCCCCAATAAACTTGCCAATGCATTTAAAACAAGCATATCAAATGAGCTCGGTATTATCCCTGAATATAACACAGGGGGAGGCACATCAGATGCCCGGTTTCTGCAAGAAATTTCCAATGAAATTATCGAGTTTGGATGCCTTAATGAATCAGCCCATAAAATTGATGAAAACATCTTGATTGAAGATCTTAATAAGACCTTCAGAGTTTATTGTGAAGCCTTGAAGAATTTGCAATAATGCCACCGAAGAGCCAGCAATATTTCTTCCCAAATGATCTCTTTATTCCAAACAACACTTCGATGCAAGCGCTTAGAAAATTTTGACAGAATATAGTACCATTCAATCAGAAAGATACTTGCTTTTTTATTCATTCCCTCCTCATCTTGCAGTACTCTACAAATCTGAATCTGCATTAAATGAACCCACTGGAGAATATCATCTGGAACAGGCTCTAACTCGGATAAGGGTTTAGTAGGATTCATACAATTGGATAAAAACTCATTCACTTGAGTCAAATTCATACCTTTAGCTATTAAAGGCCTATTGGCGGATAAAATCATTCGAAGTTCACTTTCCTGCAGTGAACAATTCAACTGACCTTTTAGCCACTGGGTTGCCATTGAAACATCGATTGAATTCGCATTAAAGACAATGCATCGACTTAAAATAGTTGGTAATAACAACGCATCATTTTCAACCCCCAAAATAAAAACCGCATGCGCAGGAGGCTCCTCCAGAATTTTGAGTAACGCATTGGAGGCTTGCAAAGTTAATTTTTCAGCAAAAGGGATATAAACAATTCTTTTACTAGCTGAACGAGGCTTAAGGTATATAAAATTTAAAATAGATCTAATATCATCAATAGCCACTGACTTGTCATTCACAGCCTCCCAATAATCGGGGTGAGAATTACTTTTCATTAATTGACACTGCTGACACTTATGACAAACATTATGCTCACAAATCAGAGACTGTATCCATGACTTAATCATAGCATCAACCCCCAAACCGTTCTCCGCTGTCACAATCAGAGATAATGGGTGAATTTGGTTATATTGCCTCAAATTATCATACAACAATTCGAGCCAGGGGTACTGATTCATAGTATAAATCTCTCTAACTCAGCCACAACTTGTTTGCGCACTTCTTCTTTAGGTAATTCTGCATTAATGATTCGATATCTATCCGGAAACTGTTTGGCAAGATCAAGGTAAGTTTGTCTCACCCGATGAAAAAAAGCTTCCGTCTCTGATTCAATCCTATCCAAAGAGCGATTCACCATTCTTTTTTTAGAAACACTCATAGAAGCATCCAACAGTAAGGTTAAATCAGCTTCAAAGTCATTCAAAACAAAACGATGTAAATGTTTGATAGTCCGAAGATCTATCTGACGACCTCCTCCTTGATAAGCATAGCTTGCATCAACAAACCTGTCTGTAATAACCCACCTTCCCTGTTCCAAGGCAGGTTGAATTCTTTGTTCAAATAATTGGGCTCGAGCTGCAAACATGAGTAACAACTCAGTTTTGCCAGCTAAAGCATCATCATGATGACTGATCAAAATATCTCTTATCTTTTCTGATATTTCTGTGCCACCAGGTTCTCGAGTGATAATAGGGTCTTCCAAATGATCTGTACTCCAGGCTTGTATCGTACTCATGACTGTACTTTTACCCACCCCTTCCAGGCCCTCTACACTGATAAGCTTACCTTTATAATTCATGAATTAACCCCTTTAATGACACTCAAATGCTCTTGATATGTTTTGGAAAATGTATGGTAACCATATGAATTCAAAACATAGTAAAAATACTTTGTTTTCAATGGGTGCATGGCAGCCTCTAAACTATCTACGCCCGGGAAACAAAGTGGTCCAGGTGGCAACCCTTTGTGCATATAGGTATTGTACGGAGTATCCACATGAGTATCTTCTCGTGTGATCGGAACTTTCTTTTTAAGCCCGTACTGAACGCTTGCATCAATTTGTAACGGCATACCCACCTTGAGTCTATTGTAAATAACACTTGCAATTAGAGCCTTTTCATCTTTTTTTGCAGACTCCATTTCAATCATAGAGGCAACGGTAATTGCGTCATCTAGCGTGGTAATGGGTAAATCTTCTTGGCGAGCACTCCATAATTCATCAAGCGTTGCATGCATTCTTTTATAGGCTCTTGTCATTAAAGTTATACCCTTTTGACCCGAAGAAAAATAATAAGTATCAGGGTACAGCTTACCTTGAAGCTCCTCAAAAGAATCAATATCTAACTGCTTCAAGAGAGCCCCTTCATCGGAAGTTATAACCCGGCTGTTATGCTTCAAACTACCTAACACATCATATATATCATCCCCAGGTCTAACCACCCACTTAAATTGAGCCTCATTACCTTGCACCAAGTCTCTTACAACAGATCGCCAACCCTGTGTCTCATCGAAGAAGTATACCCCTGCTTTAATTTTATGAGCCCGATGCGTGACATGAAAATAAATTCGGCAAAAAAATTCTGAAAAAATCAATTGATGATCGGTCAACACTGAGCAAACTTCGTGAGCTGATTGTCCGGAATCAATGGTAATGTACTGACTCTTGGCGTAACTTTGTAAAGGAAAAAACCATAGCAGTAACACTGCTATGTTAATGATCCGATTTCTCAAACAATAACGATGCATTCTGCCCACCAAAACCAAATGAATTAGATAAAACATAACGAGTATTAATGACATCTGCACCTCGACGAAGCAAATCAAATTCACAAGGCCCGTCAAGATTAATGCAGTTGATTGTCGGAGGAGCCATTTGATTTTGCAATGCCTGAATACAAAAAATAGCCTCCATCGAACCTGCAGCCCCCAGTGCATGACCAAGGGATGATTTTGTAGAGGAGACTTTCAAAGTTGTGCCTCTGCCTTCAAAAACTTCCTTAATCGCATTAAGTTCAACCTGATCTCCAACTGGAGTTGATGTTGCATGGGCATTGATATAGCCAATATCCTCGGGTATAACTCCTGCCATCATCATCGATTGATGCATAACACTCTTGATACCCTCACCATCTGGGCTAGGGCGAGTTATGTGCGAATAAGCATCGGAAGACATCCCAAAACCTGACAGGTAAGCTAAAATATTTTGACCGCGTTTTTTAGCAAGATCTTCACGCTCCAACACGATCATCCCTGAACCCTCTGAACAGATAAAACCATCTCGATCTTTATCCCATGGTCGGGAGGATTCTTGAGGACTAAAGTTCTGGGATGAAGAAAGAGCTCTCAATGCGCCAAAACCACCCAAGGCCGTCTTAATTTCAAAATTTTCAGCTCCTCCAGTTATCACCATGTCAGCTTGACCAGACGCGATGAGCTGAGCCGCCATAATAATATTATGAGCCCCAGTCGCACATGCCGTCACAACAGAGAAACATGGACCTTTTGCTCCATAACGAGCACTGAGTACCCCAGGAAGAGAGCTAATAAGAGTACCCGGTATAAAATAAGGTGAGATACGTCGAGCACCCGCCTCATTGGCAACTGTGATGTTCTTTTCTAAAAAGTTAAGACCACCAATACCCGAACCAGCAATAACCGAAGTCCGATGAGGGTCATAGTAATCAGCTACAGCAGCATGCCGAATGGCTTGATCTGCAGCAGAAACACCATAGTTAATAAACTTATCAAACCTCTTAAATTGTTGCGAGGATAGTAAGCCATCATCATTAAAGCCTTCGACTAGAGCTGCAAGCTTAGACCTGTAGTTGTGGTTTGCCCCTTCTACAATCTTTATGCCTGAGTCACCCTGGATTAAACGGCCCCAAACTTTTTTCACACAACAACCCAGTGGAGAAACTATCCCCAACCCAGTAATTGCGACACGGTTAAACATAATTTAATTGTCTATTTGCTCTTTAGAAGCATTATTAATGAACTCAATGGCCTGACTTACTGAGGAAATTTTTTCAGCAGATTCATCAGGAATATCAATATTAAACTCTTCTTCTAGCGCCATAACCAATTCAACTGAAGCTAAGGAATCAGCCCCTAAATCATCAACGAAAGATGATTCAATTTTAACATCTGCCTCATCAACATCCAGTTCTTTAGAAACGATTTTAATCACTCTATCTTCTATATTCGCACTCATTATCATCCCCTATATAGTAGTTAAACAATTGCAGGTAATTCTATGTCATTTTGAAACAATTTCCAAGAAAAATTTAACCAAAGAACATTCCTCCATTCACATGAACCGTTTGACCTGTAATATAGCCAGCAGATTCAGATGCCATAAACAAAACAACTTTTGCAACATCACTCACAGTTCCCGTTCGATTCATGGGAATTCTATCTAACATCACAGTTCTTTCACGCTCAGACATAGACTGTGTCATATCCGTTTCAATGAAACCTGGCGCAATAACATTAGAGGTGACCCCTCTTCGTGAAACCTCTAGTGCAACACTTCGATTAAAACCCAAAAGTGCGGATTTACTTGCCGAATAATTGACCTGGCCTGGGTTACCAGTAAACGCCACCACAGATGAGACATGTATCATTCGGCCCCAACGCTGACGACACATATGTTTAGCAGCGATTTGTGATAACTTAAACGTTGATTTCAAATTAACATTCATCACTTCATCCCATGCCTCACTCTTCATTCTTAATAAAAGAGCATCCCTTGTTATTCCGACATTATTAACCAATATATCTGGCAGGCCTTTTTCCGATGCTTGACTAATAAAGTCTTTGACGCTATCAGCCTCTGCAGCATCGTAGTGCAATGCATCAACTTTTCCTGGTATTTGTTGAATAGCTGACAGTCCTTTTTCGGAGGTTGCTGTTCCCAATACATGATAACCCTCCGCTGCAAATAATTCAGCAATCCCATAACCAATACCTCTACTGGCACCTGTCACCCAAACGACTCTACTCATGCAACAACCTCCACATGATCTATTTTTAGCAAACACCCTCCGCAGGTGAACCCAGCTCCAAAAGCAACCATCATCACAAGATCCCCCTTTCTCATACCAGAACCCTGAGAAAGATGATGATGTAATGCAAGAGGGATAGAAGCACTTGAGGTATTTGCATGCTGATCAATGGTGGCAATCCACTTGTCCACTCCTAACTGATAATGCTTCTCAAGCGCCTGAATAATCCTAACATTAGCTTGATGTGGCAACATCCAATTAATGTCTTCAATCTCAAGTGACGATTTCTCGAGCAAATTTTTGATAACCAATTTAAACGCAGCTATGGCGTGTTTAAAAACTTCACGGCCTTTCATTTCAATATAAAAAGGGTCCTGATTAATGATACCCCGTGTTCTTAACAAATCAGTACAACCATATGAGTTCAAAAACGTATTGACAACACCAGGATCATCCTGTTTTTTTAATAAAAACCCACCAGCTCCATCCCCGAATAAAATAGACGTTGACCGATCATTCCAATTAACCATCTTGCTCATCACCTCACTGCCAATAACTAAAGCGTATTGATGACCTTCATTTTTCATCATTAAATCTGCCACATGCACAGCATAAACCATGCCTGAACAAGCTGAATTAATATCAAAAGCAATAGCATTATTAGCCTGAATAGCCTCTTGAACAAATGAAGCACAACCAGGCATTAACAGCCCAGCAGAACACGTAGCTACAATAATAACGCCAATTTTATCAACATTAATATTATTGTGTTTAATTAATTTATGAGCCACTTCTATCGCCATAAAAGCGGTCGTTTCAGTGTCATTGGCAATATGGCGTTGTTTAATTCCTGTGCGCTCGTATATCCATTCATCGGACGAATCAATATTATCGGCAATACTCTGATTGGGCAGCACCTTTTCTGGCAAATACGATGCGACTGAAACAACCGCTGAATAACTGTTCATATAGTTTTTGATTGTCGGATATGACTGGCTATGTGCAAAATAGACTCGGTGAAAACAGATTGCTTAACCGAACCATGAGCCTTATAAACTTGTCCGTTTAAACCAAGAACCACACCATAGGTATATTTAGACCGTGAATACCGTTGCTTCAGCTTCTGAATTGCCGCCTTTAAATAGCTCATCATGAATCTCGCCACAAACGACTTGTCAAAAAGTTTAATTTGCTTATGCATAACGTATTCTGACGTCGCCTCAACCGTTTTAAGAAAAACATTGCCAGAAAAACCATCACAGACAACAATATCTACTTGCCCATTAAACACATCTTGAGGTTCTACAAAACCAAAAAAGTTAAGTGTCTTATCAGATTGAATTAACTTGGCGGCATCTCGAACCAGTGAGTTTCCTTTACTTGCCTCATGGCCAATATTCAATAAGCCTACCGAGGGGTTTTTACTCATGCCGATATATTGAGCAGCATAACAAGCAAACTGATGTAACATTTCAGGAGAACAGTCTGCATTAGCACCTGAATCCAGCAAATAAACATCTCTCGACTTAGAGGGTAAAGTTGTCATAATGGCTGAACGTTGTTTTTTATTTTCGGCACCTAATATACAATGCCCCAGAGCAATCAAAGCCCCTGTATTACCTGCCGTTAAAAAGGCATCTGCCACTGAATCCTTAACCAAACCCAAACCATGTCCCATGGTTGAATTCTTTTTGCTGCGCATAACCTTAAGCGGATTCTCATCCATATCAACCACTGAATCTGCGTACGCATATTCCAATCGATCTATTTTTTTAAATCTCGTAACATCTATTAATCGACTAACCAGTGCCGTGATTTTAAGATTTTTATCGCGCTTCAATGCATTGATACAACCCGGGAGACACACAGACGAACCACTGTCTCCACCAAAAAGATCAACCGCTATCCTTACGTTCATTGAATTTTACGAATCTTGTTCTTGCTCTACCTTGATGGGTTTTCCTTTGTAAAAACCCCCACTAGTTACATGATGACGTCGATGACTCTCACCTGTATTGTGATCCATAGCAATGACCGCGCTCTTAACTCGGTTATGAGCTCGCTTCATCTTAGTTTTTGATTTTGACTTCTTACTTTTAGCAACAGCCATAATTTCACCTCAACTGTAATTTACAATCTTCTACTGACCCGCCAACACGTGTAAGCATAGGTGTAGAAAACAAACCTGATCTTACAACATCTCAATTCTTCTATCAAGTTATTTTGTAGATAAATTATGCAAAAAAACCAATTAACTTCGTTTACTTAACCAATAAATATCTGCATACTACTCCGTATGAACACTCATAAAAAAGCTCCTCGTATCTTACTGGGCTCAGGATCAACAAGCCGCGCTCAACAACTTCACAACTTCAACATTCCGTTTGATCAACTATCCCCTAATATTAATGAATCACTCAATCCCCTTGAATCTTGCGAGCAAGCTGTCAAAAGAATCTGTCAACTAAAGCAACAAGCCCTGATACCTCAATGCCAAAACATCCTTATATCTGCAGACCAAATGCTTGAAGTTAACCATCGTATATTAGGCAAACCTCATGACTCTTCCACAGCACTCGAACAACTCATGTTTTGTCAAGGAAAGAAAGGAAACTTCCATACATCGATGGACGTATGGTGCAAAGACCTTCAACAATCATTTAAACACCACAGCATTACAACTGTACAATATAGAAACTTTTCAACTGAAGAAGCCAAACGATACATCTCCCTTGACCGCCCGGAAAAGTGTGCTGGAAGCATAAAAATAGAATCCTTAGGCATGTTACTCATGGCGTCGGTTACAGCTGATGATCCCAGCGCAATCATCGGGCTTCCCATGCTATCACTTTTTAAAACAATTAATTCAATCTACCCTCAATGGTGGCTGCAATACTCCTTTGACTAATAGCTAGCGAATGCTCTAACTGCTAGCAATCACTTCTTTGAATAACCTGGTTGTTACCTCAAAGGTTGAAACATATCTTGAACTAGAACCTCTGACCGCATTTAATCCTTCTTCCTCAAACTAGATTTAATTTTGCTAGATTAGTTGATTTGCGCTCATCTTCAAAAAATTCTTGATCTTTACGATCCGAATTTGAATGGGTAAAAAACCTAAAAAGGGTTTGTGGTAATTGAAAAAACATGCTCGATGAAGCATTATGTTTTTGATTCTTTTTCCATTGATCGTAATAATCTTTAATACAATAATGATCTGGCTTTATATTATTCCTTACCTCTTCCTGATCCAACAATTTCAAAGCCACTTCTACCATTCCATTCTTACATGCCTCTATTAAGGCTTCATTATCAACCCCAAAAAAACCATGGGCATGTGCCAGCTCTCTAACCTTTGGCTGCTCCAACAACTCCAACGCAACTTCTTTCAAACCCTTACAACAAGCATATTTTAATGCCAAATTATTATCCACATGCGCATTGTCCTTTACCGGATCCAACTTTAATAATTCCAAGGCTACTTCAGGCATACCCGTCAAACAAGCAC
>DASCQC010000024.1:0-58032 GCA_036012865.1 Gammaproteobacteria bacterium
TATCAATAACATACTCTGCTATTATTCCGATAATAGCAGACATGTTAATGTTAGACCTTCGTGATGACCCAGTATTGCCTTTACTTTGACCGGCAACAGCAAAAGCGGTTTCAGCAATAATATGTATAAAGAGCAAAAATGTGATTGATTTTAGCACCCAATAATGATGAAAATAATAAATGGTATGTAAAAGTGGTTAAATATATATCGCATCATATTTTGTACTACAAGTATAGTAGGGTAGGTATATTTTAAATATAACCTACATATAGTTTTGACTCAATGCCCATAAATCGCTATGATTATTCGAAATTAAACAGTGAAATTTAGAAGATGAAAACTTATGCAGCCAAAAAATATGCTAATGCACTAGAACTTTATCATCGCAAAAACTATACCGATGCTTATAAAATATTTACTGATTTATCAAATCTTGCACACTCTGATCAAATAGACGTTGTTATTTTATCCAAAATGTACCAGGGTTATATGATGGCTTTAGGGCAGGGGGTTAAAGAATATATATATCGAGATAACTGCTTTTATTCAATATTATCAAGATCTATAACACAGGATGAATTTGATATATATGACGATAGATCGCACTCTTACACAATCAGACCGGATCTACATCATTACTATTATTTGTTCTTGGCAAGAATCTTTGTCACATACGCTTACAGGCATAAAGCACATTATTCTCCAGAAATGAAAAATGAACGGAGTAAAAATATAAACAAGTTTTGTAACTTGGCACTGAGGTGTCTTAACAAGATATTATTTGATTCAGAGCGTCAAATACTAATTAAAATGCACAATAAAGCATGGTCAGACGCTAGCTGTTTAAAAGCTCAAATATTTTCAGCAAGAATGGGCTATCAACCTACAGAATACGTGTTGAATACTAAAAAGTTGAATAGAGCGATGGAAAAAAACTCGAAATCAAGCTCAGTACAAGCGCTATTAGATACAGAGAAAGCCTTGAGCAATGAAATGTTTGTTCATGAAATGGAAAGGTGGATATCTCTTTATAATCATAGTGAATATGACCAATTTAAATCTGCTGCACTGCTTGGTCTATTTAGACTTGGCTACGATTCAATGTGTAAAAACAAACAAATGTCTAGTCAGATTCAAACCTATATATGTCCAATTAATGGACATGGTGATGATGTATCTCAAGCTTCACAGTTTTATAGTAAATTAGACGAAGATAAGTTCAAAGATGATATAAATCAATTTGAATGGTACCAAGCTAATTGGCCCAAATCAGAAATGACAGGGTCATCAAAACCTAGGTATACATCGAAATTATTTTCTGAAGACAAATTGGATCTGAAACGAAAGAGGTATGAGTATGACACAGAGGAAAAAATTCACTCACCACATATAACCACGACAAAAGATAGTCAAGATACTGATATAAAGCCATTACGTTTGACAAGATAACAGAGTACCTCTAAAAGCAACATACTTACACTCGATAATTCCGGTAATTATTATTACCGGAACTATTGTTTTGATGGTTATATAAGATAATAGATATCATATAATAATAAAAAAAGCAGTAACTCAAGTCGATAGTAACTAGTAGTGGCTCTTGGTCAGTAAAAGATGCTTTTTAAAATAGTAAATATCAACTACGAACCGAATATGTGGTGAGCTATTGGTCAACTGTTTGATAGAATCTATTAGTTTGTTTATTCTATGATTTAAATTATCATTCTACATCCAGTTCTATTTTCTATATCAATATAGCTAATCCTCAAATCTGTAAAAGACACATCAATCACCATCAAAAAACTGATCTGCCATTTTGTTTCCTATTATCTACCTTAAAACGATATAGTTGTCTAAAATCGCTTCTCTCCTTCTGGATAACTTTGTATGGCGCTTACATGTGTAAGCCTACCTAGCTTACTAACGATCTAAATATGTAATGTAGTTTGTATGCTACCTATGCAATCGACGGGACTGCGGAGTTTCTTTCTGTATCGGTTGGGACCCTCTCCTCCATGGAGCGATACATAGTTATTAACCCTAATCATTCGGTGTTGTTATTAATATTATGTGTTGCGAATAAACGCACTTAATATTTTTGTTGTTAGTGGCTGCTATGTTTTGATAAATAAACAAAAAAAAGTTTTTTCTTCTGATTTGTGCTATATGCTATTTAAGGAGCCCCTCCGGTTTGGGATTATAGTAAATGCCCAGGCGGTGGTGGAAGTGCTGGTGGAAGTGGTGGCGGTCGCGGTGAAGGTGGTTCAGGCGAATCACATGATGACCACACCTTACATGGCGAATTACATGAGTCTGGGGGTGTGCCCATCGCTGATGACTCGGTTCAACACTTTAAGCACGCCTGTCCTAAGCTCTTCGGACAGCTTAATAGTTTATATAAATCCGTAAACGATACAACGCAATGTCAGCAAAACTGTTTTGAGTTTGAGTCTGATTTGAAGTTGATGATGTGGACACCTTGTGTCGATGATTTACTTCGAAGTCTGCTGTTACCCTATTTTGCTGTTGATTATCAACATGGTATCGTGTACGAGCGTAATCTGGAGGGTAAACGAGCTGCGGACGTCGATGATTGCCGTACAGCGAACATTGACTTAGTCAGTTGTAATTCTGGTATGAACTCCGCTTTACAGGATGCCGGGTCGTCTTGTCAGCTTGGTTCACTTGATCGGTTGCATAAGCTGTCGACGTCAATGTGCACGTCAAACGTACCATATTACATGTTGTTTGATGGAAAAACATATGTGCATGAAGTCTTTACTGATGAATGCCTGCATTATCTCGGGTACGAGCTAAATACTCCATAGTTTTACCGTCCCAACCGGGTTGCTACTGACTGAGTGGGATGCGCACCTATGGGGGTCCAGGGCGACCTTCATATTGGCGTTGCTAGCAGCCCGTGTCGTGTTTGCCGCAGTGTCGCTGCGTCTCCTTCTCGATAACATGGAGTTCGGGAAATTCTAGATCCATTTGGTTTGGTATTGCATTTGACTGGGGCACAAGCTGTTCATTTCTTAACACCCCCTTCCTGGAGAGATTGGCTAGTTTAAGTTAAAATAACCCAATGCAAGGTGTCAAAAAATAAAATTAAAAACAACAGATGTCTATCTTCTTCCTAGTAACATCTTTCTTGCTGTCTAAATTTACAGGTAAGATGTTATGCGCTAAAATACTCTTTATAAGGTCTTTGTTTTCAGGTAATATTCCGGTCACATGAACATGAGCTCCATCATAAAGATATGATGAGTATGTATCTTTTGTCACATTAGATATTTTGATTTTGAACACCTTAGAAAGATAATCTGAACTCTCTTCTTTTTGCAAAATAAGATTAAAACTATACGATAGATAACCATTTTTACTCTGTTCACCTTTAATCGAGTTAGGTTCAACGATACCTTGAATCCTTATTATGTTCTCACCAATTTCGCGATTCTCTTGATGGCGATATACTGCTGTTTTGACTAAATCTAAAACGGTTACAGCTGGGATAGGGGGCAGTTGATATAGAGTCCAATCGGGGTTTATATTTGAGCTTTTATAAAATTTTTCTTTTTCTTCCTTGGAAAAGAAATTTACAGCAAGCCACTTACCGTAATTTCCGCCTAGAACTCCACCAATTTCTACACGAGAATCTTTGATAAGCTCTATGCCATCTATGGACACATATACTAGGAACGCGCACCATATGTTTTGTAATGTATATCCAGGGCTAAAGCTAAAAATAGAATGATTTGATTCTTGATCATAACTTGGTGATGTGACATTGCCAGTGTGGTTGAGTTCAGAAACGGTATGGTTTGCAACACACTGCTCATGAATATAATTTAAGTTGATAGAATGCAGGTTAGAATATAAGGATGTACCCGTGATATGAACGTAACTAGCTAAATTACTAAGCGCCGCAGTATCATAATTCGTACCAAAAGAAACGTGTATAGCACCGGATATTAAGTAATCTAACGCTACTAAGAATACAATAAAAGTGAAAATATCGATATACCAAAGACGTGCATAAGCTTTTTGTGGTAACTCATAAGATTTTACAACTCTCAATCTATACCAAGTCATAAATGAATCTGGTAACATTTTAATGACTAGATTTTTCATACAATTTTACCATATTTTATTAATACAGTTTTTAACACAAAAAAACAAACATGTCCAATAATATAACGCAGAAATACTCCAAGATTGGACTGTCATATATTTTCGATGATCAAAATTCATCAAGAATATTGTATAAATTTGAAGATATATTAAATGATGAATGAATAATTGTGTACATGTCGATAGTAACTATTAGTTACCCATGGTAAGTAAAAAGATGCTTTTTAAATTTGTAAATATCAACTTCGAGCTGAATATCGGGTATGCATTTATAGATGAATATTAAATAAGCTGGGTATTACTGCTTTGATCCTAGTCTTGTATTTTTATTTTTAACTGAGTAAGTTAAGGTCGTTTGGGTCTGTTTTGGTTTATCAAAGAACCTTAAGTTATAGTTTGCTTTGAGAAGGTCTATCATTGTACTTCTGTAAAATTCAAATGTTTTGATTTCTTTTGCAAACTTTTTACTATCTATATTGTTGAAAAATTTTTCACAGGGTGAACACTCATCATTATTTGTAAACAAGGGGAGTATTAGTTGATTAATATTTTGATTGATTATTTCACCTTTACAAAGCATATCTAACCCAACCCGAAACAGTGCTAGAATAGCTTCTGATCTAAATTCTGGATAATCACTGTAATGAAAGATAACATCCCATCTATCTATCTCATAATCTATTACATAGTCATCATAGCCTAATCTGTCTGAATACATTCGAGCTTTAAGGCAGGTTGCTTCTGACCATAGCTTGTTATAATGATTTACGATGTCATCTTCGTTCATGCTTAATAAAGCCTCTCTAAGATGCACCAATGCTCTATTATGATACATCTGCATATGGATCGAAGCTTTATATGAGATGTTATCTTCATCAAAATAATTGTGTTGACTTTCTTTTTGTTGTAAGAACTTCTGACCTATCGATATATTTATTTTGGCAATAAAAATTTTGTAGCATAGAAAGTTTTTACCCCAAAGAGAATAATTAGCAATATTAATATATATTTGATGGGCTTGTTTTGCGTCTTCTGCGACTCCCCTACCCAATGCCATCATATAACCTTGATACATCTTAGATAAAATGATCAGGTCCGTATCGTCATCTGATGAAGTTTTGGCTAATGAAGAAAAAACTTTATAAGCATCTTCATATTGATGCTGCTCAAAGAGTTCAAGGGCATTATCATATCTTTTTCTGTCATCTGTTTTCATGTTGTCCAAGGTATTGTTACACCATAATAACCACTTAAGAACAGTCAGTCAAAGGTAGATGTGGCTTTGATTGCAGACCATAGTAATACAGTTTGTGTGATATGAATCTTTATTCCTGAGTGACACTATATTTTTATGTGAAATTAGATTACATTAGTTAATGTAATAGGAGAGAAATTACATGACAGTTAAACATAATTCAATACTTATGAGTTTAATCATCTTATCAGGTTGTGCCGTTAATCCAAACGAACAAATTGTTGCTAAATACTCATCTAATATGGAGTTTAAATCATACAGCTGTTCTGAAATGATTCAAGAAAATAATCGAATAAGTCATAAGCTTGATGAGTTATATGTCTTGTTGAAAAAAAAGGGAATGTATAATGATCAATATTCTCAAACATGGTTAGGGCCTACGCGTACTAAACAAAGAAAGCCTGAGGCTGTTGATTTTGGAAAATTAAAAGGTTTGTACGAAGCAATCAATATTGAAGCTAAGATTAAGAACTGCAACATGGCTAGATTCACTGCACCTAAATCATTTGTTGTTTAATAGAATGTTTATAGGCCTTTGAAGTGTAAGTATACTTCTGGTTGCCCTGCTCTATAGATAATATGAATTTTATGCAAGTAAAGTTGGGTTTTCAGACAACGCATGGATCGTTAAGTATTGGTTGATATCTTATTGTAACAATGAGTTCTTCATTTAGGGATCTATTACCTTCAATACTTTCTGTATCAGGCATTTAAACCTCATTAGTAGAACATACACCAACAACTTATTGAATGAAATATCATTACATCTTTTTACATTGACATCGTTAGCAAATGCAGACAAGCACATAACCTTATGAGCAGTGATGTAAGTAATTTTTTTCTACAACCCCCATAGCTACCACATTAAGATGTTTATTATCAAGGTTTTATGCCAACTTTATGTTGTTAAAATATTATTTTGATGTTTTCTGAACCAATAAGTCTATGATCTTGTTCTGTAGTTGTTTTTGTCAAAGGTGATTAGGTCAAAAAACAATATCAATTAAAATAAGATAACTCAGAAAAAAATGAACAATTGTACTATAAACATAATAGAGTAATTATTGAGAAAATTATGGCAGCACCCATACCGCAAGATCGAAATTTTAATGCAATTCCAGAACCGGGTAAAGCAAGGAAACCGGTTGGTATTACTGAACCGGTAGATGATTCTATAGAAGTAGATATTTCTAAACCGCAGGTCATGTTGGAATCACCTAATCTAAGGTTTCTGACATCTTATCGTACGGCATTATTGTTAGCAAGTAAAAGCAGTAAGACTACCATTTCGGATTATAATAAGTTAAAAAAAATACGTACTCAATTTCAGGATGCTCTTTATGATAGAGGTACATCGAATGAAAAAGGTGGAGAACAAGAACGATTGAGTCAACCGGAAGATACAAATAAATATAGGGCAGCTTTCTATCAAACGGAGCTTGAGGGCGTTGAAAAAGAGATCAATAAAATCTTACAGAATCCATATCAAAATAAGGATGATTTACAAGGAGTAACTGGTTCAGAAGGTAATATTGAGCAGTTTGAATATGAATTTATGAAAAAATCCAATGATGTATTAAAAGAATCGCTAGAAAAATTAGTAAAACAATTGAAGAAAATGGATATACCTAAAGAAGCTAAGGATGCTAAAGAGCTGTTTAATATGTCACAACTACCTCAATATAGAAATTTTGAATATCCGGATTCATACAAGTTTATAGGTAAAGACAAAGATGAAGAGCAATTCACAGTCACAGTTAGGAAAGACCCTATTTCACCGGATAAAATGAGAGAAATTCTAGGCAATTGGGATAATTCAAAAACTGTTAAGGGTAAAAAATTTGATCTGATGAAAGAAGAAGATAAAATAGCTTGTAATAAAGGTGTGCACACAGGCTCAAAATACAGAGGCAATGTACCCTCTAACGTCACTGAAACAAAGTTGGAAATGAAAGGGTCTGATCCTTTTACGATATACTCTCACTCAGACCTATCACCTGAAAAAGAGCATTTTAAGAAAATGGATCCAAAGGCAAAAGAAACCAAAATGCAGTCAATAACAACACAAAACAACGAGGCTGTATTTCTACGAGCCATGAATATGAAAAAAGAAACAGATCCTTCAGGTTCGAAATACATAGCTGAAGATTTTGAAGAAAAGGTTTATTGCACAACAAGTTTATTATCAAATGCCATTGAACAAGATATGACAGATCTTAAACAACACGCCATGAGGACTATACGTGACACTTTAAGCGCTAGTCAAAAACTCAAAATAAAAATATTTAGTTTCAATTTTCCAGTTAATGCACTTAATAATGAAGGGGAGTTTAAGTGGAAACTTAAAATAACCGGAGGACGAAGTCACAAATTAGGAAGTGCTTCAACCCAGCTAGAAAATGCAAAAGAGCTTTATCGACTCATTAACTATGCCAAAACTGGGAACGATAACTTGCCCAATGAATATAATAAAACCTCTGAAGAGGACCCCAATAAACTTACCAAAGAAATCATACAAGGTATGGAGCATTTAGCCGGAGAGAATGAACAATTAAAGGACTGTGTTGATGCTTATAAAAAAGCTTATAGCTATCGTCTTAAATACTTTAAAGAGGATGAAGATTTTAATCAAGACGATAAACATTTCATGCATTTAAATCAGAAAGTTAATAAGCTTGTTCATGATTTGCCTAGTTATCGAGTTGATCGTAATTTGAAAGCAGATAATGTTAAGCCATTTTTTCATTGCAAAAGTGGTAAAGATAGAACATTTGGAGCTATCATACATTCATGTTTGAAAGAATTATCAAGTGATAATAAATCCTCAAATTTGGTTGAATCACACGAGCCAGGGATATTACATCAACTGTATCGCGGCCTTGGAAGATCATTACATGGCTTATATGATAACCCTGGTTGTACAGGAATTAAGACAATATCCCCTCCCAGCATACTAGGACTTATTGGAAGTAAACTGTTTGGAACTTATGACCATGGAGATGAAAAATCTGCTTTGTTTGATCAAACTTCATTCGATGAATTATATAAAAATGGAAATTCAAGAGTAGCTGAAATATGTTCATCGTGGAATAGTTCAACACAATGGAGTTCAGTGTGGCAATCATTTTCAACTTTAAGAAAACCCAGTGATATTATTAGTGGATCATGGAGTAATATTAAAAATTCGGTTAGAAGTAGTAAGCTTGGAAAATTTTTTGGTTTTGCAGACAAAGAAGAAAAATATAAGATTAATCAGTCAAGCAAGACTATTGGCCCAGCAATAATATCAGGGGTGAGCTTAACCGGTAATACCTCCACCGTGAACACTTCGGCCAATGTTAATCCTATGCATACAAGCGACAAGATGGAAAATAAAAGAGAGGAATGGATTAAATTGAGAATAGCTGAGTGTCACTATGAGAATCTACCTACACAGGAGAATTTCCAAATCAAAACACTTAATACCCAGTCAGAAAAGATTGCATTGGCTGCCCAGCAATTTTTTCATACGAATATTCCAAACCCACATGATAGCATTTTACTTTCAAATATTGCTAACCCACTTGAGGTATGCAATGAAATAATAAAGCTCAATACACAAGGTGATACAGTTGGACCAATTAAATTTGATCCATCAACCACCAGTAAATTAACAGGCGATGAACAACAAAAACTTAAAGGATTGATACAGAAAATTAACCAAAATGTTGATCTTAGCATTCCACCTAATAAACCAATTCCACTTCCCAAGGAAAAGCATATTCAGAACGATGTTGATGGAAAAATAAAAGATCCCAAGCACAAGGCGGTTATTGATGAACTAAAGAAGCAGATAGGTGGGCGGAAGCCAGGTGGTTAGAATCGCACAATACCCTATTCAATTTATACAATAAGCTTCATAGAATTATAAATAATCATTGTTGTGATAGATCAAATTGATATAATAGGCTATGAATTCACATTGAAAATTTTTGATTGATTACAGGGGGCGTTATGGAAGGAATCTTAATCACTGGTGGGGCTAAAAGATTAGGTAAAGCTTTGGTCAAACAGGCTATTAAACTTGGGAAAACAGCTCATCTGCATTTTAACCAATCTGAAGGTGATGCTCATGCGTTAGCTAAGGATTTTTTAGATCAAGGTATTAAAGTTTATCTACATCAAGCAGATTTAAGTGAAGTTGATAACTGCAAAGCATTAATTGAAGCTTGTGTACAACAGGGACCACTGACATCATTAATTAACAATGCTTGTCATTTTTCTCATGATCAAGCTTTGGATTTTAGCGCTGAAAGTTTTGACAAGCACATGGCGATTAATGCCAGAGCCCCTCTTCTACTGACTAAGTATTTTGCCCAAGCAGCCAATGACAGTTTCGATTATTCAGTTATTAACCTAACTGACGCAAGATTGTTTGGACTGAATACCGATTACTATAGTTATACGGCTTCAAAATTTGCACTTGAAGGCATGACGAAGGCTGCAGCCTTGTCTTATGCTCCTAAGGTTCGGGTTAATGCAATAGCGCCACATATGATCCTCTCAAATGAAGCTCAAACATCCAAAGATATTTCCAGTTATAATAAACTCAACCCATTACAATGCGATCCGTTATTAGAGGATGTTGTTATGGCAATGACCTATCTTCTAAAAGCCAAGAGTGTTACTGGCTCAACCATGATTATTGATGGGGGTGCTCATCTTAATCCCACGATAAGGGACCCTGCGTGTGAGTAAACTATGATTGTTTTTTATCCATTGTCAGGTGTAAAGGTGTGCGTTCATTTGTGTTATCAGGAAAGTCAGTTTCTAATGAGGGGGTTGATGGAAGTTTAGAGGGGTTTTGATAGGCCTCAACATGGATATTATCCTTACCCTTAATGCTTTCATAGATTTTACAACAAGTATTTTTAATCACCTCACACAAGAGACCCCATAAGTATTGAGCTCTTTGAGGTATAGACATGTTATCCCAAGCACGTTGCTTATCAGCTTTTTCAATAACCTTAGGGCAGGCTTTATTAAATCTGGGGTCATAAATTTCATAGTAAGCTAATTTGTAGGCAACTTTTAGCATAACACTATTATCTGTTTTATTTTCTTGGGTACTATACCCTTTTAATAAACAATCTATGCCATTAATGTCATTTTGATAAAATTTAGGTATATCTAGTTTACAATTTATTGATTTAGCCTGTAATATTTCATCTGAACCCTTGAGTTCGCGATAAATTAAACCACTGGCTGTTCGCAATGAGGCAATTAAGACACCTGCCTTCCTTTCAATTTCGTCTGTGCGACCTTTGGAGTTAACTTGGAAGGTATAAAGTATTTGATGCTCTTTTAAATATTGATTGATATGATCTTTATCCAGATCTTCAAGTGGCGTTTGTGTAAAATCAGCAATGAACCTCCTGAAGCTGAAGAGTTCTTCTTCAGTATAGCTTGATTTAGAGACCTGCATTTTGAAGTTTCTTACTCTTTGTTCAAAGTCATCTTTTTGTTCAGAACTGATGACGAAAGGTTTCCTTAGCTCATTATCATCTGTATGGTTTTCAATCAAATCACTTAGTCTTGACATAGCACTCCTCCATGAGTTGCATACGTCTTTATGGTAACACGCAAGGTTGTAAAAATCAATTAAAAACAGATCAATTTATTGTAAAACAACTTAATTTATCTGAATAAAAGTTACAATGAACTTTTGATTAGCTCATAGATATTTTTACTTAAATTCGGAGCGGTGTAAATTCTGTTCAATTCATTTTTCATCAGGCCTTGCCTAGACTCATCATAACGCTTCCAGTAAATTAAAGGCTTCAGTAAACCGGCAGCTAATTGAGGGTTCTTGTCTTGGATTTGTAATATATTCTCTGCTAAGAATTGATAACCACGACCACTTTGATGGTGAAAAGCTTGGGTATTAAAATGAGCAAATTGGCCTAATAATGCCCTAGCCATATTGGGGTTATAAGCTTGGTAATCATCATGTTTGAATAACGCTTTGATGGCATCCAATGAGCCTGTTCGAGATTGTATTGCAAACCATTTATTGAGTACTAGCCCTTCGGTTTTCCATTGTTGATAAAAGTCACTTAAGACGGAGCCTTGATGTTTATTTTCATGGCTTACTAAAGCAGTTATTGCAGCCATGCGATCTGTCATATTATCGCTGTTATGGTAATGTTGTAAGCACAGCTCATAGCTACTGTCTTCGTAGGTATAGACTAACAGTGATAAACACAAAGATCGGAGGTTTCGTTTCCCGACCTCTTCAGAAGAGTATTGGTAAGGTTTTTGAGTTGTTGATTGATGATAAGTGTCCATTAACTCGCTCTTAATGGCATTGGCTAATTGTACTTTCGCTGTACACAGAATTTTATTAATCATGGTGATATCTTGACAGGGCAAGTGTTCTAGTAAGCTTCTATCTGAGGGTATGGCTAAAATCTCTGATATTAGACCAGGAGTCAAGGTTGCATCATGGAGTATAGTTTGATAAAGCGTCATCATGCTTTGAGGCAGTTGCGCATCCTGGCAATCTAACATAGTGCTGACCCATTCAACCCACACTTGATTCATTTGGTACCACCTCTGATAACCATCAGGACTGTTTTGGATTAACGTTAACCTTTCTTGCATTGATAATGGGTAGTTGATGCTAATCGGTGCTGAGAAGTCATCTAAAACAGATAAGATGGGTTGTTGTGTAAAACCAGAGAACACAAAAGTTTGTTGTCTTTCCTTAACAGGAAGTAAAAACTGTTGAGCATGATTGGGTAAAAGGTTGTCCTCAGATCGTACATTGCACACACCCTCATTATCAACAAAACTAATTAAAATAGGTAAATGCATAACTGGAGAGTTCATATTACCTTTTGGTGTGGCCTGATTTAGGGTTAGGGTTAATGTCCCCTGTTTGTATGTGGAGGAGATATCGCAATGAGGTGTACCTGCTTGGGAATACCAGTGACGAAATAAAGCAAAATCATGGTTGGATATTTCCTGCATAACATCAACAAAATCATCCGTTGTGACAGCTTGCCCATCAAATCGTTCAAAATAAACATTCAGCGCTTGTTTAAATAGATCGCTACCCATGATGGTTTGCATCATGCGAATAACTTCAGCGCCTTTTTCATACACCGTTGCGGTATAAAAATTATTCATCTCTATGTATGAGTCAGGTCGTATGGGGTGGGACATGGGGCCCGCGTCTTCTTGATATTGAAAAGTCTGAATGAATTTAGCTTCGGTGATTCTTATCACGGCTCTTTCAGCTACCGAGGCCATGTAGTTGTGCTCTCTTAGAACGGTAAGGCCTTCTTTAAGGCTTAATTGAAACCAATCTCTACAGGTGATTCTATTGCCTGACCAATTATGAAAGTATTCATGAGCGACTACCCTATCGACGTCTAAAAAGTCAGCATCAGTCGCTGTTTGGGAGTTAGCAAGGATGAACCTATCATTAAAAATATTTAACCCTTTGTTTTCCATCGCGCCAAAATTAAAATCAGAAACGGCTACTGTCATAAATCGATCTAAATCATATTCTCTGTCATAGGTATGTTCATCCCATTTCATGGCATTTTTTAACACATTCATTGCAAATGAACCTTGGCTTTTCTTCCCTATTTCTACATAGAGGAACAACTCAACCTTTCTCCCAGAGCGGGTGGTAAAGGTATCCCTGATTTCATCAAAATTTCCTGCAACCAAGGCAAACAGGTAGCTGGGTTTAGGAAAAGGGTCATGCCATGAGACCCAATGAAGGTTCCCCTCCTCTCCAGAGTCCATAATATTGCCGTTACTTAACAGTGATTTTAATGTTTTGCTTGCTGTAATTTTAGTGGTGAAAATAGACAGGTTATCGGGTCTATCTATAAAGTAAGTTATCTTTCTAAAACCATGAGATTCACATTGGGTGCAAAAATTATTTGAAGACACGTAAAGCCCTGTTAATGAGCTATTGTCTTTGGGGTTGATCATGACTTGTATGGTAAGCGTGAACTGGGTTGGCAGGTGATGAATAATCAAGGAGTCATGATTAAGTTGATAGCGTTCAGGTTTCAGAGCGATATTGTCGATGGATATCTCTAATAGCGTTAAGTCCTCTCCATCTAGGATCAGTGGAGTATTTTTGTTGGAATCTTTTTTGGTGACATGCAATACGCTATGCACTATGGTTTTTGTCTCATGAAGTTCGACATTTAAGTCAACTTTATCAATTTGATAATCATGTTCTTTATAATCTTTTAAATAATGTCTTGTGGGTAGTGATTCCGTTTTCATGGTTTTCATGGCCTACATCCTTCATTTTAAACACTTTAGAGTAACACTGACGTGAAGGGATATCAAATTATATTCTCAGATGATTTATTGATGGCAGTGTGTTTTATCATCTTGATGTTAAAATAGAATTAATAATTAAAAGTTATTGCTTTTATCTATCTGTTTTGCTATATTTAACCTCCAAATAGAGTGCTGTATGACGTTTCCTTTTTTTGTCTGCTTTTCGGTCTATTTCTCAGTCTACTTAGCTTGGTTAAACTACTTCTTCAAAAAAGGCTCCAAAGATCAAAACCCTTTATTACAATTCTTATGCCTTTATATTTCACTTTATGTCTTTTCATTCATCACTTATGTAATGATATAATCTATCGATGAAATATGGTATCTAAAAGGATAACACTTAAGGATTATTTGGTTTAGGATTAGGGTAATAGTCCAAGGTTATTCATCATGAAAATATTAGTTCCTTCATTTTATAGACAACCTGCTAACGTTGTTGCCGAAAGGCTACTAGGGCAAAAGCTTCATCTTGGGGATCAATGGGGCTGGATCACTGAAACTGAAGCTTACCTGGGTAATGAAGACCCTGCTAGTCATGCTTTCAATGGCCCTACTCTCAGAAACAAGCCCATGTATATGGAGGGTGGACACATTTATGTTTATTTGATTTACGGAATGCACCACTGCTTCAATGTTGTTACTGACATTGAAGGGGTTCCGAGTGCTGTTTTAATTCGAGGTATCTATGTTGATCAATCAGCCTATCATGCCAATGGGCCCGGTAAACTAACAAAAAAGCTAGGGATAGATAGGTCCTTTAATGGTCAACTACTCGGTGCGAAATCAAATTTATGGGTTTCTCAAGGACTTCATAACCTGCCTTTTCAACAAAATTCAAGAATAGGAATCAAGCAAGGTTTAGAACACCCATGGCGCTATACTCTTACTAAGATCCCTACCAAGGATAATAATAAAGTCTGATTACCATAATGATTGTACCCTATATACTTTGAATATTTCTGTGTTGTTGAAAAATAATTTTTTCCATCTAAGGTGTTTTTATGACACGTGGGTTTTGTCAATCATCAGCTAATATAAGTCTTTAGTTATAAAATACTACTTTTTCATGTTTTTTTTATCAATATCTTCTATATATACATAACAAAGGAGCAGAGCATGCAAAAAATAATTTATTTAATTCCATTTTTAACGTTTCTATTATCTGCCAAAGCATTAATGTTGGAACTTCCTCCGAACCCTGAAGATGATGTTGTTGGTTATAATTTTGATATTGAGGCAGAAAAAGGGGATACCCTTTGGAAAATAGGTTATGCCTATAATATTGGTTTAAGTGAAATTAAACTTGCGAACCCTCAGCTTAAAAATAAGTACGGAAATTATAAATTGAACGTCGGAGATATTGTGCACATACCTCAGCAGTTTATTTTGCCCATTGAGGTCTATAGAGAAGGCATTGTCATAAACATGGCAGAACGAAGGCTTTATTATTTTCCAAGTCATGAAGATGTTGTTTACACTTATCCTGTAGCCATGGGCAAGCAGAGTACAAGAACACCCACCATGGATGCCACCGTCAAAAAGAAAAAAGTTGGCCCGTATTGGTACCCACCTGACTCAATCAGAATGGCTCATTTTGATAGTACCGGTGATATTTTACCGGAGTTTGTCAGACCAGGCCCTAATAATCCATTAGGAACTCATGCTATCTATACCTCTAAACCGAAATACCTTATTCATGGTAACAACAATATTACCAGTGTTGGCAAATTTGTTAGCTCCGGGTGCATACGGATGTATAATGAAGATGTTGAAGAATTGCATGCTATGGTAAGTGTCAGTGAACCTATTAGAATTATTCATCATACCACTAAAATAGGAACCTTGAATGGTACTTTATATGTTGAAACACACCCTGAAGTTGTCATATACGAGCGTCCAAATTATCTAAATACAGTCTATATAGATGATTTGTTAGATGAGTTTAATGGAGAATATCAAATCGATTATGAGAGGCTACAAGACATACGAAATAACCCAGATGGTGTTCCAGTTACCATCAGCCAATATGAAGTAGATGATTATTATTGGTCCTATGAAGAACCTGAACAAGAAGTTAACTATATTGTCATTTCAAATAATCAACCGTATGAATCACCGTATCGCTATAAACATAGGTAAGAAGTCAAATAAATGGGCGATTATGTATAATTAGCATTAAAGTAGTGCATTATTCTTGATGGATGATATAATCTATGTGTGTTTTAAGTTATATTAATATCATGAGTCAAGTTAGAATATTTTTAATACTTCTGTTAAGTATCTTCACATTGGGCATATCTATTCAACCCCAAACGAATTCATCAAACCCTATAGATTCTGAAATGTATGATATTTCAAAATCCATCTATTTGAATGTAAAGAAAACACACCCTGAACTTCCTCCTGTGATAGCCTTTATAGACTATCGACTTCCATCTAACCATAAAAGGCTGTGGATCTTTGATATCGATAAAAAAAAGATTTTAGTTAAGACATATGTCAGTCATGGTAAGGGTTCTGGTCGTTTACTGCCATCACACTTTTCAAATAGAAGTCAAAGTTATGAAACCAGTCTTGGTGCACACATCACCGGAAAAACATACGTGGGTAAACATGGTCTATCATTAAAATTAATAGGCTTAGAAGATGGTATTAATGATCACTCTGAATCAAGAGGTATTGTCTTACATTCAGCTTGGTATGCTTCTTCATCGTTTTTACATGATCATGGTTATTTAGGCAGAAGCTTGGGGTGCCCTGCTGTCTCTCAAGCCGAACTGGCAAAAATAATTAACCTATTGAAAAACGGTCACCTACTTATCCAATACAGTAGCGATGATAACTATTTATCATCCACACAACTCATAGATTCCACCGTATTAAAAACATTGGCATAACTAGGTATTGTTATAAATACTAACAAGAAACCCAAAATTTGATCGAATTAAATTGTTTGGTTAAGGCTGATAATTTTGCTTCTATGACTTGTTTTTTATCTGGGTTTAAAGGGCTTTCGATATGGCAGTTGACGTGAATTTTTCCTTTGTGATAATGAATAATAATACCCTGATTATCCATGGGAATAACTTCATTGATCGCTGTGACTATCTTTAGCCTAGTGCCTTGATCATACGAGAACTCTTCTTCATCTTCTACATCGACATGTACGGTAACATCTGATATTGAATCAAAAGAATTGATAAGATTACTTTCAACATTATCTGCGATAAAGTGACCTTCAGAAACAGATATCATGGATGAAACTTCAACGTGAACATCCAGGTATACTCTTTTAGACATGGTACGGGTTCTGAGTAAATGTAGGTTAATAATACCTTCAGTGGATAAAATACATTGTTTATATAAATGCAAGGTCGCGTCATTAACGCCTTCGTCTAATAATTCTTTTAATGAGTCTACCAGTAAATTGTAGGCAAACCTTAAAATCATAAGCGCAATGATAACAGCACCTAGGGCATCCATATAGGGATAACCTAACGTACTGGCAAAGATTGATATCAGAGAGATAACGGATGTTCCTGCATCAACACGTTGATGAACTGCATTGGCCATAAGAAGAGGTGAAGATAGTTTTATAGACTGTTTCCTGACATACCAATACATGAGTTCATTGGTAATAATCGATATCAGTGCGGTTACAATGGCATAATTGGACCAAGGTATTATCAACGTGTGTTGCTGATCAATGAAAGCTTCATAAATGATAAAAAGCGCTGTGGATGTGATAAGAATACTGAAAAAGAAAGAAGCAAGGGTTTCAAATCTTCTGTGCCCATATGGGTGATTTTTATCGGGGGGTATTTCTGAAATTCGTGCAAAGACATACACCATGATGTCCGTTAGCAAATCTGCAAAAGAATGAATACCATCAGCCATTAATGTTTGAGCATCTGATTGGTAACCGACATAAAGTTTAAAAAAACCAAGCAAGGTATTCAATAAGGCACAAGCAATAATGGTGGTTCTTAAGGTGCGAACTCTGTCCATTTATTTAGTGTCCTTCAAAAAGTAAAATGGGTATACAATGATGGCAAAGATAAACAATATTAAAGCAGCACTATAGATCAGATAATGATCCTGACTTAAATGTTCCCCAGTGAAGAAAATAGAACAAAAGAGCAACAATGAAACCGTAAAGCCTACTCCGACAATCAGGGGTAAGGTAATGCTTGGACGAGGTAAGATGCTTCGTTCTGGTTTATAATTTCTTAGTTTGTATAACGATAAGAACATAAGACAATACATAACCATGTACAAGGATGTGGTCGATGATAAAAGAATAAAAATAGCTTGATCCGTATTAAAGGCCAAAAACAAAAGAGAAAGAAGTGAAACGAATAAAGCCTGACCATTTAACAGTATAACAGGGGCCCCTTGTTTATTTTCATGCCAGAATCTATGCCCTACTCCAATGTCTTTAAGAGCGAATAACAACCCCTTTGTAGGGGCTATAATCCAATTTAAGATGGCAGCAAAAAAACCTAGGACTATCAGAATAATGACTCCGGGGAGCAGCCAATGTAAAGAGATTTTATGCAAGAAAATATCAAACATTTGAAGCAAACCTAATGAGTAAGTCACTTCTGGTACGATGATGCTGACTGAAAAAGCCCCTAGAGCTTGGGTAATAAAAATAATAAAACATGAAATCATCAATGCTTTCGGCATAGATTGACGAGGATTTTGGACTTCATTTGAATGGATGGTTGCAATTTCAACGCCAAGAAAAGAAACCATGATGGTTGATAATGCTCCAAAAGAGTAGCTTAGAGAATGATGAGTATCCAGCCAGGATGAAGAGTTAACAGCCCAAGGGTAATCCATATACAACCAATAAGCGCCGGCAAGGGAGATTAACAACATAGGAATAAACAAACCAATGACTGTAAAAAAATTACTGATATTAATAGTAATGGACAAACCCCTTAAATTAATCCACGTTAAAAACCAAAAGTAAATGATACTCAATAGGGTTATGAATGGTTTGGAATCAACTAATGAGGGCTCAATTAAATATAATAATGGGGTGATGGATAAAATAATGACATTCGGGTACCAAAATACATTTTCAGCCCATTGTAGCCAAATGGCCAAAAACCCGATCTTTTTACCTAAGGCTGTTTTAACCCAAAGGTAGATTCCACCGGGTTCATCGAACCTGGCAGATAGGTCTGCAGCACACAATGCTGCTGGAATTAAAAACAGTATACCTGCCATTAGGTAATAACCAATACTAGCTACACCATACTCTGCAGCAGCGGCGGGAAGATTACGAATGCTATCGACTGATACCGTGGTAATCAAGATTATACTGAAAATCCCCAGCGATTTTGAAGGGCTCTTAGGGTTCATAAATTGACATTAGCTAAAGTATCATAAACTGTAGCAACATGGTTGGTTACTTTGGTTTTTCTCCAAGCTTTCACAATCTCTTTATCTGGGGATATTAGAAAGGTACTCCGTTCAATGCCCATATATTTTCGACCGTACATGGATTTTTCTTTATAGACATTATACAACGTGCATGTTTCAATGGTATCATCAACTAATAAATCAAAAGGTAGTTGAAGCTTTTCGACAAAATTTTGATGAGATTTCATGGAATCCTTAGACACGCCGATAATATTGCAATTTTTCTTTTGGAATTTAGTAAAATACTCTTTAAAATCATTTGCCTGCTGGGTGCATCCAGAGGTGTTATCTTTAGGGTAAAAATACAGTACTAGCCATGAATTATCACACAAGTCATTTAACGTTCGTATTTTATTGGATTGATTTAATAACTCAAAATCAGGCGCGAAATATTTATCATCGTTCATAGAACCTCTCTTTTAATACCGTTTTTAATAACAAGTAGCCTAAAATAGCTGAAATAGTCGAACCTAATAGTACACCAATTCGGACAAAATGTGAATATTGACTTCCGACCTCATCAAAAGCAAGTGTGCCAAAGAACAAGCTCATGGTAAAACCGATACCGCAAATAATAGAAACCGCCAGAATATGTGAATAATTGAGGTTCACAGGCATTCTTGCCAACCCTAGTTGTATTGCTAGCCAGCTAAAAAAGAAGATTCCGACAGGTTTTCCTATGACTAAACCGGCAACAATTCCTGTAATGATGGGGTCCATTAAGTTTGTGACATCAATGTCAATAAGCCTAACTCCAGCATTGGCAAAGGCAAATATAGGTAAAAGAAGTTTGTAGACATAAGGATCAATGGTCCTTTGAATGTTTCGAATATTTCGATCTGAGGATTTATCACATAACGGAATAAATAGACCGCATAAAACACCGGCTAAAGTAGCATGGACACCGGACTTGACGAGACAGTACCAAAGGCCAATAGACAGGAGGTAATACAGTTTATTCGATTGGATACCCGCAAGGTTAGCCATCATCATTAAAGAAACAAAAAACGCCGATGCTATAATCATGACATTATTGAGTTGATCTGTATAGTAAATTGCAATGATCATAATCGAGCCTAAATCATCAATGATAGCAATTGAAATTAAGAGCATCCTAAGAGCTGGTGGAACCCTCTCTTTAAATAACATTAGGAGCCCTATAGTGAATGCTATATCTGTGGCGACGGGGATAGCCCAACCATCTATTGAGATGGCATTACCGTAATTGATACTGATATATATCATGGCGGGCAAGACCATGCCTCCAATAGCACCAAACAACGGCAGCATTATTTTACGAATGGAGTTCAGACTTCCAAATATAAAATCATGTTTTATCTCTAGTATGATAGAGAAAAAGAAGATTGCCATGAAACCTTCATTAACCCACAATAAAACGGATTTATAGACGGGTATTATATAATGAGAAACATGAATGCTAAAACCAAATTTAAAGCCTAGAATACTTTCATAGTATGGATACAGACCCGAATTGGCAAAAATCAGAGATAACAATGTAGCGAAGATCAATAAATTGAAAGGCTCCGTGTAAAAAGATTTTGTACTTTGCATAATTTCATCCAGTATTCAATTGACTTAATAAATAATCACAATCAATATATAGAAGGTTATAATGTATCGAGATATGTATCAATCTTTTTCTATTCTAGTTTCAGTAGCGATGTTAGTCGGTGTGATTTCAATTAGGAATTTTAACATTCAAGTCAACATTGCTGTGATTATAACGTCTACTATTGCGATCTTAGCTTTAAAGCTTCTGTCTTATTTGGATTTTGTCTATCCGATGTATACTCACCTTGACAAGTTTATGGCAACCATTGATTACCATGCTATTTTAATGGATGGAATGCTTAGTTTTCTACTGTTTGCTGGTTCATTAAGTGTAAATTTTGATCACATTAAAGAGTGGGCTCTTGAAATTGCTTCATTGGCATTTTTCAGTACCTGCTTATCGACGGTGCTTATAGGGTATGTGTCCTTTTTTACATTCCATTGGATTGGCATTGAAATCCCAATGATATATTGTCTTTTATTTGGAGCACTCATTTCTCCTACTGACCCTATTGCAGTGATAGCCATGTTGAAAGACTTAAATGCTCCGCCATCATTGCAAACCAAGATTGCCGGAGAATCTTTGTTTAATGATGGGGTTGGCATTGTCATTTTTGCAGTCCTGTATGATCTTTTAGAAAAATCAGTTATCACGATCGATGTTTATTCTTTTCTTGGTTTATTCTTTTATAAATCTGTACTTGGCATGTTATTCGGTTATGTTCTTGGAGTGTTTTTAAAATACCTTATTGATTCAAGAAAAGGGAATTATGTTACTGATATTATGTCAACCTTAATTGTCACAACAGGCGCTTATACCCTGGCTGAATTAATCAATATTTCAGGGCCTCTTGCCATGGTGGTTGCAGGTTTATCCTTATCGCAGACGCTTAGCTCAGAGAAGATTAGCCTACACCGAAAAAAAGAGCTTAAACACTTTTGGAATATATTAGATGAAGTCTTTAATGTGATCTTATTTCTTTTATTGGGCTTGGAGGCAATTACCATCCCACTGGTTGAAAATACATTTTTAGTTATGGTTGCCAGTATTATCATTTGCTTAAGTATTAGGTTTATTGTTGTTGCTATACCTTTATCCTTACTTAAAATTCGAAAAAAGCAAGAAATGAACTCAACGAAAATAATAGTCTGGGGAGGTTTGCGAGGAGGACTTGCCATGGCTTTGGCCTTATCAATACCCTACAGCGAATACAGGGATGTTATATTAACGGCAACATTTAGCGTTATTATATTTAGCATAGTAATACAAGGAACAACCATAAAGTTTCTTGTAAAGAATGAAGCAAGCAGTTAATATTTGTTGATACCTAAAGAAAGGAGTAAGTCAAATGGGTGAGTTTATGTTTTTTTTCGCAATTATCGCAGCGATCGTTTTATTTAATACTGTTAAGATTCTTAAAGAGTATGAACGTGGTGTTGTATTTACACTTGGTAGATTTTGGAAAGTAAAGGGGCCTGGAATTATAATTCTAATTCCATGGATTCAGACCTTAGTTAGGGTTCAATTGCGTACTGTAGTAATGGATGTACCTTCACAAGATGTGATTTCAAAAGATAATATATCTGTAAGGGTCAATGCAGTTGTCTATTTCAGAGTTTCAAACCCTGATTTGGCGATTATCCAAGTAGAAAATTATTTTGAGGCAACAAGTCAACTTGCTCAAACCACATTAAGATCTGTACTTGGAGAATATGAATTGGATGAGATGCTGCAAGGAAGAGAGAAGCTTAATGCACGTATCCGGACTATTTTAGATGAAGCAACAGATGCCTGGGGTGTTAAAGTCAACAACGTTGAAATTAAAGATTTAGAAATTGATCCTGCTATGAAGAATGCCATTGCAAAACAGGCCGAAGCTGAGCGTGAACGTCGAGCAAAAGTGATTATTGCTGAGGGTGAAGCACAAGCTGCAGAGAAAATATCTGAAGCAGCAGAAGTCTTGAGTAAAAATGAAGCTTCATTATTTATTAGATACTTACAAACAGTCAATGAAGCTGCAAACAATGAAAGCTCAACAATAATTTTCCCGGTACCCACTACGCTAATGGATATTTTAACTAAGCTTAATAAAAAATAGCATAGACGGGGTGCTTCAGCATTAAATTTGCATGGCAGCGATGAATTTGTTTTTTATATAAGGTAGCTCGATTCTCAACTTTGCGGGCTACTTTTTTCAATGAAGGTTTTGATTGGTAGGAGCCTCTATTGTAGCCCCCTACTCCCTCATGGTATGCTAAATATAAATGATAGGCGTCATCAAGCTTTAGGTTAAGTCTTTTCGAAGCACGATTTAGATACCACCCAATAAAATCTGTAGCATCATCGAAGTCATTTCTTGATCTTGAAAACACCCATTTGGGTTGAGATTTTTCGTAAGAGTCCCAGGTTGACTTTAAAACTTGAGCATAACCATAAGCTGAGGACTTTCTTTTCCAAGGAATGAATCCAAATAGATACTCCCTATCAGGAATAGCATCATGCTTGAATGAGGACTCTTGAAATATGATTGCCATCTGAACGGGCACAGGAATCCCCCATTTTTTTTCACTTGATTTAGAAGCTTTGTACCATTGGAAGTTATCATTAAACATCTCACAGCAGTTATCAGCAGCGGAGACATCGGGTATGTAATGCGAACACCCTGAGAGAAGGACTTGAATTGATAGTCCAATTAAAAGTTTATGAGGACTCATTATCAGTATTTAAGTCATAGGTTTCTTTTAAAAACAAGACTGATATAATACCGATTAGTATAAATACTGGAACCATGTAGGCTCCGTATTGATAATCCGCAGCTTGATAAGTTATTGCGGAAGTGCTTGCAGCAGCCCCTATTCTTGAAATCATAGACAGGTGAACCATTTTGCCACAAAAGGACTGTAGAAACCCTGAAAGCATTGTGACCATGTTTGTCAACGCTAATGCTGAGGCTGAGGTATATCGACAACTAAGTTCTTTAGAGACTGGGAATATTAATATTTGGGAACTACAGCTCATGCCAAATAACATCAATAGCAGACTGATTTGTTGTGATGAAAAGTGGAAACGTGCTGATATAATAACCAGAGAAAGGACAAAGGCTAAGATCGACATTCCAAACATAGGGATACGCCGGCTTCGTAGTCTATCTGAAAGCAGAGCTGTAAATGGGGCTGCAATGGCCCATCCAATGAAGAAGTAAGAATTAGCAATACCTGCTTGAGAATGTGTTAAGTGATAATTTGTTCTGATAAAATCAACACCCACAAATTCGGCAAAAATTGCCAAAGGCATCCACAGCGACAACCCAATGATGGCATTACACCAAACATTCTTGGAGCGAACCAGTTTTAAAACACCCTTGATAATCATCTTGAAATCTACCGACATGTTGAGGTTACATTGGGATTTCATATCTTTAATACAGGTGTAAAGCAGGACCATCAAGACAAAACCAATAAAGGTAGATTCATACAATGCCAGCTGCCAACCTTGTTTTGATACAATTGAAATTAACAGCCTATCCGCCATAACTGCCCCTAACATACCCAAGGTTACAGTGGCGCCTGTCACCAAGCCAAAATAGTTTGATGGCAAAAGTTTCGAGCCTAGATTTAACACGCCAACAAAAGCAAATGAGGAACCCAGACCCACACATACCCTGCCAAATTGAGCCAGGTGTAGGTTATGAGAACATATGAAGAAGTAGGTGCCTATAGCACAAAGAAAACAGGCAAATGTTAGAAGCTTCTTGGGGCCATACCTATCCATGAGCAAGCCAACGGGTATTTGCATTGGCGCATAGACATAATAATAGAAGCTATTTAAGACTCCAAACCCATAAGCATCTATTTTATAATGATTCATTAGTTCTGAGCTGATAACACTTGGGGCAACTCTTAACAAACTTTCGTAACAGTAGAAAAGTGCGGCAAGAAAAACAGCAAATACAGAAACCAGTCGAATTGTGTCAGTAGATTTAATCACTCGTGTACTAATCATTTTTTCAAAATTTAAGACGTTTATCCATCTTAGTTCATTATGATTACATTGTCAATTCACCAAAAATCAACTTGTCTATCAAATGGATACACTATCATATACCCCGTAAAATCCAATCACATTCGACAATAGCCTCTATCAATTTAATAATATATGGAGGTATCATGAAAAAGTCATCATTGACTATCCTATGGGTATTGTTTATTACCTTAACTATATCATCTCTAATTTCTATAGCACTACAATACAGTTGAATGAATAACTCAAGTCACTGCGGCGTAATATTAAGATTTAAATAACTTTATTACTGTTAGATAGAAAGAAACCTTAAGGCTTTCTATTTTAGATACAATTCTAATCTATGATGATAATTTATTCATTTCTAACTTGAAGCTTGCATGAATGGATTCCTGACTATCATTACAATGACAAGTATTTTGTACATAGATGATACAGCCTGAGATGAATGTCAAGGTTATAATGATCCGTATCTTAATAATTCATGGATTGAGGTAAGATTAAATCTGCAAGCAACTGAATTGGCTTAAAGATTGATCCTATGATGACAGGTTGTTAAAATTAAACGATTCTTATAGTAGAATCTATGAATAAAATAAGAGTATAATTAATTCACCTAAGATCAAGGATGCTTAATGAACAGGTTGCTTACTCCGTTTTTTTGCTTGCTGCTCGCTTTAACTAGCTTAAGTGCTATCGCTTCAGAAGATACCAACAGCGTTGACCAGTCCAATGATGAATATTATGAAACTCAACGACTTGCTTCTGTTATCAGCCATATAACTCATTTATACATTCGTGAAGTTTCCTACCGGCAAATGATTAACAATGCCATTGATGGCCTACTGAAAAATTTGGACCCGCACTCTGCCTTTTTAGACGAAGAGTCACTCACTCAATTAAATTCTCAAACAGATGGTAAATTTACGGGTGTAGGCATTGAAGTTGTTCGAGAGAATGGATCACTAAGAGTCATTACCCCTCTGGATGAATCTCCCGCTAAAAAAGCCGGGATTCAAGCTGGAGATATCATTACTCATGTCGATGGCACATTTATTCATGACATGAAAATGATGGATGCTATTAATTTAATCCGTGGCTTGATAGGGAGCAAAGTTACTTTGTCAATTATTCGTTCTAATTCAGGCAAACCGATAGATATTACCATTACCCGTGATGAAATTAATGTCTCAAGCTCAAGGTCTGAGATCATTTCAAATGACATTGCTTATATTCGTATATCTTCTTTTAATGAACCCACTTCTAAAGAGGTTAAATTAGCAACATTAGATGCGCTTAAATCAAAAAAAATAAAAGGCATAGTCCTAGATGTAAGAAACAACCCTGGAGGCTTATTGAACAGTGCAGTTGAAATCGCAGACCTCTTTCTTGATTCAAAGAAATTGGGTAAAAATAAAAAAATAGTATACACCAAAGGACGCTATGAAGAAGATGAGTATACTGCATTGGCGACCAATGGAGATATTAGCAAAGGGATACCGCTTGTCGTCCTTATTAACGAAGGGTCTGCATCTGCTTCAGAAATCTTAGCCATAGCTTTACAAGAACATGATAGAGCTGTGTTAGTAGGACGTAAGTCTTTTGGTAAGGGATCTGTTCAAAGTGTATTCCCGATAGATGATAAAACAGCTATTAAACTTACCACATCCTTATATTATTCTCCTAAAGGACACTCCATTCAAGCACAAGGAGTATTGCCGGATATTGGGGTGCCTTTCGATAAATTTCCTGAAACAGAATCCACCCAAAACAAGGAGTCTACTGGGTTTCTTGAATCTTCATTATCTCAGCATATTAAATCCAGTCAATCTAATGGTTTTGAACAAGCTTGGAAAAAGTTTAAAACACAAAGAACAACGATGAAGAAAATGGCACATGATGACTATATGTTATATCAAGCTGTATTAGTATTGCGTGGTATTCAATCGTACCAAGACTAAGGAGAAATTATGCGAATTATAGGTCTTATACTTATCACCATAGCCACAAGCTTTGCTTTAAGTGATAATAGTATACAGTTTTCAGATTCTGTTATTAATTTGGTTTATTCATTTAACCCCGTCGAGAATGAATCAAAAACTAATGAGATTAAGCCCTATTTTACCCAGGGTGCATTAACTGATTTCATGGGGGCATATACAGCATCTAAAGTTGAAGAAAGCGCAATCAAAAATCATTATATCATAACTTCATATCACACCTCACCTACCATACTCATTGAAACTTCTAATCATTCGTTCAAAACCCTTAGCGAAATTGATGTGTATTACACCAATGATCAGGAGCAAATCAAAATACCCACACAAGTATACATCAGTGCAAAAAAATCCATCGAGGGTATCAAAGTTATTCAGTTTTACTCGAAGACATCAGGAGAGGTTACCGTTAATAACTCAAAACTCAACAGATATAAGCAATGCCACGCCAATAAAAATCAACAAAACAAAATATAATCTACAAGTTTTCTACATGTTTTATTGTCGGGTAATCTATATCCCATCTAAATTCTCTTAATAGTTTAATGTAATTGTTTTCATTGACATTAGGGTTGTTATTTAAACCGTTTTTCAAGGCAAAAAGACAGATGGATTTTGAAACTTCAAAAGAAACTTTACGAGTATGTTCAGTTAACGGAACCAAAAGCCTAGAATCAGGATATTTTTCAAGCGTAAATTCAGAAATGGTTGAACTTGCAACCTTAAAGATTGAATTAGAAATGCTTGTCAATTTTAAAAATACTGCAGCAAAACCTAAACCTGGAAACGCAAAAATATTATTACATTGGCCTATTTCTACTCTTTTACCATGAATCTCTACGGGAGAGAAAGGGCTACCTGTTGCGATGTAGGCTCTGCCTTCACTCCAATGTAGAATATCTTTAGGAGTGGCTTCAATTTTCTCAATGGGATTAGACAGCGGCAAAATAATAGGGTTTTTATGACTTCTGCTGATAGAGCTAATCACTCGTTCTGAAAAAGCCCCTGCAAAAGCAGAACACCCTATTAAGATCATGGGCGACAATGTGTCTACCAGCTCTAATAATGGCTTGCCTTGTAAATTTTTCGATTGTTCATCATATCGCTGAAATTCTAGTTGTGATGGCCTAATCTCTTCAAGACCTTCCACGATTAACCCATTTCTATCAACCAGATAGATTTGATTTTTTGCCTCTTTTTCAGTCACTCCAGATTGAATAAGAAAATCTCTGATATTTCGGGCAATACCGCATCCGGCATTACCGGCACCAAACACGAGAATTTTAATACTTAGAATTGACTGTATATTTAATCGTTTAATAGCGGTTTCAATGGCAGATACAGCGACAATTCCTGTGCCTTGAATGTCATCATTAAACCCGCAAATAGATTCCTTGTAGGCGTCTAAGTGGCGATAGGCCTGTTTCGCTTGAAAATCTTCCCAATGAAAAAATAAGTTTTGGTACCTTTTCTTCATGGTATATACAATTTCGTCTACAAAAGAATTGTAATTATCTTCGTTAATCCTAGGGTGCCTCCAACCTAAATACATCGGATTATTAATCAATTGTGAATTATTGGTTCCGACATCTAAATAGATAGCCACAGATCTATAAGGGCTTATCCCCCCACAACATAGATATAAATTCAATTTAGATATGCTAATGTCCATGCCTCCGACGCCTTGATCACCTATACCTAACACCCCTCCTCCATCGGTCACAACAATAAGGTCAAGTTGTTGATACGTTAAATTATCAACAATATCCTGGATCTTATCTCTTTCTTCATAGCAAAAGTAGACTCCTCTTGAATGTCTGAATTGTTGACTGAATTGTATTACTGATTGACTGATATGAGGTGTATAGATATAAGGTAAGAGTTCATTAAAATTTTCACTTATCACTCTAAGGTAAAGTATTTCGTTGGTGTTAAGCAGTGATTTCAAAAAAATAGATTTCTGAAAAGGGTCGTCAAAAAGTTTTAATTGCTCAATAATTCGTAATGTATGCTCGGCTATTGTCTCAATTTTATGCGGGAGTAATCCTATGAGACATAACTGATCACGTTCATCCTTATTAAAAGCCGAACCTTTGTTTAATTTAGCGTAAGATAAAAGGGATTTACCTGACATAGTTGTTTCAATTACATGATTGCCTTTATCTTTAAAAAGAAATTTATCGTTCATTTATATCCTCTGTTTTCAATGATTTTGATTGAGCTGATTGGTATCTATCTTCATAATCCAGTTCAACATAATCTGATGTTGTACTAATTTTAGAATGACCTGCATCCATCTGTACATGGATTAAGGGCCGATGTTCAACATCATGAGAGATTGAGGTATGCCTTAACCAATGTGGAGTTGCGCTCAACAACCTTTCAGCATCTTCTGTTTCTCCTAGAAGCTTAAATTGATCTGCAGCAATCTTAAAGCACTCTGTAACAACTTTATGAATCTGTCGAGTACCAATGCCCCCTTGTCCTTTGAGCTTAGGAATCAAGGGATAACTTTCATTATAGACGGGCAAGGGTGTTAATCCAATTGATATTCTGTATTCTTCGAAAATAGATAGCAGTGCTTTAGGAATGGCTATTTCTCTTTGTTTATTCCCTTTGCCAATCGTCTGGAACCACCAGCGTCCTTTATTATCGCATTTAAAATCTGACATCATCGGGCATTGATGCTTGTCGCTTGAGAGCTCAGATATTCTCACACCAAGTAAATAAAACATGGATAAAATGAAATAATGTCTCATATATTGAGAATCACTTTTAGCTCTAACTGAGATTTCATCAATAATGAAAGACCATTGTTTAGCAGATAAAATACGAGTAACACGTGTTGATTGAAATGAACGAATGAGTTGAGTTTTTTGCCTTAATTGTTGAATGGGATTAATGTTAATGTAATTCTCTTGCATTAGAAATCCAAAATATGTACTTAAGGATGCCAACAATGATTTAATTGAATTATTAGTGAATTGAAATGAAGATATGTCTCTATCTTTTGAAATGACGAACGGTCGCCATTTAGGGTTAGCCGTCATGGCTCCTTGCTTATCCAGGTAGCGAGGTTCCTGTTGATTGCCCACCCATGATGCTGGAGGTTTTTTAATAAAATCTAAGTATTCTGTAATAAACTCTCTGTTCACTGCTTGGATGGAAGTTTTTTTAATTCTCCAAACCCATTGTAAAAATCTTTCTACCTCTCGTCGATAAACATTATAAGTGTCTTTAGAGTGTGTGTAAGATTTTAAGAATAATTTTGAGACCTGATAATCACTTGAAATATTGTCTATCTCTAATTGAAGAAAGTATTCATTGAGGCATTCAGGTGTTTTGTCGAATTTTAATGAACTAGATTCACCAAATACTGGAATTAGTTCAACGGACGATTTTGATTTATTCCCACGTGGCATTATAAATCCTGATGATGTCAATTGTGTTCATATTTGAACATGATTTCTTATGAACCATAAGGCCTCGCTTTCTAGTTATATTAACGACAATAAGATCGCTGATTGACGGCTGACAGCATTGGGCTAAATTATAAGCTAAATGATTCAGACCCTGTACAACCAAACTCTCTGAATTTGTTTTTTTATGCACGTTTTTTGAGGCTATTTTGATAGTTTTATTTTGTAGGGGTACAGATTTTGCAGCCGCAGGTTGAGTGTGATAAAACCAACGTTGAATACAGCGTATCGCCTTGGATGATTTAACCAGAGCTTTGGATTTATTAAGCCAATCCATGCTGGGGGTTACTTGTTTTGACGTAATTATCTTAATGACATCGCCTGTCTGAAGTTGATAGGAGAGAGGTTTGATAGCTCCATTAACGATTAAAGATTTAATTGAATGGCCGATATGAGTATGAATGGCATAAGCTGCATCGATTCCTGTTGAGCCTTTGGGCAAAGCAATAACTTCTCCTTTTGGGGTTAAAACAAACACCTTAGAGGATTGAAATAGACTCTGAATGGATTCTCCTTGTTCAGTGGGTCTCCATTGAAGTAGTTTGGATAACCACTCCCCTCCTGTTGATTGTGATTCTTTATAAACCCAATGAGCAGCCACACCGTATTCAGCATGTTGGTGCATTGCCTTGGTTCTGACTTGTACCTCAAAGTGGGCGCCACTGTCGTGTAAAACAGCCGTGTGTATAGACTGATAGCCATTAGGTTTTGGGTTTGTAATATAATCATCATATTCGCCTTGTACGGGTTTGAAGTTTTTTTGAATCAGAGAGATCAATTCATAACACTGTTCTTCATAGTCAACCAAAAATCTAAACGCAATCTGATCATACACTGAATTGACAAGAATGCTCTTTCTGTCCATTTTTTGGTAGATACCGTGAAGAGTTTTAGTCCTAGATTGAGGCGAGACCTTAAAGCTTAAATGCTCTTGAATAATGGATTGAAGATCATGATGAATGGCTTTTCTTATCTCATCCCTAGAGGCATCCAAAACTTCGACTTGAGATTTTAGAGATTTGAATATTCTGGGCTTTTGAAGACGAAAGGCTTCTTCTTCAAAACAAGATTTAAAATAGCCCAAACCCAGGTAGTTACATAAAGGCACAAGTAAAAAATGAGACAATGTAATGATGTCGTTTTTGTCGAGGTCATCATTCTTTTTATTCTTAATTACAGTCAGTTGATAGCATAACCATAATATCCATGCTTGTTTGTTTTGTATAAGCGTGAGTAAAAACGATTTGAAGTGATGCGAACCCATAAAGGATTCGGTAAAGTTGATATCTAATACCCATTTATTTAATTGTGAGATATCAGTCAGCAAGGATTCTTCACTACCCTCAACAGAATGATCTATATTATTGATATTTAGATAGAAAACACAAAGAGTAAGGCAGTTTCTTAGGGGGGTTTTTAACCCTTCAGCGTGAATAATCAGTTGCACAAGCTCATCGCGAAACGAATCCTCCACATAATCACTAATCTTGTATTTCAATAAAACATCATCCATGAATTTTATTATAACAAACAATTTGTTAACTTCCAATCAAATCTTGTTGATTTATGCTAACTGGATTCTAAATCCCCTCTTAACTGGCCATTATATTATTGACTGACTAAAGATCAATTAACGTTGAAAAAAAGCAATAAAATATTAAATGAATTGATTGACTTAATATCCTATATTGTGTAGATTATGTTCGATTCGGAGAAATAAATATGAGCGCTAATGCTGAAATCCACCCTAAACTGTTTACTGTTGAGACCAAATGCACAGGTTGTGGTAATAAAATGACCCTATCAAGTCCTCTTGAGGAAAGCTCTCTATGCGTTGAAACCTGTCATAAATGCCACCCAGCTTATACGGGAGAGAAACGGGCATTACAGGCCGGTGCTGTTGAAAAATTCAATCAGAAATATGCAGGGTTTTACGCCAGTAAAAAGCAATCCAGTGACAAGGCCAAACAATCATAATCAGTTAATTAGATTATCTGAAACCATACTGGATAAGTCTTACGTATTTTACTCAAATTTTTAAGGCTGAGGCTTTGTCATAAGTTAAATACTTGCGGATGGGTCCAACAATACATACCAACTCAACTCTAATCACAGCAGCTACGCTTGTTCGGCGCATGTCGTCAATGAATACCTGAGCTCCCAATACCCTATTACCAAGCTCTATGACGAGCTAGCGGCATTCTTAAAAGGCATTCACTTTCATTTTTATTGCATTACAATTGATGCTGTAATACAGACTTAAGCTCTTCTAAATTCTTTGTTACACTTAAGCTTTGCCTCCATTTCCTAGCACCAACTTCACTTTTAAATATATTTTGTAAGGGCAATGTAACCCTCTGCCAACGATGATTGCTTACTTGAAAATCAAGGTTGTCTAGGTATTGAAGCACAAGATCTTTTCTAGAGAGAGTCGGCTGATCATAATAGGCGTTGATTGCCAAAGCGGCAGTATAGGGTTGATTACAAAACCATCGACCCATCATGACACCATCAAATTGATCGATGCAACGATTAAATATATCCTGATTATTAATCCCCCCATTAAGATGAAAGTTAAGGTCAGGGAACAGTTTCTTGATTTCATGAACCCTGTTGTAATTCAACGGTGGAATAGACCTGTTTTGTTTAGGATTAATACCACGTAGAAAAGCTTTTCTAGCATGAATATAATAATCACCTTGCGTATAGCTCTGTGTACAATCAACGAAGTCTTCTAAGAAGCTCAAACTATCCTGATCATCAACACCTATTCGACACTTGACCGAGATAGGAAGGCTGACAGAGTCTCGCATTGCCTGTAAGCATTTCGCTACTTGTTTAGGTTTTAACATAAGGCTTGCACCAATATCGGCTTGCATAACCTTATGACTCGGACAACCGACATTTAGATTAATGCCTGTATAACCCAATGATTCAATAATTTTGGCAGCTTTACTTAAGGCAACAGGATCTCCTCCACCCACCTGAAAGATCACATTATCTTTTAATAAGTTACGATGATAGTCATGGACCTTACCATAAATTAACGCATGAGCCGTTACCATTTCAGTAAACAAAACCACCCTAGGAGATAGCAAACGAACCATTAAACGAAAGCAATGGTTAGTATAGCCCATCATAGGTGCCAAGCTGATCTGTGTATGTGTATTATTCTGCTGTTTTAACATCATGTAATATCAATTGTAACGAACGGATGCCTTTGTAAAAATTAATATTTAATTCAAACACCAGACTGTAGTCGTTACCCACATGGAAATCAAGTTTTTTATGGTCTGTATTGAACCAAACTGCTTCTAATTGAGTGTTTGATTTAACCCATTGCATACGCAGATGACTTTCGCCCATTTCACGACAAGCAGCTAAATTCATATCACAAGCGAAAATAGGCCTAGGAAAACCTTGACCAAAAGGGCCCAAAGATTCAATCGATTCAACCAAACTCAATTTGCAATCATGGGGCTCCAACCAGGCATCAATCACCCAGCCTTCTTGATGGTGGCTTATGTTATATTCTTTCTCCAAAACCTCATTAAATAATGATCTAAAAACAGAAAAGTCCTCTGTAGCTATAGACAAACCAGCTGCCATAGCATGACCCCCGTACCCTTTCATTAGACCGGGTTTCTTCTGGTCTACCCTGGATAAAACTTCTCGGATGTGAACACCTGGAAGTGATCTTGCCGAGCCTTTTAAAAGCCCGTTTTTGGATTGAGCAAAAGCTATGGTCGGTAATTGGTACTTATCTTTAACTTTAGATGCAATAAGCCCAACAACACCTTCATGCCATAAATGATTATATAAGGCTAAACCTGATTCCTGATCACAAAATATATCACTGTTGTTAAGTTGATTTTCAGCTTCTTTCCTCATGGCTAACTCAACAACTTTACGATGATCATTTTGCTTTTTAAGATGATTCGCCAACCTCATAGATTCTGTCAGATCATTGCTCAATAAACATTGTATGCCCAAAGACATATCATCCATTCTTCCAGCTGCATTGAGCTTAGGAGCAAGACCAAATGCCAAGTCTTGCGCTGATATCATCGATGGGTTTCTTCGATCAATATTCAGTAACGACTCAATGCCTTTATGGGCCCGTCCTGATCTAATCGCTGCTAAACCAGCACTGACTAAGATCCGGTTATTTTCATCGAGGACAACACAATCTGCGATTGTACCTAATGCTACAAAATCCAGAAGAGATACCAGCTCTGAGCCATAATTACTCATATTTTTAACTTTTCTTAATTCGGCTCTTAAGGCCAGTAAGGTATAAAACATAACACCAACCCCCGCCAAATGTTTACTTGCAAATGTGTCACCAGGCTGATTGGGGTTAATTAAAGCATTGCAATTAGGTAATTTACCATCTGAAAGATGATGATCTGTGATTAATAAATCAACTCCTTTTTGTCTAACAAGGTCAGAGGCCTCATGAGCAACAATCCCATTATCCACGGTAATAATCAAATCTGGAGATAATTTCATGGCTTCATGAACAAGCGGGACGGTTAACCCGTAACCAAACTCAAACCTATTAGGGACTAAAAAATTAACCGTAATATCAGGAGATAATATCTGTAGACCTCGTATGGCAACTGCCGTTGAGGTTGCCCCATCAACATCATAATCCCCAATAATAAGAACAGAGCTTTTTAAATCAAGGTGCTTAAGTAACAAGCTTACAGCTTCATTCATCCCCTTCAGACCCTGATAATGAAGTAGCCCTTTAAGCTGATAGTTGATTAAAGACTCATGGGTTAACCCTCTATTCAATAGAATTTTCTGAAGAATTGGGCAATAATCTTTGGAACCACACCATTTAGCCAAACTATCTTTCAAAATAATTTGACGATCACATTTTTCTAAATTAGAATATTCAACAACCACTTAACCAGCTCCATACCTATGAACACAATCATTGATCAAATTCGAAACACAATTCATCAATTTACCTCAGATCGTATTGTGCCCTACTCTACCAATTGGGATCAAGCTGAAATGTTTCCCATAGAGTTATGGAAAGAGCTTGGGTCATTAGGTCTACTAGGAATCACCATTGACTCTGATTTTGGTGGATGCGGCTTAGGGCTCCTTGAACATTGTGCTGTGATGGAAGAGATATCCTATGCCTCCCCCTCCGTTGGTTTAAGCTATGCAGCCCACTCCAACCTATGTGCCAATATCATTAATACTTTTGGAACCCCCTCACAAAAACAACAATATTTACCTAAATTATGCACCGGGGAGAACATCGGGTCATTAGCCATCAGTGAAAGTGAAGCTGGATCAGATGCCTTCGGTATGAACTTGAATGCAAAAAAGACATCGGGTGGTTACATCCTCAATGGTTCAAAATACTGGATAACCAATGCGCCTATCGCCAATACATTTGTTGTTTATGCGAAAACAACACCCTCTCATTTATCCGTTTTCATTGTTGAAAAAGGCATGCAAGGATTTGACATTGGAAAACCTATTCAAAAAATTGGAATGAAATCATCTCCCACAGCTCAAATAACATTTGATCACTGTTTTATTCCTGAAAACAATATTCTTGGGCATATCAATGAAGGGTTAGCCATCTTGAAAACCGGCTTGAATTCTGAACGACTGATCTTATCGTCTGGCCCCCTTGGCATTATGAGAAGATCTTTAGATGAAACCATTAAATATTCTAATATGCGCCATCAATTTGGAAGACCCATTAACCAATTTCAGCGAATTCAAGATAAAATCAGTCTCATGTATACTTCACTAATAAGTACAGAATCAATGATTCAATCCCTTGCTAAAAAAGCTGATTCGGGACAAAAACTTCAGCCAGAGGAATGTGCTGCTACTCTTCTCCATGCTTCGACCCTTGCCATTCAATCTGCCGAAGAATGCCTTCAGACTTTAGGTGGTAATGGCTACACCATTGAATACGGTGCAGGACAAAGATGGGTAGATGCTAAATTATATGATATTGGAGGAGGAACTAAAGAAATAAGACACCATATCATTTCAAAAGCATTGATCAAAAAATCTAACCATAAAATTACTTCACCTGAATTAACATAACATATAACCGTATTGAAGCTTATTGCACCAATGCTATCAAATCATAGTTTCTGTTTGCTTCACGGTTTGTATGACTTTTTACAGGGGATAGGTGTTCTTTAACGTTGTCAGGTAGTTTTTTTGCTTGAGTCTTTACAACATTTAGAGCCCATGATTGTAGCGATGAATAATGATGGTTGATCGTGTCAAAAGAGATATTATTAGATGCTGTAAAAAATGATTTAGCATAGTTATTAAACCAATCATTATCCATATTATCTTTCTCAGGTCTTGATTGAAAGTGCAAAATTATCTGTTTATTTATCGTCGAAGAAATGAGTAAAATAACAAAAAACAGGGTCGAGAAAAAACTTTTCCTTGGGGATAACACCAATAAACTAAATAAATCACCCGCACACAGGGCATAAACTCTTAAATAAAATATAAATCGTCGAGTATAAGGGCCTAGCTTAAGTGTTTCTAGCCAAGAAAAATTATCCTTAAATTCATCTTTTAATGCATCGTTACCCTTGATGAACTTTATATTATTATAGCCCCATAAGGTGAGTTGATTAATATAAGCTATAGAGCCATAGACAAAGGCAGACAATAGGATGAAAGATGGAGAAAGATTATAGACTCCAAGTAGCACTGTGCGTTCTAGTATGGTTTTCATGTTGAAAAACTCAGCGAAAAAATACAGTGAAGCACTCGTGATCATCGTCATAAAAAGATAAAAGTCAGTGGGCTCAGAATTTTTTAACCCAGGAATAGGGATATTGGCTAAAAAGCTAAAATAAGGCTTCAATACAGTTGCCACATTAAGAGAATTATCCTTAAAAAGGCTTGTTTTAATGTCTTTCAGAAAGGGGGATAGCGTGTCTATCACACTTTTGGAATCCAGACTATTGTCTGACGAATCTTTTTTATCTTCAGTATACTGGGAGTTTGGTTCTAATGTTGAAAAAAGGGCTTTATGCCAATATTTTAGATGGCTTATAATAGCAATGAAAAAATCAGACACCCCTGAACACAACCCCACAACAATTGCGAACATAAACCACTTAAAATTATCTGAATTAATATTCCCTCTGTAGCAACCGAAATTAATGAGTGCATTAATCACCATCGTAGCCATTCTGATAGATGTTTGAACAACAACCATGAGTAAAATCCCAATACTCCCCAAAAAGTAGGTTTTACCGCTATTGTTGAGTAAATCAGTCTGTTGTGACTTCAGCTTATTCTCATCAGTTTCCTCGTTATGAAGATCCTCATCTACTTCTGCGGCTGTTATATTCTCATTATCCACAAACTCATTAGCAACAGCCATGAGAGCCATAACGATTCCAAGGGGCCAACCCAGGATAGATCCTGCATAGGCCAATGCTAAAAAGCCTATGACTATCATTTGGATAATATTGAAAATTCTTTGAAGGTGCTGCATGTATTGAATTGTATTTTTAGGGTAGGCATATAATTTCTTCAACTGAGGAGAACCAGCTTTAGTATCATTTTTGTCATAAGGCTCCCAGTACACCAGCACCCTATCAAGATACGGCTGCACCCAAGAATAGACAGTATTTTTTAGGCTCCCAAGTCTTAGCATCACGTCCTTATACTAACGGTATTTATTTAACTCAATCATATCAAATCAACTTGGCCTTTACAAGCTATCCGGGGTTAAGATCTGGTGATTTTGTCCACCCATTTATCAATACATCCAGGACTAAATCTCTCAATAATTCTTGATATACTTCAGTGTGAAGATGATAACTCTAACGTGAATAACATATTTTATTTGCAAACAATTTATATTGTAAGCGTTTTATATTTGAGTACAGGAAGAACTGTAATACTGCTTGCTAATAGCTTCTTCATGCATTATTATCATCAAAGATTGAACTCACTATGGATTTAATCTAATATGTACACCCCTATAACTGAAGGAACCTAATGACTAAAGATGTTATTCAAATGGACGGTAAGGTCACAGAAGTATTGCCGAATACGTATTTTCGTGTAAAACTTGAAAATGGACATGTTGTTCTTGCCCATTTATCAGGTAAGATGCGAAAACACTATATCAGAATTGTCCTAGGAGATAATGTTACAGTTGAAATCACACCTTATGATCTATCTAAAGGTCGTATCGTTAAACGTCTTAAATAATAATGCAGTTTTCACTATATACTTATAGTGGTATCATCATAGTTTAGAGTAAGTTTATCATTCTCAACACTAATATTCACAAGACCACCTTTACGAAGTTTTCCAAATAACAACTGATCTGATAGCGGAACCTTGATCTTTTCATTAATTAACCTTTGCATAGGCCTTGCACCCATTTCTCGGTTATAACCATTCAAAGTCAACCAAGATTTGGCATCACAATTAATGTTGATTTTAACATTATGTTTTTCTAATAAGACACTTAATGAAGAAATGAATTTATCAACAACCTGCTTGATTATATGGGTATCTAAACTGCTAAACTGAACAACACTATCCAACCGATTTCTAAACTCTGGACTGAATTTTTTACTAACAGCCTTATTAGCATCTTTATCCACACCTTTAGAACAGAATCCTAATGAATTTTGACTAAACAACTCAGCACCAACATTACTTGTCATGATAACAATAACATGTCTAAAATCAGCAACTCTTCCCGCATTATCAGTTAAAGTTCCATGATCCATGATTTGTAACAGCAAGTTGTATATATCATCATGTGCTTTTTCGATTTCATCCAATAACAAAACACAATGTGGAGATTTGATAACACATTCAGTTAACAAACCACCTTGATCAAATCCAACATAACCTGCTGGAGCACCAATCAATTGTGACGCCGTATGCTTCTCCATATATTCAGACATGTCAAAACGATTCAGAGTCAGGCCCATCATGTTAGCCAACTGCACACAAACTTCAGTTTTACCTACACCTGTTGGTCCCGTAAACAAAAATGATCCCACAGGTTTATTATTTTCTGAAAGACCGCACCTTGACATTTTAATGGCAGAAACAATCTTATTAATAGCCTCATCTTGTCCGTACACCATGGTTTTTAAATCTCGTTCTAGATTTTTCAACCGTGAACGATCCGATGAACTTACCTGTCGAGTTGGTATTTGAGCTAAACTAGCAATCGTTTCTTCAATTTCTGATACTTTAACTTTATTACCCCGAATATTTCTGATTTTATGTTTAGCTGATGTCTCATCAAGAACATCAATGGCGCTATCCGGCAACTTACTTCTTATCAAAAATCTTTTTGATAAAGATACCGCTGTATCAATGCACTCATCAGAGATAGTAACTTTGTGAAAATGCTCCAATTTGGTTCGCACACATTTTAACATTTCCTTCGCCTCTTTTTCAGAGGGTTCATTAACGGTTATCTTTTGAAACCTCCGATTTAACGCATGATCTTTCTCTATCAGCGTGCGATATTCATTATGTGTGGTAGCACCAATAACTTTAATTTCTCCAGTTGTCAACAGAGGTTTTAATAAATTGGCAGCATCCAAAGCACCGCCAGATGCAGCACCGGCTCCTATAATGGTATGTATTTCATCAATAAATATGATAGCTCCAGGAAATTTTTTAAACTCATTTAAGACACTTTTAAATCTTTTTTCAAAATCACCCCTGTACTTTGTCCCAGCTAATAAAGATGCCATATCTAATGAATAAATTGTGCAATGAAGTAATTTAGCAGGGACCTTCCCTTCATTAATATTCCAAACCAAACCTTCAATAATTGCCGTTTTGCCAACTCCCGCCTCACCGATGAAGATAGGGTTGTTTTTTTTACGTCTGCATAAAACTTCAAGGGCTCGATTCATTTCAGCATGACGACCTACGATGGGGTCAACTTTCCCTTGTCGAACTCTTTCATTTAAATTAACTGAATACTTCTCAATAACAGTTTCAACAGGCATGGGTTCGATAACATCTGAATATTGATTAGGTATCTTGCCAAATTCAGTACCACCTTGTAAATCAATATTATCATTAGCAGAAAGTATTTGACGAATTGTTTCTCTTGACATGTTATGTTTGTTAAGTAATTTAACGGAATAGCTATCATGTTCAGAATAAATGGCATAGAGAACATTCACCCCTGTTACTTCCATCTTACCATCTGATTGTGCTTGAAAAATGGCTCTTTGTAACACACGTTGAAATCCAGGAGAGGGTTGTGTGTCATTGATAAAAGAACCATACTTTGTGGTGTTTTTGTCAATATATTTACTTAGATCAGAAGATAGGGTTTTAATTTTTACACCAAGCTTGTCAAACACAACAATAATCTCGGGGTTATTCAATAATGCAAACATTAGATGTTCAACGGTTAAAAACTCATGCCTTCCATGTTTGGCATGTGTAAATGCATTGGTCAATGTCGCTTCTAAACTTTTACAAAACATAGCTAATCTCCTATCATTCTCTAATATTTCTTATAGTAAAGATTTGGTAAGTTTTCAGGTTTTTTTTAAATTTTAGTCGGCTGCATCAATGCAGTGGCTTTAATCCATTAAATAATAGTTACTTAGGGGGATCGCACAATATAACTTAAATTAAAAAAATGAGACTCACTTCATATTTTTAATGATATGACGTGCAAACTCAGCAGTATTACAAACTTTAGCGTCATCAATCAACCTAGCAAAATCAAACGTAACAGTTTTAGATTTAATGGCTAAAGAGAGTCCTTTTACAATGAAGTCAGCAGCCTCATTCCAACCCAGGTGTCTTAGCATCATTTCTGCTGAAAGGATCAGTGATGATGGATTAACAGTTCCCATTCCAGCATGTTTTGGAGCTGTTCCATGTGTGGCTTCAAATAAAGCAAAATCATCACTTAGGTTGGCTCCAGGAGCAATTCCAATCCCGCCTACTTGGGCTGCCAATGCATCTGAAATATAATCACCATTCAAATTCATCGTAGCGATAACATCATAGTCTTGAGGCCTCAGTAATATTTGTTGTAAAAAGGCATCAGCGATACAATCTTTAATGACAATTGAATGATCATCCCGTTTTATTTCATGCCAGGGACCCCCGTCTAGTGGTACTGCGCCAAACTCATTTTTGGCTAACTCATAGCCCCAGTGACAAAAAGCACCTTCAGTATACTTCATGATATTACCTTTATGGACTAAAGTAACACTGCTTTTTCTATGATCAATGGCAAATTGAATAGCCTTACGAACCAACCGATTGGTTCCTTCTTCAGAAATAACTTTGATTCCTACACCACAGTTTTTTTCAAAAGGTACCTTTTTAGTTCCTACCTCCTGTATGCACTCAATTACTTTTGAAGCTTCATTAGATCCTGGCTTAAATTCTATTCCTGCGTAGATATCTTCAGAATTTTCTCTAAAAATAGTCATATCTACTCTTTCAGGATGGATAACAGGTGAAGGTGTACCCTCATAATAACGGACAGGCCTTAAACATACGTATAAATCTAGTTGCTGCCTTAAAGCAACATTTAAAGAACGAATACCACCACCAATAGGTGTCGTTAAGGGTCCTTTTATGGCAACTTTATATTTTTTGATGGCTTCGAGTGTTTCTTCTGGCAACCAACTGCCTGCACCATAAACTTTGCAAGCTTTTTCTCCTGCAAAAATTTCCATCCAAACAATCTTTTTCTCTGAACCGTAAGCTTTTTGAACTGCTGCATCGACAACATCTTTCATCGGTGGAGTTATATCCTCACCAATACCATCACCTTCAATAAATGGAATAATTGGGTTATTAGGAACCCTGTTACCTGAACCCTGAATACACTCACCACTATTTGGAACAATAATCTTATCAAACATTTGAATCCTTTTTCGCTGGACAGAACAGGTCAAATAGTATTAAAATTATGGCCTTATGTCAATGAAAGAAAAAGGAAAGGTTGCAATTGGTTTATCAGGGGGTGTAGATTCCTCGGTAGCAGCTTACCTACTTAAAAAGCAAGGGTATCAAGTCACTGGGTTATTTATGGTCAATTGGCAAGACCCTAATAATCATTCCAAGTGTTCGGTATCACAAGATTTAAAAGACGCTGAAACCGCAGCTAAGATACTTGGCATTGACTTTGAAACTGTAGATTTTTCATCTGAATATAAATCAAAAGTATTTACCCCATTTTTATTGGATTATCAAAAGGGCCTTACTCCGAACCCGGATATCTTATGTAATCGCTACATTAAATTCGAACTATTTTTACAACATTGCTTAAACAAGGGTTTTGAAAAAATGGCAACCGGTCACTACGCTAAAATAAAAATGGATAACGGAGCTCACTTACTACAAGCTAATGACACATCCAAGGATCAAAGTTACTTTTTATCCCACGTTGATGCTGATAAATTAAGGCATGTTATGTTTCCGTTGGGTGAAATGACAAAAAACAAGGTCAGAGATATTGCACACGAAATAAACCTTAATACAGCCAGCAAGAAAGATTCAACTGGGCTTTGCTTTATCGGCGAACAACCTTTTGCTCCTTTTCTTAACCAATTTTTGCTCGAAAAACCTGGCCATATCATTGATATTGATACCGGTGATATTTTAGGTGAACATCGGGGAATAATTTTTTTCACAACAGGACAAAGAAAAGGCTTACAAATTGGGGGTCAGAAAAAATCTCAAAAACCCTGGTATGTTGTAAAAAAAGATGTCGCAACACAAACTGTCTATGTAGGGCAAGGAAAGGATCACCCTGCACTGTTCAACCGATCTCTATCCTGTCATAAAGTTCATTGGATTAATGCACCAAAAACCTCTCAACTACAGGCCAAGATTCGCTACCGACAATCCCACCAAACGTGTCGAGTTGAATGTATCAATGAGGATATCTTGCATGTTCACTTCACGCATGCACAGCGTGGAATTACTCCCGGGCAATACATCGTTTTTTACCATAACAATGAATGTCTAGGGTGTGCCGTTATTGATCAAGAAGTTAACCCATGAAAAGCCTCATTGTAAACCCGCTAACAACGCCTATTCTCGATCAGACGAGTGTATTCAAAACCAATGGGCTATCAGGAAGTTCATCTAGCCTATGGCTATCTACACTAAAACACACCCTATTAGTCATTACTCCAGACATCAGACAGGCTAATCAAATTAAAGATGAGATACAATTCTTCAGCCCCGAAAAAAAGAGCATTATTTTTCCAGATTGGGAAACGCTTCCTTACGATACATTCTCACCGTTACCTGAAATCATTTCAGAACGACTTAGAATACTGAATCAATTAATTCATGGCCAACAACCGAATATCATTATTGCTAAAGCGTCAACCTTAATGATGCCTTTACCACCACCTGACTTTATTATTCAACACTGCTTAGAATTATCAATCAACCAGGAACTTGATTTAGATTTATTTACTTCGAAGCTATCTTACTATGGGTATGAGAAAGTACATCATGTTCATGAATCATGTCAATATGCTGTGCGTGGGTGTCTGCTTGATATTTATCCTTCAGGATCGACCCTTGCTTACAGAATTGAGTTCTTTGATAATCAAATTGAAACAATAAGATCGATTGATATTGAGTCCCAACATTCAGACAAACCTTCCAGTTTAATAAAAATACTCCCTGCTCACGAATTTATTTTTCCTTCTATTAAAGACCTTAGATTGAGAAGTCAACAATTATCGTTTGAGCCAAGCTCTACATTGGTGACAAAACTTACTAAACAAAAACTGTTCGGTGGGATTGAATATTATTTACCCTTATTTCATTCTGAAACCTCTACGCTATTTGATTATATTCATGATAATTGTATTAAAATATGGCTTCCCAATAGCTTAGAATCAACGACATCATTTTATAACCTAGCTTTGAAACAATTTAATGAAAAAGCTAACCAACTTTCTCCCAAGCAATTATTTAAAAGCCCTGATGATATATTAACCTTGAGTGAAAGTAAAAACTCATACCACATTACCGAGCAAAACAAAGGGACAACCACTCAAACAATTCCAGAAAAAACAAGAGTTAATGAAGGGTTGGATATCAAACTACTTAACAAACTTATTCAAGACAATCACACTGTCATCATAATTTTTCAAAATCAAACTCGTAAAAGTTACCTAGACTCAATCTTGAAGCATCATAGCATTCACCCCCATTCCTTAAACCATTTTCATATCCCTAAACAGACTCAATACCCAGTTAACCTAGTTGTCGGTTATTTGCATGAAGGGTTTTTGTTGGTTAAAGAAAAAATTTGGATTATCCGAGATGACGATATCATTTCGTCAGGCGTTAAAACTAAAACAACAAGCCATCAACAAATTTCACCCCCTAAGATTGAGTTTAATGAACTTTCCATTGGAGACCCTATTGTTCATTTGGACTTTGGTGTTGGGTTATACCAAGGCCTTAAATCCATTGCAATAAAGAACCGTAATGATGAATTTATTATTATCGAATATAATAACGGACAACAAATTTATCTGCCTTTACATAGAATTGATTTAATCAGTCGATACAGAGGTCAAACTGAAAACTTATCTCTAGATAAATTAGGCAAAAATTCATGGAGCCACAAGAAAAAGATTGCTGAAGAGTCAATACATATTTTAGCCAAAGAGCTTATGCAGCATTATGCTGAACTCAAGAAGTTAACAGGAATTCCACTGCCCACACCTCAAGAAATGACAGCCTTTGCACAAGAATTTATCTACGAGGAAACTTCTGATCAATCAAGTGCTATTCAAACCATTCTCCAGAAGCTTAATCAGCCCGTTCCCATGGACCATTTGGTCTGCGGTGACGTTGGCTTTGGAAAAACTGAAGTTGCCATGAGAGCGATGTTTGTGGCAGCATTAAATCAGTTTCAATGCGTATTACTTGCCCCAACTACTGTATTATGTGAGCAACATTATGAGTCCCTTTGTAACCGATTTCATCATTGGCCGATCAAAGTTGGCATACTCAATAGGTTTAATAGCTCAAACCAAACCATTGAGAATTTTAATCAAAGCAAAATAGACATCCTGGTGTGCACACATAAAATACTACACCAATCGTTAACGTCTAATAATATAGCATTGATCGTTATTGATGAAGAACATAAGTTTGGAGTTAAGCAAAAAGAAAAGCTTAACCATCTTTTCATGCATGCTCATAAATTAGCACTCAGCGCAACCCCTATACCAAGAACACTTAACATGGCATTATCTAAATTTAAGTCCATGTCTATTATTGCATCCCCCCCACCGAAAAGGGTTCCCGTCAAAACATTTATTATGGAACAGGACAATGACACCTTAATTCAAGCCATCCAGCGGGAAATATTTAGAGGGGGCCAGGTTTACTATCTGATTAATGCTATTCATAAACTATCTAGTAAAAAGGAAGTATTGAGTCGTTGCTTACCGGGCATCTCAATCGAAACTCTTCATGCAAAATTAAACAAGCCTCAACTTCAAAGTATTATGAGAGGCTTTACTCAGCAAGAAATTCAAATTCTACTCTGCACTACTATTATTGAAGCAGGCATTGATATACCTAATGCAAACACATTAATTATTGAAAATGCAGACCATTTTGGATTAGCTCAATTGCATCAAATTCGGGGAAGAATTGGACGATCACATCACCAAGCCTACGCTTATTTTTTTGTTAATGACCTATCTAATTTAGCCGGTGAATCGAAACAAAGACTCATGGCTTTATCTCACAATCAATCGTTAGGGTGCGGTATGAATATAGCCCTTCAAGACCTTGAAATTAGGGGTGCCGGCACCTTTCTAGGAAAAGAACAAAGTGGTCATATACACAAACTAGGATATAATTTATACATGACTCTTTTAGAGAAGGCATTGAATCAAACAGATGGACTATCTGATGATAAGGTAAGCATAGATCACAACATCCATCACTCGATTCCAGAAGAATATATTTCACAATCACACCAACGGATTGCTTACCATCATAAAATAGCCACGACAGTGTCTACCCAAGACTTAGATAAGATCATAGATGAATTAGAGGACCAATTTGGAGTATTACCCCTGCCAACCCTAATACTTATTAACTTAGCCAAACTAAGAATACACCTCCAATCTCTGTATGCAAAACATGCCACCATTCTATCCGAAACTACAGAAATAGAATTTACAGATAAAACTCAATTGAATACGAAATCACTGATGGAATTAATTGAAAAAGGAATCGTGGCTATTCAAGGACCTTTAAATATATCCATTCATTTAGATCAAGAAAGTGACCCTAATCAGAACATAATAATGCTTATAAATATTTTAAATAAAATAAGCGATAATGAATAAAATAAACTATAATGGATAAGACTGAAGATAGGAGAGTAACATGGGGTCTACTAAAAAAGCAGATAAAACAATCGGAGATTCTAGCACATCCATGATATTAATTGGGTTAAATCAGTCAATGCAGCAATCAATTCAAATGTTATCCGGGTCACAGGGTGTCCATTTTGAAATGGTGAAAGAGTTATTCTATGACGGTCCAATCGCACTCTTTTTTAATAAGCTATCGCCCTCCAATAATGAACTTATCTCAATTATGCGCTATTATAATCTGGTATTAAAAGAGCTGAACCACCTAGAAACAATCATTGATAACATCGATTTTGATAAAATTCAAATGCAATCTAATTCTGAAAACAGAAGCAATAAAATTGTTGAAATTGCAGGAGAGGTAGACAAAATAAATCAGCTGATTATTGAACAATCCTCCAAACTCAATGAGGCATTTCAAGAGTTTCATGACCTAGTGGTTAACAACATAAAACTTAATAAGGAATTTTTAGATAGTTATACGACAGCTCTCAATACCTGTTATGAAGAAATAACAAAAATACTAAAGCTTGACTTCAAAACCCATAACACAGATGTTTTCGACATAATACGAATTCCTGAGATAGAATCTTTTGCTCAACAACATAACATTAACCTTGCTGAAGTAGAATCGAATATCGAAAACCTTGATATGATCATGAAATTTGCTTGTCTACAATTATACACCCAAATTGAATACAATAAGCAATTAGCAAAGTCGGTGGTCTATGATTCATCAGAAGAAAAAAAATCATTCACTCAAAAACTTCAATCGATGTTAACAACATCACCTATCAAGGTTATTATGCAACAAACTCAGATATACATTAAAGAACTTAAGTCATCAAACCAAAATTTTTTAATGGTAGCTAAACCTAAAAACCAGACTTTATTAAATGAATTAATATCTTCAGATAGAACACTTAAGAAACTTAAATTACAGCTTAAAAAATACCCGCAAAAGATCAGAGAAAAACAAGATCAAACCTATGATATCCCCTCACCTAAAAAAAATATATTTAACTGGAAACAGGTAGGAAAGCTCCCAGATAATCTACAATAAAACTTTAATGAAACTCTGGTTGATATCAAACAACCAATGTGATAACTTATATCATTTTCAGTGATTTAACATGATATTATACATCAAGTCCATGACATCTATTCTAACCTTTTTTATATCCTATGGTTTTGGTTATCTTCCAATCAAATATAAAAGCCAAGCCAGTGAAAAAAAGTCATTTAATCATATTAATTTGTTTGCTGACGGTATTTTTGTAGGAATTGCTATTCTACATTTACTTCCAGAAGCTATTCACTACGCCCATCATACATCTATAAAAACCTATATGATCTACTTGGTGTTTTTTACAACGATTGTTTTTTTTGCAATCATTCCATCCATTATCGAGAAATCCTTTCACAGTAAACACCCAACCCAAATCCATGCCCATATATTCTTGGTGTTACTGTCCATACATGCCTTACTTGAAGGTCTATGCCTTGGAGTTTCAAAGCATTATGAAACGACTATATTACTGATGATAGCTTTGATCATCCATAAAGGCTTAGAAAGTTTTGCTCTGATCATTAATCAATCTAAATTTATTAAAAATTCATTTGGCATCTATGCCATATTATTGATTTTTTCCTCAATGACTCCACTGGGTATTGTCGGTGGAATCGTTGGAATTGGTACCTTTTTTACCCCGGATATTTTAGCTTATTTTAATGCCATTACTGCAGGAACATTTATCTATATGGTATTAAACTGCCAATGCGAGCTTAATGGTATTAAGAGGAATGATGCCATGTTTATCATGTTTGGATTTTCACTGATTGCATTTGTTAATGTTTTTCTACACTCGCATTAAATTGATGAAAAGATATCGGAACACCTGGCAATTCAAAACATACTCCTTGAGATTTATTCACTTCATCAACAGGTAGTTTTTGAGTCATAAAAAGATTGCTAGCAATGGGTATAATAGACTGAGTATTAGATCGATTATTAAATGCTTCTAGCTCGTATTCTAACTCAGTACTCAAGATAATGGTCACCTTGGATGATTCATGCTTACCGTAAATTGAATTAACTGAACTGAAAAAAGACGTTAAGTTCTCTTTATCATCTTCTAACTGAGCATCTTTTAAGTCAATAATTAACTTTTGAACTTTAGAGCCATTGATTGCAAGACCTTGAATGAACTTGATAATAGAATTAGTATCATTGTTTAAACGAACCGTTAATTTTGATAAGTGCTGACATGTATCAGCAGATATAGAATCGTACAATGATTGTAAAGATTTCGAATTGAAATTGTTATGGCCACTAAAATCTAACGTCAAAGCTTCCATGTTTTTGATAACCAGTAGAGATAAAATACTATTAATATCTGCGGATTTAAAACTAACGTTTAAATGAATGCGTTCACCAAATGTATTGTTTGCTAACCCTATGAAAAAATTTTCAGGTACCGAATTAAAGTTCCAATAAATTAATCCACAAGGTTCACTGCACATCATCCGCAGCCATTGTGTTAAATCTTCATCTCCCAGCTTCGTAAGATTGATATTACTTAATAAAATATTATTGAGTTGATTCTTCGATTTGAGATTCTGACCTAGTTCTGTAATAGCTATTCTTAATTGATTAATTTCACTTGCTTTAAGTTCGTCTAAGTCTTGTAGAATTTGTTTGGACTCTCGTATAAAGCCTTTAAAATCAACATTATTTAATGAGAAATCAGGCTGTCTAATCTTTTCTTTAAAAAAGCGTGAAGAACTGATACCTGAATATTCTTTAATAAGGGTCCCTAGAATTTCCATTTCGTACGGTACTTCAAAAATATTTTCTTTTTTAATTACTAGAGGTTTAAGCTTATCTTCAAAACCAAGTTGTATCAAAACCCAGGATTTAACGATCAAAAGTATCGTTTTGCAATGGAAATAAAAACGAATCAATATTTTTTTAAGGAGCAAGGAAAGTCTAACGCATAGCTGGAAAAGATACATCATGAGCTTTGTAAGGAACTCTATAATTGAATCATTAATCTCTTGTATCATAGAACTTAACCCTGTAAGTAAAAACGATAGAAAACATAATCATCAGAAGGCTCAACCACTGACCCATGGTAAAACCGTAGGCTAAATAACCTAAATGAAAATCAGGCTCTCGAAAATATTCCAAAAAGAATCGTATGACAGCATATAAAGAGATAAACATGACAGCCCTACTTCCGGCTTGATAATGATTATACCTGTCCCAAAGATTTATAATGATGAAAAGAACTACCCCTTCAAAAAAAGCTTCGTATAGCTGTGATGGGTGACGAACTAGGCCATCTATCCTAGGGTAAATAATACCCCAAGAAACATCAGTTACACGACCGGGTAACTCTTGATTGATAAAGTTAGCCAACCTTCCTAAGAACAATCCGATAGGTATCCAACGAGAAAAGTGGTCCATTAAACGTAAAACATTAATATTGTATTTTCGACAAAATATTAAAGTCGCGATTGAATAGCCAATTAGCCCTCCATGAAAAGACATTCCTCCTTGCCACAACATCAATAAACGTATCGGCGAGTGGACAACCCAATCTGGATGATAGAAGATGACATAGCCGAATCGACCGCCTAAAACAACCCCTAATACAGCATAGTTAACATAGTCTGAAAGGTTTTTATCAGATAAAATGCCTTGACGCTCATTCGAGTAATAAGCAAGATAGTAGCATAGGAAAAAGCTAGCTAGATAAGCTATACCATACCAATAAATTATGACCGGCCCTAATTGTAATGCGATAGGACTAGGCCAAGACATAAAACACCCTCAAGTTGTTCAAACTAAAAGAACCAAACAACCTATCTTTACAACACACAGTTAACTGATTCCTTAATAAATGATGGATTCGACTCAAGATAGAATCGTCATCTATGCCTACATACAATAGATTCACTGTAAGTACCCTCTGATATTAAGGACTCTATACAAAATTTTAATAAGGTAACTTTGCATCAGGCTCTCTTATATAAAAAACATACCACATAATCGCAAGAAAAAACATAGCAATACTTAGCCATTGTGCAATTGTCAAGCCTAAAGATAAATACCCTAAATCAGGTTGACGAAAAAACTCCAGCAAAAATCTCATGACTGTGTACAGTAAACAAAACACAACAGCTCTTGTTCCAGAAGAGCACTCATGCTTTCTATCCCAAAGATTAATCAATACAAACAACACGAACCCTTCAAAAAAAGCTTCATACAATTGAGATGGGTGTCGAGTTAAAACATCAACTTTTGGGTAGATAATGCCCCACGAGACATCAGTCACTCTTCCAGGCATTTCTTGGTTAATAAAGTTAGCGAGCCTACCTAGAAAGATACCTACTGGTGCCGATTTGGCTGCTAGATCATACATATCTAGGGGATTAATGTTATTTCTTTTGCTAAAAATATAGATACTTATAAGAAGCCCAATCAATCCCCCATGGAATGACATTCCACCTTTCCCATGATAGATGATACTAATAGGATCAAACATCAAATCACGGTAATAAAAGATCACTGAACCTAAACGAGACCCAATCATTAAACCGATGATTAAATAGATCATCCAATCTATCAGTTGGATAGTGCTCATCAATCGTCGACGATACTCGCAAAAGAACGAACGTGTAAAGCCAAAAATAAAACCTAATAGATAGGATAAACCATACCAATATATAGGGCGTGAACCTACATAAAAGGCTACAGGATCAGGCCAGAACATCTATTAAACCAAGATCTTGAACAATTTTCTGTTCTTCAGCCAATTCATCAAACGACCTCTGAATAAGCTGATGTGAGAATTCATCATGTTTCCAATCCGTTAGAACCTCGACCTTTCCATTGACTGAGATACAGGGGTAAGATACATTGAGACCTTCTTTAGCTCCATACTGGCCATCAGAGTACACCCCGACTGAAAAAGGAGTTGATGAGCCAAGGTGAATAGCTTTAACGGCATCTACCACAGCATTGGCAGCTGAAGCAGCCGAAGAAGCTCCTCTGGCCTTAATCACTGCCGCACCTCTTTGTTGAACTGTCTTGATGAACTCGGCATGTAACCATTCATTGTCGTGGATAATATCTGTTACAGGTTGACCATCAATCTTTGCATTCATAAAATCAGGAAACTGTGTTGCAGAATGATTACCCCAAATAATCATATTCTTAACAGATTCAACGGGTTTATTGGATTTAATAGCGATCTGAGCTTTTGCTCTGTTTTCATCAAGCATTGTCATCGCATAAAAATGGTGCTGATTTAAATCTGGTGCATGATTTTGGGCTATCATGGCATTGGTGTTACAAGGATTACCCACGACAAACACTTTAACGTTTCTGGAGGCAACTTCGTTCAATGCTTGGCCCTGGGCTTTAAAAACATTAGCATTAATCTTTAATAAATCAGAACGCTCCATTCCTTGTTTACGAGGAACAGACCCAACCAATAAAGCCCAATCTGCATCTTTAAAACCTACCAGAGGATCACTGGTAATGGTGATTTTATGAAGTAATGGAAAAGCACAATCTTCAAGCTCCATTTGTAAACCCTTTAATGCAGGCAAGACACTTTCTAATTCTAGTAAAGATAGCTCAACAGGCTGATCCAAGCCAAACATTTGCCCTGAAGCAATTCTAAATAATAATGCATAGCCTATATGGCCAGCTGCACCCGTTATAGCAACTTTAATAGTCGGTTTGCTCATAATATTCCTCGTTAAATCTTACCCTAAAGGATACCTATAAAATAGTTATCTTTCAAGTTGTCGAACTTGTATTTTAAAATCTTTAAATTATAAATCAAAACTGTTAAATGTAAATGGGTGTTCTATCAATCCTTTTCAGATTAACGAATGCTGTACTATCTATTTTGATCCAAGAGAAAGCCTATAAATTATAATGATAAATTCATCTTACAATGTCTTAGCAACTAAAAACTTCTCTTAGCTTTTTAACTAGACTGGATTCATCAAAAAGCTTAGTCACAGAGTGTCATCAATCCATTAAACTCAGTTTCTGAAGTTATTTCCAAACCTAAAGGTCTGCCCCTCATCAGAACATGCAGCAGAACCAGGGTCATCAAACAATCGACTTTTATGATCATTTGATGAATATTTAGAGCTTGGTTCTGCAGCTGACAACACTCCTTTATCAGAACATCCTGCAGAAATATCGTTGAAACTTATATCGCAATGCGCTTCATCAGATTTGAGTCGTTTTGCTTCCGGTTCCAATACATCAGCCCCAGCTCTCTTTTTCGTCTTTTCGTTACATTGTTTTTGCATAGCAACATCTATTATCTCGTGCAATGAACCATTATGACTCTTATTTTGCATAATATATTTTTTGCATTTTATTTTTATCACCTCGGCACCATCTGATGATTTTATATCTAAATATTCCGTTGGAATCATTGTTTTCAAGTAGTCCCAAGCTTCATTGTGATTAGTCTTTTCAAGAGATTGGGCCGTTGAAAACTGGCCAGCCCAATCTATCACTTTAATTATAACTGCACCCATATCATCCTTAAGTACAAACTCGGATAATGGATAGACACTTAATAATCTGAATAATCTGTACCTTTCCTTTATTTTTACTTCAAAATCTTTTTTATCTTCATCTATCAATGGAGTTTCGTCTAGTAATTGAAAGTAAAAATTTGCCTTCAAATAATTTAGAGCTTCATTAGGTTCCATCTCCTCCATCACTTGCAAAATTGAACTTTGAGTTTTAAACACTTTAAATATATTTTGAATCTCATCAACATTGAATGTTTCCAATTTATCACATAGAACTTCAATATAGGTTTGTATGAAAATCTCGCTTGTTAAGCTACTTATCTCTTGATTCGATAGTTGAAGATGCTCCATTATCGAAATATCCTGCAGAACTTTTATATGATCAATGATGGATAACGAATCAATGGATTGAATAACATCCGACATACTCAGTACAGATTTAATAATATTTATATCTCCTGTTTTAATAGCATATTCAATCATTGATTTTTTCGTGTGAACTTGATTGCCTATCTTTTTAAAATGTTTGAGACACGCGTCAAAGTAATGTACCAATAAAACTCTATTCTCTATGATGGGAGCTTCGACAATCATCTTTGAAATCCTATCAAAATAAACTTTAAAGATGACCTCGTCTAATCGATTAATATTTTCGTTTTCCAAAAGTATTTTATCATGTATGACATCCATTACCCATCTAAATATTATTTGAGCTTGCTCCATTTTTATTAATTCATTAATTAATTCTATGTTAATATTTTTCGATTGAAACTGTAATTTCTGAATGGGTGTTAGTAGGCTATAAAAACATTGCCACCCTTCATGCTTACGATTTAATTCACCATCATCCCTGATATCAATTTCCATACACAATATAACTGTATCTTTCTGTTTTTTAGTAAACTTACTCCATAAACTCCTTATCAAATTAACATGGCCATAGTTACATACATCTCTAAATCCAGAATATTCTTTGACTGCCAGCATTTTTTGTTCTTTCCCATGAGTAAATGTCAATAATTTATCAACAATATCAGCATAACCTTTGATACAGGCCTCTCTAAACACTATATAATCATCATAGGCTATCATCTCATCGGTTATCTTTAACACCTGTGACCATTTTATTAACTTTTCTACAATACCACCATGACCATTATGACAAGCCAATCTAAACCCAGCATAATCGCCACCTTCAAGCATATCTTGTTCTTTTCCTAGTTCTTTCGCCCACGCACATAACTTATCAACAATACCACCATGACCATTATGACAAGCCAATCTAAACCCAGCATAATCGCCACCTTCAAGCATATCTTGATTTTTTCCTAGCTCTTTCGCCCATCCCCTTAACTTATCAACAATACCACCATGACCATTATGACAAGCTAATCTAAACCCCTCATAATCAAAAGCTGCTAACATCTCTTGCTCTTTTCCTAATTCTTTCGCCCATCCCCATAACTTGCCTACAATTCCAACATGACCATTTTCACACGCTAATCTAAACCCAGCATAATCGTCAACTTCTAACATTTCTTGCTCTTTTTCTAGTTCTTTCGCCCATCCCCATAACTTGCCTACAATTCCAACATGACCATTTTCACACGCTAATCTAAACCCAGCATAATCATCAGCTGCTAACATCTCTTCTGCTTTTCCTAGCTCTTTCGCCCACCCCCTTAACTTGTCTAAAACACCAAAATGGCCATTTTCACAGGACCATCTAAACCCAGCATAATCGTCAACTGTTAACATCTCTTGCTCTTTTCCTAGTTCTTTCGCCCATCCCCATAACTTATCAAGAACTTCAGTCTGACCATTATTACATGCGAATTTAAACCCAGCATAATGAACAGCTGCTAACATCTCTTGTTCTTTTCCTAGCTCTTTCGCCCATCCCCATAACTTATCAAGAACTTCAGTCTGACCCTTGTTACATGCGAATTTAAACCCCACATAATCATCAACTGTTAACATCTCTTGTTCTTTTCCTAGTTCTTTCGCCAACGTCCATAACTTATCAAGAACTTCAGTCTTACAATCATTGCACGCCCATCTAAACCCAGCATAATTATCAGCTGCTAACATCTCTTGTTCTTTTCCTAGTTCTTTCGCCAACGTCCATAACTTATCAAGAACTTCAGTCTTATAATCATTGCAAGCCAATCTAAACCCACCATAATCATCAGCTGCTAACATCTCTTGTTCTTTTCCTAGTTCTTTCGCCCACGCACATAACTTATCAACAATACCACCATGACCATTATGACAAGCCAATCTAAACCCACCATAATCACCACCTTCAAGCATATCTTGAGTTTTTTCTAGCTCTTTCGCCCATCCCCTTAACTTATCAACAATACCACCATGACCATTATGACAAGCCTCCAGAAACACTGAATAGTGTTGATATTGAAATAAGTCATTTAAAATATCTTTGTAATCATTAAGGTTACAAGCTTTGATATTTTCAATATCATTTATTACGATGTTAATGAGTTTTTTATTATTTCCTCGTATAGCCCAAACTAATAGGTATATTCCTTTCCTCTCACTCAAGTTTTCGGTAAGGTATATGTTTTTAACTCTCATAAACCACAAGCATAGATCTTTATGCCCTGCCTGAGCAGCATAGTCTATCGCATGAGTATGATGACTCGTTAACAAGTTACAGTTAACATCTAATTCATCCACCAAATATTTACATAGATCTATGGATCCACTCTCGGCTGCTTTATGAATTAACCGTTCTCCCTTGTCATTCTTGACATTATGAATAATGAAATCACCATTTGATGTAACATTACCAATCAATACCCTAACAAAATCCAGATAACCCTTTTCACAAGATTTTAATAATAATTCATCTACCTGTATTTTATTTTGCTCTGATGGTAAAATCTTATTCCAGAATTCAATGCAAGATGATTCACTTGATGAGTTTATCAGATTTAACAGCTCATCGCTTAACAGTTCACTTATACTCATCATTATTACAACCTCATATTATCGATGACAACTTTAGATTATATAGACATAAAAGTAAACTAGAACAGTGCCATATAGAATATAATGTGTATTGATAGACATCATGAGTACGTTAATAAACACCTTAAATATATCACAATTTGAGTGTTGAACATTGAACGAGCATAACTATTCTTTCACATCAATACTGACTCTAAGATTTAAAGATAAAATAACTTATACCATTTACATACATATCAATTTGATATAATTTATTACGCCAGCTACTTTAAAAGCTTTTAATAATATCTCCTTTATAGCTTTTTTTCTGCATGCAGATCAAGATCAACTGAATAAGATAGAAATATGTTCATCAAATAATCTAAAATGGTGTATGCTTGATTGAGCTAAAATAGTACTTTAACCACACGACATAATTATCTTAACGTTTACCCACAGTAAAGAATTTGAAACTTATCCTATAAATCAACCTGATATATTCAACAAACCATGAATTCTATATAATTCACAGAAATATATCTTAATTATTCAAACTTTGGTTTTTGATTATTTGAAGCAACCTCCTGTTTTTTATTTTCAGCTGCCCTTTTCTTACTTGTTGCCCCATCTTCAAACAGTCCCAGGGCACCAATTTTAGGATTAGTAAGGTTATCCACTTGCATAGAATTAGCACTAATCTTTGGCAATGCACCCTTCTGAACTTTCTCACAAGCAGATTGAGTTCCTAAGTGATTTCTAGCTGCTAGCATCTCTTGTTCTTTTCCTAATTCTTTCGCCCACCCTCTTAACTTATCCATCACTTCAGTCTGACCATTATTACAAGCTAAACTAAACCCAGCATAATCGTCAGCCTCAAGCATCTCTTGTTCTTTTCCTAATTCTTTCGCCCACCCTCTTAACTTATCCATCACTTCAGTCTGACCATTATTACACGCCGATCTAAACCCAGCATAATCATCAGCCTCAAGCATCTCTTGTTCTTTTTCTAGCTCTTTCGCCCATCCCCATAACTTATCCATCACTTCAGTTTGACCCTTCTCACAAGCTATACCAAATTCAGAATAATTACTCACCGCTAGCATCTCTTGTTCTTTTCCTAGTTCTTTCGCCCATCCCCATAACTTATCCATCACTTCAGTTTGACCCTTCTCACACGCAAGTCCAAACACCATGTAATCTTCAAATACTAGCATCTCTTCGGCTTTTTTTAGTTTTTTCGTCCAACCCCATAACTTATCCATCACTTCAGTCTGACCTCCATAACAAGCCATTTTAAATCCAGTATGATTTTCCGACGCTTGCATCTCTTGTTCTTTTCCTAGTTCTTTCGCCCACGTCCATAACTTATCCATCGCTTCAGTCTGACCTTTATAACAAGCCCTTCTAAATCCAATATAATTATCCGACGCTATCATCTCTTGTTCTTTTTCTAGCTCTTTCGCCCACGTCCATAACTTATCCATCACTTCAGTTTGACCATTCTTACAAGACCAACTAAATCCTTCGTTTTTCTCAGTTAACATCTCTTGTTCTTTTCCTAGTTCTTTCGCCCATCCCAATATCTTATCTACAATTCCAACATGACCATTTTCACACGCCCATCTAAACCCAGCATAATCATCAGCTGCTAACATCTCTTCTGCTTTTCCTAATTCTTTCGCCCATCCCCATAACTTATCTACAATTATAACATGACCATTTTCACACGCCGATCTAAACCCAGCATAATCATCAGCCTCAAGCATCTCTTGTTCTTTTTCTAGCTCTTTCGCCCATCCCCATAACTTATCCATCACTTCAGTTTGACCCT